>CAYWYJ010000001.1:0-11203 GCA_964462635.1 uncultured Planctomycetales bacterium
CGCACGGGGACCGTGGCCTCCCGAGGTGGCGGTTCTTCGGTCAGCACGCGTCCGACCAGCGGCGGAAACGCCAGACTCAGCAGGTAATCAAAGAAGCTCGGCGCGCTCGGCCGTTCGAGGCGGGCCGCGCCGACAGGTCGCCCGGCGGGGACGGTCTCGCCGTCCGCGCCGGTCGCTGCGCCCAAGCCGGGGCCCGGTGCCGACGGGGCCGTGGCGGCAGGCTGCGCTGCGGACGGCTCGCCCTCCGCCGGCGCGAACATCCGGCCCAGGGCGGCCGCATCGGGTTCTACGGTGGCCGCTTCGTGGCGGGCGTGCAGATCGCGTCGTATGGTCTCCGGGTCCCGCCGATCGTCGAAACCACGCGGTCGCGCGCCGGCCCGGCGCGCGGCGGGGCTCGCGGACTTCTCCGGCGCCGCGCGGGACTTGTCTCGGTCCTTCTCGCCGGGCGACGCCTCCGGCGGGGCCGCCGGCGGTCTGGCCGAGGTCGTGGGCTGGGTCTCCAGGAGCGCCGCCGCTGGCGGCGCGGCTCGGGGGGCCATGCGGCTCATCACGACGGTCGGGGCCTCGGCGGGCGGCGGCGCGGGGGTCGGCCGCTGCGCCAGCGGCGGCGTCAGCGACGCGCGGCGCACCGCGCGGGTGACGGTTTCCAGCGTGTTCGGGTCGGCTGCGTCGAAGCGCGTGTGCAAGCGCACATTGCGGCCCGACGTGACCTGCACCAGCTCCGCGATGCGCCGCTCCAGGTCGCCGCCGGCCACCTGGCAGTACCAGTCGATCCGCCCAGGCTCGCTCGGGGCCGTCTCCGGCCCGCCGGCCGTCCACCCCGCGACCACGGCGACGGCCGCCGCGTATTCCGGGGCACTCTGAGTTCGCACCACGATGGCGACCGAAGCGGCTTCATCCTCGGTCGCCTCATCGGTGAGCGAGGTCGCGCCCGTCTCGCCGGCTTCCATCGCGACCACGGCGGCCGGCCCGGGCGGCCTGCTTGCGCTTGCGGTGTCGGTTTCACGGAGTTCGGCCGTGGTGGCCAGCGTGGTTTCCGCCGGCTGCGCTTCCACGTTCGGCGCGGCCAGCGCCATCGGCGACACGGAGGCCTGGCCGCCGGCCGCCGACGAGCCTGATAGGACATGCATGGCTTCCGGCGACGGGGCCGGCAGCACCGGGCGTTCCGGGGCCGCGGCCAGGGCCACCGGGCGCGACCGCCACCGCTCCGCGGCCCGCCATCCGACGAACACGCACGCGACCAGTACCGCGGCGGCCGCGCCGACCCGCGCGGCCCACCACGTCAGGCGGAGCCGGCGTCGCGCGCGGTCCTCTCCGAGGAGCAGCCGGCGTTCCGCGTGCCGCCCCAGCCGCGCTGGCAGATCGTCGGGCGCCCGGTGCCGCGGCAGCCCGCCCAGACCGTCGCTGATCGCCCGCAGGTCCTCGAGCAGCGCGCGGGCCTCCTCCGACTCGGCCAGGCGCCGCTGCACCTCCTGCCGGCGCGCGGCGTCGAGCTCGCCGTCCAGGTACGCGGACAGCTCGCTCTCAAGATCGTCGGGTCTGCGCTCGGTCACCTACGGTCCTCTCATCCGCCAACAACTCCCGCAGCATCATGCGGCCACGGTGAATGCGGCTCTTGACCGTGCCGGTCGGAACCCCCAGCACTTCCGCGATCGCCGCGTAGTCCAGGCCTTCGATGTCCTTCAAGACCACGGCGACGCGGAACTCGTCGTCCAACTGGTCCAACGCCGCCGCGATCCGTTCCCGCAACTCTCGTCGCTCCGCCGGCGCCGCCACGTCCGACTCGGGCGGGGCGATCCGGGCCGACCGCCGGCGGTCGAGTTCCGCCCCGTGGACGCGGGCCGCCCGCGCCCGCGTTCGACGGAATGACAAGCTCAAGTTGACCGCGATCCGAAACAGCCATGTGAAGAAGCCGGCCTCGCCGCGAAACTCGGGGAGCTGTTCCAGGGCCTTCAGAAACGCCGTCTGCGTCAGGTCGAGCGCATCGGCGTGATCGTGACACATCCGGTAGCACGTGTTGTACACGCGGTCCTGATACCGCGCCACCAACGTCGCAAACGCCTCCGGCGATCCGCGCTGCGCCCGCTGGACGAGCTCGGCATCGGTCGGTTCGGGCGCGGGCGGGGGTGGGCTCACGGTATCCCGGTCACCTCATTAGACAACGACTCGGGCGGCAAGTTCCCGCCCGAGGGTGGACTCCCGATGGTGGTCGGCGACGGCCGATGCCGGCTGGCGTGGAGGCCCGTTCGACCGCGAGCCGTACGGGCGGGCGGCAGGCCGGGTATCTGGACGCCGCGGCGGAACCTTATGGGAGCCGCTCCGCATCATCATACGCGGTCGCGGAAGGCAGGTCTTGCCATCTGCTGGGGTCAGCCACGCGGGGGGTGTCAGGGTCGTGCGGCGGGTTATCGGACGACAGCGGGACGGGCCCCATCGCCGGCAACCCCACCCCAAAGACGTGCCGTGCGATCGCCTCGGCGCGACGATGAAGGCGGCCCTCGTCATTTCCCCCGGCGGCGTGCAGGGCGAACGCCAGATTCCCCGGCGACAGCAGCATCGAGACCGGCTGGGCCAGTCGCGCGCGGCGCGCGATGCGCCGCAGCGCCCGCCGTTCGGCCCGGCCCAGGCCGAGTCGGCGGACCGCCCGGGCCAGGTAGTCCTGGCCGGCGCGACGGCGACGGAGGTGGAGGAGGTGCGGGATCAGGATGAGCAGGCCGGCCGCCGCGACGATGCCCAGCACTACCGGGTACAGCTCCGGGCGCGGGTCCGGGCGACCGAGGCCCTGGCGCATCGCGTTGAGCATTTCCAGCCGCGTCAGGCCGGATTGCAGTATCAGTGGCACGGTCCACGCTGACACTAGCGCCTCCCTTCGCCGCCGCGGCCCGCGGTCACCGTGCTACGCGATGCGCTCGCGGCCCCGCGGGTCGCCGCCCCCGCCAGGTACCAGCGCGCGAACCGGCTCATGGGACCGGGCCGCGCGGCCACCTCGGCCAACACGCGGGCAGCTTCGGGGGTGCCCAGGTGGGCCAGGGCGTATACGGCGGCCCGGTGCAGCTCGGGCATCGGCGACGCCTGCCAGATCATCAGGTAGCGCAGCCGCGCCTCCGCCGTAAACCCCAGGTGACAGACCCACTGTGGGGCCTTGGAGCGCACGTCGCGTGGCAGGTCGATCAGGGCGGCCCCGTGCATGACAAGCCAGCGGGGTCGGTGGAGCAGGTGCAAGTGCCCGCGCACGCGCGGATCGCGCAGCAGGTCCGTGCGCCGCAGCAAGGCGATGACCTCGTCGCGGGAACTCCACCCTTCGAGCAGCCGCTGCGCGGAGCGCTGCCACGCCGGTTGCCCCAGCGCCAGGAGCAGGAACGCGGCCAGACGTGGGCCGTTCCAGGCGGGCAGGTGGCGCGCGACGACGTGCCCCGCCGCCGAGCGCGGGGCGTTGAGCGTGTCCCACAGGCCGTCGCCGAGTTCCGGGGCGAACCAGAGGCAGACTTCGAGCACATCCGGGCGCTGGTGTAGGTCGAACGTCCGCAGGGCCTGTCGTAGGGCGTCGATGTAGTTGCCCCGCTCGGTCGCTGCCTCCGGCCCGCCCGGACTCCCCGATCCATCCGACCACAGCCGCTCGCCCGTGCGGCACAGCACGCGGGCCGCCGCCGCCCGCACGCCCGGGGCGGGGTCTCGCAGCGCGTCGGCGACGTGGTACGACAACGCCGGGCACGGATGGTCCGTCAGCAGCTCCAGCGCGGCCGCCCGGCCGTCCTCGGACGCCGCCGTCAGAGCCGCCGCGGTCGCCGCCCGCAACAGCTCCGGTTTGCCGAGCATCTGCTGCCGCGTCGCCGCGTCCAGCAGCGGATAGTGCGCCACCAGACCGCTCCAGGCGATCTCGTTCGGCCGCCGCAGCAGGATGCGGACGATCTCGGCGTCGTAAGGCGGCTCGGCGTGCGCCAGGCCGGCGACGAACGCGCGGTCCACGTCCGGACCTCGTTCGCGGGAGAGCCACCTGTACAGGGCCTCGACTCGGCTCATGGCGTGCCTGGCGCAAAGATGACGCCGCGCCCGGGGCGCGGTCGTCGGTGATCGTGTCGCCCGCGCGGCGGCGGGACGGCGCTGTCGGTTATGTCATCGGCGCGGCGTTACCAGAGGGTTATTTGGCCGTCGTTCGCGTTGACAGTGGCCGGGGGGCTGGCGATGCTGGGGCCATGTTCAACGTGAAGCCCAGTACGCCGGACCCGCGCCTGGAGACCCGGCTGGCCGGGCTCGTGCTGCGGACACCCGTGCTCACCGCTTCCGGCACGTGCGGTTATGGGGCCGAGTACGCGGCGGTGCTGGACTACTCCCGGCTGGGCGGCTTTACCACCAAGAGCGTGACGGTCGAAGAGCGGCCGGGCAACGAGCCGCCGCGACTGGCGGAAGTCCCCGGCGGGCTGCTGAACGCGATCGGTCTGGCGAACGTGGGGTTGAAACGGTTTGTGGCGGAGAAGCTGCCCTTCCTGCGCACGATGCCAACGACCGTGATCGTGAACGTGGCGGGGCACCGTGTGGAGGACTACGTCGAGGTCGCCGCCGCCCTCGACCCGCACGACTGCATCGCCGCCCTCGAGCTCAACGTCTCGTGTCCGAACGTGGCCGACGGGCTCGTGTTCGGCACCGGGCCGCGGCAACTGCGGGCGCTGACGGCGGCGGTGCGCGGCGTGCTCAAACGGGCGCGGCTCATCGTCAAGCTCTCGCCCAACGTGACCGACATCACCGAGTTGGCCCGGGCCGCGATCGACGGCGGCGCCGAGATTCTCAGCCTCATCAACACGTACGTCGGTCTCAGCATCGACATTGGCACTTGGACGCCACGGTTGGGGAACGTCACGGGCGGGCTGAGTGGGCCGGCGATCAAGCCGCTGGCTCTGAACCATGTGCATCGGGTCTATCGGGCGGTCGCCCGCGACGCCGGTGTGCCGATCATCGGCATGGGCGGCATCCAGACCGCGGCCGATGCGATTGAGTTCTTCCTGGCGGGGGCGTCGGCGGTGGCGGTGGGGACGACGTTGTTCATCGACCCGTCGGCCCCCGTGAAGATCGCCGACGGCCTGGCCGCCTACGTCGCCGCCCGCAGCCTGCCGAACGTCGCGGCCCTCACCGGTGCGCTGCGCACGTCGTGAAAAGCGGCCGGGGGTCTTTCTCGCGCGTTTTCTGCTCCGTCGCTTTGGCTTCCGATTCTGCCGCGCTGGACACGACCTGAGCTCTCACGAGAAACACTTCCGACCCGTGTTGCGCTCCGGTCGCAGGCGCGGGCCCGCGCGGGATGGAGAACCCGCCACCAGGCTGGGCAAAAGAGAGAAGCGGGAAAAGAACACGGGGAGCCCCTATGGGCTCCCCGTGCCAGAAACTACGATTTGCCCGGAGCGGGCCCGCGCTTATCGCCGACGAAGGAGCGAAAGCGCCAGCAGGCTCAGCAGCGACGCCGGCTCCGGCACGCGTGAGAACGTGTCGAAGTAGCAGGTCGCGCCGGTGGTCGCCATGTAGCAACGCAGCGCCAAGCCGCCGGCGCCCGTCTGCCCGGTGGCCGCCACGGGGGTCTCCGCGAGCTTGTTGGCGTACGCCTCGTCCCACAGACGGGCGACCATGTCGCCGTTGGCAGCCCAATCCATCTCGAGCACGTACCACTTGTCAATGGTGAACGTGTAGGCCACGCTGGCGAGCGTAACGTAGCCCCAGCTCGCGTTGTTCTGGATCAGGAGCTGGCTCGTGTTCGTGGCCGCCACCGCCGAGATGGCGCCCGAGGTGGAGCCGTTCACGCCCATGTAAACGCGGCCGCTGCCGACGCTGCCGCTCGGGCCGAACTTGAAGTAGCTGTAGTACACGTTCCCGGCGCTGGTGGGGACGTCCGACCGCAGGTACCACATGGGCCCGGTACCCGACGTGTACATGGCACCCAGGTTCCCGTCGTGTGCCGCCTGGGGCACGATCGACATGTTGTTCAGGGTGCCGTTGGTGATCGTGTACAAGCCCATGTTGCCGTGCTCGAAGTCCTCCAGCACCTGAGCCGCGGCCAACGCGGGCAACGCCAAGACTGCAACTAGTGTGAGTACCCTCCTGCCCATACCTCTCCTCCAGTTCGTGCCTCCTCGCCCTCCGCGACGCGCGGAGGCGCTCCACGTTCAGTCTACCGGCGGGACCACCCGAGTCAAGAAGATTCTTGTACAACTCTACCCCAATATCCCGCGTTCGCGCGCCGTCCGCCGGCGGCCGTCGCGATTTAACCTGCCCCGTCCCGCGGCCAGTCCGAGGGAACGCCCAGGGAAGCTCTACTGACTTAACCTTTGTCACGTCAATATCTTCCGATCGGTTAGCTACCTGATCTTGGCGCGGCAAACCCCCACGGGGCCGCGACGCCGATGGCAGTGCGGCGCTCCCCGGAACCGAACCGCGCTTGGTGGGTTTGGCAGTGCGGTGACTCTCCTGCCGCCGAAGGGCGCGCGTGGCGCCGGGAGACGAAGCTCCTGGGGCTCATCTTCAGGTGCGGGACGGCCCCGCCGGGCGTCACGAACCCCGCCAGTGGCCGGAGTTCTCGTTGGGCGTTCCTGCCAGTGCGCCGCGGAAGTCGATTGGGGCGAGATTCCGCGCGGCCGCGCGACGGGCGCGGCGGGGGCATACCGAGTGTGCAAGGCTCGGGGCATATCCATCGTTGAGGGGTCACATGGAAGCGAGGGAGCGCCAGAGACGGGAAACGTGGTCGGCGCCCGCCCCTTTTTCGGGGTCTTGGCAAGCGGGCGGCGGCGGGCGTATGCTCCCGGCATGAGGCACGGGCAGTGGCTGGGGCGTTGCGGCGTTGGGTGGCTGACGGCGGTCGGCCTCGTCCTGGCGGCGGGGTGCGGGCCGCGGGCGGAGATCGTCCTCCATCAACCGTTCGCCCCGCCGTCGCAGCAACATCTGCAACTCGCCGGCGACCGTGCCTGTTTTTCCACCGAGGGGGACCAACAGGTATGGGCGGCGACGTTCTCGCTCCCGGGGGCCGCCGATGGGCCGCGAGCGTTCGTGCTGTACGCCTGCGGCCCCGACGCGGTGGGCCGCCTGCCGGTCGCCCCGCTTGAGCCGACCGCCGTGAGCGGGTTCGTGATCCAGGAGGTCGGGGCCCTGGCCGGCCGAAGCGACTTCCTGCGGGGCACCGTCACGTCCCGCGAGATCTGGCTCGCGCCCAATCTCCGCCGCGTGGATTTCGATGTGTGGTGTGAAGATGGGGTCCACCTCACGGGTCGGGCGGTGGCCCGACGCGACCCGGCCCGCGTGCGGACGCTGGAACGCGAGTTCGGCGGCGACGTGCTCCTGGTCAAACACGCGACGACGCAGCCCGCGAGTGCGACCAGTGCCGGCGCGCGCGGCTGGGGTGACGCCCCGCAGGGTGCCGGCAGCAACACGCCTCGGTGAACGGCTATAGGCGAGCGCGCGACACGGGAGAACGATCCCGGCGTCCCAGGACTGCCAGAGCCGCAACTCGTTGGCACTGCCGAGCCGCGGCTCGCCGGGAGGCTCGCCCTCCCGGCCGGTTCCCTCACGGCCCAATCAACCACCCTCGCCCAACCCCTCCTCGCCACAGCGAGCCGCCCGTGGCGACCTGAGAGGGAGGGGAGTAAGGCGGGCGCCTATTGTTCGCCGCGCGGCTGGGGGGGCTCCTGAAGCTTGATGTCGAGCGTGACTTCGCGGTCGCCGCGGACGACCACGACTTTGAGCGTGTCGCCCGGCTTGCACTCGCGCAGGATGTCCATGTACGCGTAGATGTCCTTGATGGGGTGGTCGTTGATACGGACGATCCGGTCGCCGTCCTGCATCCCGGCCGTCTTGGCCGCCCCGCCATCCAGAACGGCGGTGGCGACGACGCCCGACTGATCGCTGCCCGTGAAGTCCGGCATGATCCCCAGCCGCACGGTGGGCCGCGTCGGTTTCTCGACCTCGCTGCTGGTGGGGTGGTCGGCGTGGCCGGCGCCCGGGGTATCCTCGGCCTTCGCCGCGTCCTTCTCGTGCTCGGCGGCGGGCTTCATCTCCAGGTCTTCATCCTTCGGCTCCGCGGTGTCGGCCTGGAACGTCGGCCCCGCCTCCAGGTCGGCCAGCTCCCGGACCAGGGGGCTGAAGGCGGCGAGGATGCGCGCGGCCCCGACGGCGTCGATGCGGTCCCAATCGTCGTCCGGCTGGTGGTACTGCTTGTGGACCCCGGTGAACGCGAACAGCACCGGGATGTCGTGTCGGTAGAACGGGAAGTGGTCGCTGTTGCCGGCGATGCCCGCCGGCGCCCGGTACGGCAGGCCTACCACTTCGGCGGCGTGGCGGACGAGCTCGGAGAACTCGGTGGCGCTGTGCGTGCCGAAGACCGTCAGGGCCCCGTCGCCGAGTCGGCCGACCATGTCGAAGTTAATCATCGCGCGGATGCCCTCCCGGGGCACGGTCGGGTGCCCCAGGAAGTGCTCGCTGCCCAGCAGCCCCATTTCTTCGGCACTGAAGGCCGCGAAGAGGACGTTCCGCCGGAGCCCGCCCGCCCGGCCCAGGGCCCGCGCCAGCTCGATCACCGCGGCGGTCCCGGAGGCGTTGTCGTCGGCCCCGTTGTGAATCTGCGGGGTGGTGTCGGCGTTGCCCCAGGTCGGGGCGATGCGGCCGAGGTGGTCATAATGGGCCCCGACGACGATGGTCTCGTTGGTCCCGCCCGTGCCGCGCAGCAGCCCGAGCACGTTGCGGGTCGGGAAGCAGTTGGTGTGCAGGCCGGTCTTGAGCGTGACGTTCAGGCCCAGGTCGGCGGACAGGGGCTTGCGGTCGCGGTTCAGCTTCTCCTCGAGCTCGACCAGCGTGCCCAGCCCGGCCTTGCGGACCAGGGCGTCGGCCAGCTCGCGCGTGACGTGGACCATGGGCAGGTCGAAGGTCCGCTCACTGAAGTCCTCGCGGAACTCATACAGCGAGTCGCCGGCGTCCTTCCGCGAGGGTGGGTTGACGATCAGCACGGCCTTGGCCCCCTCCCGGTGGGCCGTGCGGGCCTTCCGCGAGAACAGCGCGTACCGCGAGGGCTCCTTGCCGCCGAACTCGGCCTCGGGGTCGTCGGCGGGCGGCTCATATCGGAACATGAGGACGATCTTGTCGGTGGCGTCGAAGCCCGCGTAGTCGTCGTAGTCGTACGCCTTGGCCCGGATGCCGTAGCCGGCGAAGGCCAGGGGGCCCGCGACCTCCCCCGAGTCGCTGAATGGGAGCGGGATCCAGTCACGTCGCACCCGCCAGGGGTGATCCACCCCCTCGATCTTCAGCGTCGCCTCGTCGTCCACGATCTTCTTGCCGCGGCAGACCTCGAAGGACTGGAAAAACGTGCCGTCCTGGCCGGCGGGGCTCAGGCCGGCGTCGGTGAACTGCCGGGCGATGTACTCGGCGGCGAGCTCGATCCCCTCGGTGCCGGGGAGCCGGCCCGTCAGCTCGTCGCTCGCCAGGTACTTCACGTGGGCGAGGTAGCGGTCAGGGTCAAACGCCGTCGGCTTGACGGGCCGCGTGGTCGGGTCGGCCCCGCACGCCAGCGCGACACCGCACACGGCCAACCAGACGGTCAAGAGCGGGACGCGGGACTTCGTCATCGGGATTGCTCCTGGGCGAGGCGGCCGCGGGTTAAGCTACCCGCAAACGCACCGGCCGGCACTGCTCGGCGGGGGCGCTTTGGTACCGGACCTTCCGGCCACCCCGCCAAGTGTACGGGCGGCCGGCGGGTCGTCGCCAGCAGATTGTATCCGCCGCGGGCAACCCGCTCGGTCGTGTGCGGGCGGTCGGGTCCGGCCGAGACCAGCGCGGGGCCGAGGTCCGGGCGGGACGCGCCGGTGTCGCCCGGGGGGGCTGAAGCACCGGGCCCGGTCGTCCGATGAAAGGAAATCGTCAAAGAAACGAAGTTGCACTTGACTCCGCGTGGTCTTGATTTATGTATTACATAACACGATGCGGCGACTGGCGCGGTCGCGTTAAAGAATCGGGACCGTTCCGTATGGAAGTCGGATTGACTCGGTCACGCCCCGCCGCGTAGGACCAAAGGAAGCATGGACGACCAGGTTTTGGGCTCCGATCCGGAGCCCGACGGTACGCACCCCCAGCCTCTTCCCCTTCCCCTTCTGAAGCCCACGGTCGCTGCCGTTGTCGAACGGCCGGCTCGCGCGCTGCGAAATCGCCGGGTCCGCCGGCCCAATCCGCGCAACGGGCCAATGGCGGCCCCCGCCCCGCCGCGGGAGAGTGGCGGCGCCGAGCGGTCGCCGACGCGGGAGCCCGCGCCGCCGCGGCACGTTATCAGCCCGCGCAGCGACGAGTTTCGTCGGCAGTACTTCCCGGACGCGAGCCTGCGGCAGTGGAACGACTGGCGCTGGCAGCTCCGCACCCGCGTCCGCAACCTGGCCGGGCTCAGCCGCATCGTCCGCCTGTCGGTGGACGAGGAGGAGGCCGTCCGGCGGCTGGGCGGACAACTGCCGGTGGGGATCACGCCGTACTATGCCGCGTTGCTGGACGCAGAGGATGCGAACCAGCCGCTGCGCAAGACGGTGGTGCCCGTGACCGGGGAGTTCGTCACGTCGCCCGGGGAGGCGGACGACCCGCTGGCTGAAGACAGCCATATGCCGGTGCCGGGGCTGGTCCACCGCTACCCGGACCGGGTGTTGTTCCTTGTCACGAGCTTTTGCGCCACCTACTGCCGGTATTGCACGCGGGCGCGGATGGTCGGCCAGACCGGCGAGTACCACTTCAATACGGAGCAATACGAGCGGGCCCTGGACTACATCGCGGCCCACCCGCAGGTTCGGGACGTGCTGATTTCCGGCGGCGACCCACTGACGATGATGGACGACCGGCTCGACTGGCTGCTGTCGCGGGTGCGCGCCATCCCGCACGTGGAGTTCGTGCGGCTGGGCACCAAGGTGCCGACCGTCCTGCCGCAACGGATCACGCCGGAGCTGTGCCGGATGCTGCGGCGGCACAACCCGCTGTGGATGAGCATCCACTTCATGCACCCGGCCGAACTGACCCCGGAGGTTCAGCAGGCGTGCGGGCGGCTGGCCGATGCGGGCATCCCGCTCGGCAGCCAGACCGTGCTGGTGCGCGGGGTGAACGACGACGTGGAGACGATGAAGCGGCTCGTACACGGGTTGCTCAAGGTACGGGTCCGGCCGTACTACCTGTACCAGTGCGACCCGATCTCGGGCTCCGGGCACTTTCGGAC
>CAYWYJ010000001.1:11303-95781 GCA_964462635.1 uncultured Planctomycetales bacterium
GGCCGTACTACCTGTACCAGTGCGACCCGATCTCGGGCTCCGGGCACTTTCGGACGTCGGTGGCCAAGGGATTGGAGATCATCGCCGGGCTGCGCGGCCACACGACCGGCTACGCGGTACCGACGCTGGTAATCGACGCCCCGGGCGGCGGCGGGAAGATCCCCCTGCTGCCGGACCCGGTCGTCGGGCACGACGGGCAGGGCGTTCTGTTGCGAAACTACGAGGGCCGTACCTTCCGCTATCCCGACACGCGCTCCGACTGCCCTTGACGGCGGCCCGGACGCGTGTTGCGGTGCGTTCGGCGGCCCCTGGCGGGCGTGAGCCAAGACGGGTATTTAGGATCATGAGACGCCCGCCGGGAGGGCGAGCCTCCCGGCGAGCCGCGGCTCGGCAGGAGCCTCGCCTTCCTGCACGGCTATGAATACCCATGCAGATAGATGGGCCGGCGACGCGGCCCCAGGAAACCCTGCGATGAGGATTGGTCTGACCTACGACTTGCGGGCGGACTACCTGGCGGCGGGCTTCGGCGAGGAAGAGACCGCCGAGTTCGACCGCGTCAGCACGATCGACGCGATCGACGAGGCCCTGCGACAGCTTGGGCACCAGACCGACCGAATCGGGCATGTGCATCGTCTGGTCGCCCGGCTGGCCGGCGGTGAGCGGTGGGACCTGGTCTTCAACATCGCGGAGGGGCTCCGCGGGGTCTCGCGGGAGGCCCAGGTGCCGGCGGTGCTGGAGGCCTTCAACATCCCGTACACGTTCTCCGATCCACTCGTTGCGGCGTTGACGCTGCACAAGGCGATGACCAAGCGCGTGCTGCGCGACCTGGGCGTAACGACCGCCCCGTTCTGCGTGGTCGAAACCGAGGACGACGTTCGCCGGGTGGACCTCCCGTACCCCCTGTTCGCCAAGCCGCTGGCCGAAGGGACCGCCAAGGGCATCGACGGGCAGTCCAAGATCGACACCCCCCGGCAACTGGCCGACGTGTGCCGCCGGCTGCTGGCGACGTTCCGCCAGCCCGTGCTCGTGGAGACGTTCCTCCCCGGGCGCGAGTTCACCGTGGCGATCACGGGCACCGGCGCGGAGGCCGTCGCGATCGGGACGATGGAGATCATCCTGCGGTCCGGCGCCGAGCCGCACTCCTACACCTACATCAACAAGGAGCAGTGCGAGGAGCTGTGCGAGTTTCCGATGGCGGACCCCGAGTCGGCGGCGGCCGCGGCGGAGCTGTCGCTGGCGGCTTGGCGCGGCCTGGGTTGCCGGGACGCCGGCCGCGTGGACCTGCGGGCCGACGCCGACGGCCGGCTGCACGTCATGGAGCTCAACCCACTGCCGGGGTTGCACCCCACGCACTCCGACCTGCCGATGATCGCTACCGCCGTCGGCCTGTCGTACACCGAGCTGATCGGGCGCATCGTGCGCTCGGCGGCCACCCGCCGGACGCTGCCCGATCCCCGTGTGGCCCGGCTGCTGGCCGGCACGGGCGTCGGCGTGCCCGTCGAGACCGTGCCGTGAACGTCGTCATCCTGCACGACGACCTTCCGCCGACCGCCCGCCCCGATGAGCTGGACGTGCTCGTTCAGGCCCAGGCCGTCGGCGAGGCCCTGACCCGCCTCGGCCACACCGCCGGCACGCTGTCGTGCCCGCTGGACCTGCCGACGGTGGCCGCCGAGTTGCAGCGCCGGCGACCGGATCGCGTCTTCAACATCGTCGAGAGCGTGGGGGGCCGGGGGCGGCTGATTCACCTGGCCCCCGCCCTGCTGGACGCGCTCGGCCTGCCGTACACCGGGGCGTCCACGACGCCGATGTTCGTCACGTCCAACAAGGTGCTGGCCAAACGGGTGTTTCAATCGGCCGGTATCCCGACGCCGCCGTGGATTGAGCTGGGTGGCGGCCCGGCGGCGCTGCCGGCACCGGGGCGGTACATCATCAAGTCCGTCTGGGAAGAAGCGTCGCTGGGGTTGGAGGACGACAGCATCATCGCGGCGACGGACGCGGCGGCGGTGCGCGACGCGATTGCGGTCCGGGTCGACCGGCTTGGCGGCGAGGCCTTCGCCGAGGCGTTCATCGCCGGGCGGGAGTTCAACTTGTCGGTCCTCGCCGGCGACGACGGCCCCGAAGTCCTGCCGCCGGCGGAGATTCACTTCGTCGATTACGCACCCGACCGGCCGCGGCTGGTCGGCTACCGGGCCAAGTGGGATCCCGCTTCGTTTGAGTACCACCACACGCCGCGGAGCTTCGAGTTTCCGGCGACGGACCGGCCGCTGCTGGACGAGTTGCGGCGGCTGGCCCGGGCGTGTTGGGAGCTGTTGGGGCTGCGTGGGTACGCGCGGGTGGACTTCCGCGTGGACACGGACGGGCGGCCCTGGGTGCTCGAAGTGAACGCCAATCCGTGCCTGTCGCCGGACGCGGGCTTCCCGGCGGCGGCGCAGCAGGGCGGCGTGAGCTTCGATCAGGTGATCGCCCGCATTCTGGCGGACGTGCCGGGGCGGATCAGAAACAACCCCGCCGCATCCATCGGCTCAGGGGGACGTTGATGAAACCCGACGGCGCTGCGTCACCGGAGTCAGTCTCGCTGCGGGATTCCGTCCGCCCGGGCGACGCGGCGGCGGTGCGGGCGATGGTTGCCGCAACGGGGTTCTTCGTGCCGGCGGAAGTCGAGGTCGCCGTCGAGCTGGTCGAGGAGCGGCTGCGGCGTGGGGTGGACAGCGGGTACCTGTTCCTCTTTGCGGAAATGGCCGGGCGGCCGGTCGGGTACACGTGCTACGGACCGATTGCCTGTGCCGTCGGCAGTTACGACCTGTACTGGATCGTCGTGGACCCCGCGCACCAGGGGCACGGCCTGGGCCGGCACCTTGTGACCGCGACGGAGCAGCGCATCCGGGACGCCGGTGGCCGGCACGTCTATGTGGAAACCTCCGGCCGGCCGCTGTACCTCCCCACGCGTGCGTTTTACGAGCGCTGCGGCTACGAGGTCGTGGCGACACTGCCCGACTTCTACGCGCCCGGCGATGACAAGGTCGTCTACCGCAAGGTGCTGCGCCCAGGGTAGTCGCCGCCGCGGGAACAAGTGGAATCCCCATCGGTCAGTCAGCGGCTCCCGGAGACGCTGCCGCAGTACGGAGGGCAGTTTGCGGCGCGCAAGGGAGGGCGAGGCTCCTGCCGGGCCGTTTCTCCACGCCGCGGCGCTCTTCTCGGGCCGTTTCTCCCGCGCCGCGGCACGGCTCAGCAGGAGCTTCGCCCTCCCGTCCCCGGCGATCGGTGCAGGACTCGTCCGGTCCCCGGCGCCGGCGCCAGACCTCTTCATTGCGGGTTGGCCGCCCGCCGCGGCGAGGAGCGGCGCTATAATCACCGGTTGAATTGGGCCGATCGGAACAACCCGCAGGAGGATTGCCATGACACGCCACATCGCAAGAGGACTGCTCACGCTGTTGGTCGCCGCGCCGGCGCTGATGGTATGGGCCCAGAAGAGCGACCCGACGCCGGCGGAAACCACGGGGACGTACGACGTGGACGCCGTCCACTCGTCGGTCGTGTTCCGCATCAAGCACCTGAACGCGGCGTATTTCTATGGTCGCTTCAACGAGATCGCGGGCACGTTCGTGCTCGACGACGCCGACCCGGCCCGCGGGGCGTTTGACGTGCAGGTCAAGGTCGCCAGCGTGGACACCGCCAACGCCGACCGCGACAAGCACCTGAAGTCCCCCGACTTCTTCGACGCCGAGCAGTTCCCGCTCATCACGTTCAAGAGCCGGAGCGTCAGGAAGGCCGGCGAGACCACGCTCGAAGTCGCCGGCGACCTCACGCTCCACGGCGTGACCAGGCCGCTCACGGTGAAGATCGAGCGCACCGGGAGCGGCACGGGGATGCGGGGCGAGTTCCGCGGCGGCTGGGAGACGGTGTTCGAAATCAAGCGCAGCGATTTCGGCATGAACAAGCTGATGGGCCCGGTCGGCGATGACGTGCGGCTCATGGTCAGCGTCGAGGGCGTTCGCCAGTAGCGGGGCCGCCGCGTCTGGGCGGGAGTCGTCTCGTCGCCAATAGCGGCGCGAGCGTGGCGACCAGGCCCGCCGTCGGGCACAGGGCGGTGGTCAGGGGGATGTACGTCGGCAGGTGCTCGGGCAACCGGCCCAGGTCGCCGCGGGGTTTCAGCGGGACGTCGATCCAGCTCGCGTGCGTCGCGTTCCGTTGAACACGCAGCGTCGGCGTCCCCGTGGCCGGGTAGCGCGTGAAGGTGTCCCCGTCGTGCCCGGCGACGGCCACCCGCAGCCGGTGGTCCTTCCGCAGCACCGTTGAGATCGGCAGCAGGTCGAATGTGATCTCGGCCGCCTCGCCCGGCACCAGCGGCTGCGCGTCGGCCCGATCAAACGTGTGATACGGGCCGAAGACGGCCGCGGGCGGCGTCCGCGACGACACACGGCGATGCACCGCCCGCAACTGCCCCTCCGTCAGGTACACGACCCGCCCGTCGGGCAGCACGTCCTCCAGATAGACGTAGAACGCCCCGTCCGTCTGGTCGGAGATCACCTGCAAACTCACGACCGGGTGCCCCGTCAACTCGTAATCCTGGTCCAGCGGCGGCGAGTCGTAGACGAGTAGCCGGGCGTCCTGTTCCGCGCGGTCCGGGTACACGATCGGCACGCCGGACAATCCCGAGAACCAGCGGTTGTCGGGCCCCGTGGTGGCGTCGAAATCGACGACGTAGGTGTCTTCGCCGGCGGCGGTCGTCGGCGCTTCGCGGCTCAGCGCTCCGTCCGGCGCGAAATACCAGCGCTCGGTGGTGAAACCGGCGGGCGGCCAGACGCTGGTCGTCTTCCACGTCCGCTCGACGTACGTGTAGTACCGCA
This sequence comes from uncultured Planctomycetales bacterium, assembly GCA_964462635.1. Classification (GTDB taxonomy): domain Bacteria; phylum Planctomycetota; class Phycisphaerae; order UBA1845; family Fen-1342; genus JBFMAI01. The sequence goes on from CAYWYJ010000001.1 coordinate 16,151, forward strand.
CTTCCCGCCGGCGTGCCCCCGCCGCGTCCGTCTGCAGGAATGTGTCGAACAGCGGCACCGCCTGCCAGATGGCGTCGATGACCTGCTGGCGTTCGAGGGCCGGCGGGGTGTTGAAGTCGTACGGGTCGCAGCGGTAGTTGCCGGTGTGCGTCTGCGGGGCGATGACGACGACGTGATAGGGCGTGTCGAGCGTGTTGAACGCGCTGAGCGCCCCGCGGGCCGTCCCCGCGTCCTGCCAGCCGACCACGCGCTGGATCGCCGCCGACCGCGCGGTCGTCGCCGGTCCCAGCAGCGGGCTGATGTCGTTGACGGCGACGGTCTCGAAGAGGTCGTCGCGGTACTCGATCCGCCGAGCGGCGTCGAACACGGTGGGGTTGTCGGCGTGCTGGGCGATGGCGTCGGCGAGGGCGTTGCCGGCGCCGGTGATCGGCCGCACGCCGAGCAGGGCCGCGGCGATCACGTCGGCGAAGACGGCCAGCCAACTGCGCGGGTTGGCGGCGATCACGATATCGAGGAAGGTGATGTCGTTGCGGTCCATGCGGGCGGTGACTTCGCTCCAGGCGGCGACGAAGTGCTCGTTGAAGATGCCCCCGGGGTGGCTGACGTCGAGGTAGATGTCGCTGTAGCTGTACGTCGGCAACACCGCGGCCACCGCCGGGTGTCCGACGGCCCCCAGCCAGTCGGCGGTGACGCCCGCGTACGACACGCCGAGGCCGCCGACCTTGCCGTTGGACCACGGTTGCGCGACCACCCAATCGACCAAGGCGCCGAAGTCGGCGACCTCGCGCGGCGACCAGGGGGCGGTGGACACGCCGAACGACGCCCCGGTCCCGCGCACGTCCACCATGACGGCGGCGTAGCCGGCGGCGTTCAGCCACGTGCCGTCGGTCAGATACTTGCCGACGAAGGGCGGCAGGAACTCCGGCAGGGCGTAGTCGCGCCAGTAGCGGCCGAGCTGCATGACCGCGGGGACGGTCGTTCCCTCGGGCAGGTCGGGCGGCAGCCAGACATCGACGGCCAGTTGGACGCCGTCGTCCATCGTGACGTAGGTGGACTCGGGTTGGGGTACGCCGCAGCCGGCCGCGAAGACGAGGGCGAGCACCCCGAGCATCCGGCGCGGGCGGCGGCGAGGGTGAGACCGGTGGGCCGTATGGGCGGGCGGGATTCTCACGCATTCATCCTTGGCGACCGTTCGTCGGGGGCTGAGCCACTGCTCAAGAGCAGTGGCACACGGTCTTGTAGCGGCCGGGCTCCGCACCGGCCGTCGCGTAGCGGCTCGCCACAGCGAGTCGCCTGTGGCGACCGGGCTCTGTACCGGCCGTCGCGTAGCGGCTCGCCACAGCGAGTCGCCTGTGGCGACCGGGCTCTGTACCGGCCGTCGCGAAGCGGCTCGCCACAGCGAGTCGCCTGTGGCGACCGGGCTTGGTACCGGCCGTAGAGCGCGGAACCACTGCTCAAGAGCAGTGGCACACGGGTCGATCCGAGCCGCGACCGTGAGGGAGCGGTAGCGGCCGGCAGTTCGCCAGGCGTTCACCGGCCATTGGCCGGTGCCACACGGGCGCCGGGGGCACCGCTGGCGCAGTGGCACCGCCGGTGCAGCGGCACCGACGCGGTGGCGCTAGCGGTGCACTGGCGCCACAAGCACTCTTTATCGGATATTCTGCGGGGCCCCATCAAGTCCCGCCGCGGGGTGTCCGCCGCCAGCGCCGCGGCAACAACATGCTGACCTCGCCGAGCTTCAGCAGCCGGGCGGCGACCAGGAACACGGCGGTGCCGATGACGAGCAGCCCGGCGGTCTCGAAGCCCCGCCCCGCCCACTTGCCCGGCAGCGTGATGGCCCACGCGGACCATGTGGGGCGAACGGCGGTCAGTGCGACCGCGGTGACGCCGGCGCAGACTAACATTCGCACCCCGGCGGTCACGGTCGGCCGGTCGAACAGCCGCACGGCCAGCCGGCGCTGGAGAATCGCGCAACCGGCGGCGACGGACAGCGTGGCGGTGATGCACGAGCTGATGGCGAAGCCGGCCTCGCGGACGTTGTCGACCCAGATCAGGCCGAAGCTGATGGCGATGTTCAGCGGCAGGACGAGGGCGCTGATCGTCAGCGGGGTCCGCACGTCGCCGAGGCTGTAGAACGCCCGCATCACGATGTGTTGGGCACAAAAGGCCCACAACCCAAAGCCATAGCACACAACGACATAGCTCGTGCGGGCGGTGTGGGCCGCGGTGAAGTTGCCGTGCTCGAACAGCAGACGCACGATCGGGGCGGCGAGCATGACCATCATCACGCCCGCGAGCAGTCCCTCAAACACGGCCAGCCGCAGCGATTGGCGCACTTCCGCGGCCCAGGCGGGCCAGTCGGCCCGGGCTGCCAGGCGGCTGAACGCCGGCAGCGCCGCGGTCGCCAGCGAAATCACCAGCACGCCGAGTGGGAATTGATAGAGCCGCTGGGCGTACGTGATCGCCGACAGGGCCCCCTCGACCAGCGGGTAGCGGAAGGTCCAGCCGAAGAACGTCGCAGTGGCCGGCGTCCCCGCCACGTGCGTCAGCAGCGCACACACCTGCGCGTCGGCGAACACTCCGAACGCGAGTACCCCTTGGCCGAGGGCTACCGGCGGCAGCAGCGACAGCATATGCCGGACGGTCGGCTCCCGCGGCTCCAGTCGCCAGCCGAGCGGCACGCCCTGCCGTCGCAAGGCGGGCAGCAGGAACAGCACTTGCAGCACGCCCGCCACAACCACAGTGGCTGCCACGACATACACCTGTCGGTCGGGGTCGCCGGGGTACCAGCACGGGGCCAGCCCGACCAGCCCGACGATCATCACGACGTTCAGGATCACGGGGGCCAGGGCGGCGGGGACGAAGCTGCCGACGCAGTTGAGCAGGCTGGACAGCAGGGCCACGACGCAGATCGTCAGCATGAACGGGAGCATCAGCCCGGTTAGAGAGAGCAGCAGCCGCCGGGCCGGTTCTTTTTCGGCGTCCCCAGGCCAGAAGAACCAGATGGCCGCCAGGATCGCCGCGATCACGATGATGAGGGCCGTCAGGGCCACGGTCATCAGGGCCAGGGTGCGGGCCAGCAGTCGCCAGGCGGCGTCGCGGCCCTCGGTCTCGAGCGTGCGGGTAAACGTGGGGACGAAGACCGGTGACATCGCGCCTTCGCCGAACAGCCGGCGGAACAGGTTGGGGAATTGAAAGGCGTAGGAGAAGGCGTCCTGAATCCACCCCAGGCCGAACGCCTGTGCCAGGAGCACGTCCCGCACCAGCCCCGTGATCCGCGAGGTGAGGGTGCAGACGGCGATGAGCTTGGCCGACGAGACGACGCTGCGCTGTCCCGGCATGGGGCGGATGATAGTCGGTCCGGGGGGGGCGACCAAGGTAGACCGGGAGCGCACGCTACTGAGGCCGGTTCAACGGACCTGCGCATCGAATTAGCGGCATCTTGGCTTGGTCTTAGCGCGCGGGGGCTATTCCGTAACCGCTGGATTCGCGGGCCGGGTGAAGGAGAGGGGAGCAGGTCGACTGGCGCGGCGGCTGGGCGGCCGCTGACTTCTGGGGCGCGCGGTGCGCTCTGAGATCCGGGTTTCGCGGCCCCGAGCGATCGGCAGTGGGAGACATGGTATGACGAAGCGACGACGTGGCGACAAGGCGGTGGGCCCCGTACGGCCCGCGTTCACACTCATCGAGTTGCTGGTGGTGGTGGCGATCATCGCGCTACTGATCTCCATTCTGCTGCCAGCGCTGAACGGGGCGCGTCGCTCGGCCAAGGCCGTGAAGTGCGCGGCCAACCTGCGCAGCGTGGGCCAGGCGTTTGCGACCTACCTGGCGGAGAACCGCGCCTTCTACCCGCCGTCGTACGTCTATCCGTTGGACGGGGACGGGAACTACGACCTGAAGGACCAGCCGTACGGGCACCCTTACGGCTACGCGCACTGGTCATGGTTCCTGTTCAACCGCGGGACGGTCGATCCCAACGCGTTCACCTGTCCGGAGTTCCCCAACGCGGGCGTACCGCGCACGAACCCCGGTTCCGAGTCCCGCGATTGGGAAGTCGGGGAGCAGTTCGACCAGAACAACAGCGGCCCGCCCGGGAGCCTGACCGACTGGCAGGCCCCGCGGGTCGCGTTCGTGGCCAACGCCGCGATCGTGCCGCGGAACAAGTTCACCAAGGAACTTTCCGGCGGCGAGCGCTACAACATCCTGGTCAGTGAAAGCGCGATCAAGGAAGGACGCCGGACGGTCCTGGCCGCCGAGTTCAACCGCAACTGGCGGCTGGCGGCGGTGCAAGGCGGGGGCGGCTTGTTGAGCAAGAGCCACCGTCCGGTGAATCCCTTCTTCAACATTGGCAGCGGCACGGACGAGTACCGGGCGTCCGCGGGCGGGGGCTTCACCTACGGCCCCCCCGGCGCCAAGGACTATGGCCTGTGGTCGCTGAGCTCCCTGGAGGACAAGGTGGGCGTGATTGAAGGCGAGGCGGGGCCGGAGATCAACGTGATCGGGCGGCACCATCCGGGCGGCGACAAGCTGGGTGGGGCGACGAACTTCCTGTACGTGGACGGGAGTGTGGCGCGCAAGACGGTCCTGGAGACGATGAAACAGCGTGAATGGGGCAGCGCGTACTACAGCCTGTCGGGGCCGAACACCCAGGTTTTGCCTGGGCAGTAGGCCGCCGGTCCGCGCGCGAGTCTTGTCGGTGGTGTGGTAAGACGATCATGAGGGTGGCATCAGGGGTGCCACGGGTCCAAAGTGTATCGGTAGCGTTCTTCACAACGGAGGAAAAGAAATGGTACGAAGCTTGAAGTACAGCCCTATCGCGGCGCTCCTGCTGGTCGCGATGGTAGGGGCGACGGCCTGGGCGCAACCGCACCAGGTCAACATCAGCGGGGCGACGCTGTTCGCCAACTTCTTCACTAAAGAGGCGTCGACCAACGACTTCATCAATGTAGACAACGATATGAAGTGGATCGACCCGACGTGCATTTTCTCGAATCCCAACGACTGCATCCAAGTGCCCAACGCCGGGTTCGATCCCTGCCCGTGCCTGCAAAGCGGCTGGACGGACTACGTGGACCAGCTCGCGCCGGCGTTCAACCCCCCGAACTCCTGCCTGTTGCCCTTCCCGCCCACGTGGTGGGTGGTGAATTACCGCGGCGTCGGGTCGGGTAACGGTCTGGCCGATCTGCGCGACTTCGCGCTGACGGGCGTCATCCCGCAGACCCCCCCGACCGATTTCGGTTACATCAATCGCGTCAAGTACGCCGAGCTGGGCCAGGTGGTGGGCATCGGCGGGTGTCCGGCGGGGCCGAGCGGAACGCCGAGCCAGTGGGCGCAGACGTCGATCGACCTGGCGGTCATGGACGTGCCGACGACGTGGTTCGTGACGCAGCCCGGCGCGCCGTCGTGGCATCGCCTGCCCGGGCAGGCCGGCTACGGCCTCAACCCGCGCAAGTCCTGGAATGCCAACCAGAGCAACAAGCTCAAGAGCCTGTGCGAGACGGGTAACCCGAACAACTGCTTGAACATCAACGTGACCAACCCGGACAACCGCACGGTCTTCGACACCGAAATCGCCTGGGTGCCCATCGCGTTCATCGCCAACCGCGGCGCTCTGCCGGACGCGAACGCCGACACGCTGCGCGTCACCGAACTCCAGTACCTGTTCGTCACCGGCCGCTTGCCCAGCGGGCGCAACCCCATCGCCGCCACGCGCGACGCGGGTTCCGGCACGCGTAACGGCGCCATGAACAGCATCGGCGTCGATCCGAGCTGGGGCGTCGGCGACAACCTCGGCCTCAAGCAGGAGAACGCCAAGCTCACGCTGCTGGGCAACCACTTCCTGCCGACGCACTGCGGCGGCTCGGGCATCATCGAGGACGTGGTCAAGAACCACCGTCTGGCCATCGGTTACACCGGTCTGGCGGGCAGCAGCCGCGCCGTCGGCGACGCCCTGGCGGGCCGCTACGAGATTCTGAATGTGATCTTCGACGATCGCGGCGGGACGCTGGCCGTCCGGCCGAAGATCGACACCTGCCTGGACAACTGCAATCCGGACCTCGGCTACGCCGTGGGCGGCCCTGAGACGTTCGCCACCGTTGGCGACCCGTTCGAGACCAACCCTGGCTCGCCGGCGTACATGGTCAACCAGCACGCCGCGGACTATCTGCGGAACATGGTCGCCAGCATCAACGCCACGGTGGCAGTGCCGGGCGGCTCAGAGAGCTACTTCATGCCGGGCGAGCTGCTGGCCAAGGAGTACTTCCTCAGCGCCGGTCTCGACTGCTTGCAGGACCCGTTCAATCCCACCAACCTGGTGCCCAACCCCAACCTGAACCAGACGCTTCAGGATTGGATTCGTGCGAACAACGGCCTGGGCGTCGGCGGTGATACCCCCGCGTTCGGCAGCGTCAACGTCGCCAACAAGGTCCCGGTCCGCGCCAAGGCCAGCGACTACACCTGTGCCGGCGGCTTTGATCCGCCGGGCATCGTGTGGCCCGACGATCCGAACCCCCCGCTGTGCGATCCGAACACCCCCTGGACGCCGCAGCCCCAGTGTGACTGCGCTTATCCGCCGCGCGGCTTCTACAGCGACGGCACCGACGGTGGCGTCGGCTACGTGAACCGCCAGGGCGGGGCCAACCTGGTCTACGGGGCCAACCTGAACCTGCGCAACCGGATCACGGGCGACTTCAACGGCGACGGCCGCTGCAATATCAACGACATCACCAAGATGATGCAAGCGCTGCACAACGTGGCGCAGTATGTGGCCGACGATCAGACCGCCGGTTACTCGAACGCGACCAACCCCGTGGTCGTCGAGATCCTCGGCGACTTCAACGGCGACGGCAACTTCGACTGCCGTGACGTGCGGTACTTCTGCGACGGTCTGGCCCTCGACCCAACGACCGGGAAGCTGCGGCGCTGGGAGGCGTTCCAGCGCGTGGATGACGCCTGGTTCGCCCTGACCGGCGACGACAACTACTTCAACACGAACATTTACGACCGCAACGGCAACCCGCGGCCGTGGGTGCGCGGCGCGTCGGCGGCCGACGTGGCCGGCGCGGCCTACACCGCTCCGGGCGCCGCCCCGGTCGGGTACGACTGCCGCGTGGACTGCGCCGATGTCCGCTACATCGACCTGAACTTCGGCAATTGGAACAACCCCGATCATGCCGCCGTGATGGACCTGAGCTGCGACCTGGACGACGACCTGACGGTCGGTTGCCGCGATATCTTCAAGCTCTACCCGCTGATGGGCAGCACCTGCGCCAACCTGACGCACGCGTGCGGCCTGTGCAAGGGTGATGTCAACGGCGACCACTGGGTCGACTTCGGCGACATCAACCCGTTTGTGCTCTACATGAGCAATCCGGCGGGCTGGTTGGCCACGTATCCCGACGCCAACCCGGCCAACGGCGATATCAACGAAGACGGTTTCGTCGACTTCGGCGACATCAACCCGTTCGTTTCGCTTCTGGCCTCGCTTGGCGGGCAGCCTTACCCCTGCCCGTAGTGGACCGCCGCACCGCCGGCGCGCGGTAACGTGATCCGCCCCGCAACGCCCGGCCGGCCGGTGGTGACCCCACCGGCCGGTCGCATTGTGTTCTGGCCGATCGTCGAAGCACCCCTCGATCTGCGAGAATGGGGTGGCCACGTGGCTGAATGTGGTACAATGTCGCTTGGTGTTCAGCGCAGCGGGCGGAGTCGGGCGGCGGGTGGCAGTCGCCCAACGGCGGAGGTGGAACATGCGAGCTTTCACACAATCAGTGGTTGGCGCGGTCGGTGTTCTCTGCGCGGCGGCGGCGACCCTTGCGGATGACCAGGTTTTCTGGACCGACGCCGGTCGCGGCGTGATCGAGCGTAGTAGCCTGGACGGTTCGCACCGCGTGCTCCTGGTGCAGGGTGTCGCCCCGTCGGGGATCGCGGTCGACGGGGCCGGCGGGAAGATGTACTGGACCGAGACCGCGCCGGCGCGGATTCGCCGGGCCAACCTGGACGGATCGCAACTTGAGACCCTCGTGACAACGCACCTCTACCGGCCGACGGACATCGAGCTCGACCTCGCGGGCGGGCGGATGTACTGGTCTGACTACGGTGGCACGATCGGCCGAGCGAATCTCGACGGCGGCAACGTGGAGATTCTCTATATGTACAGCGGGGTGTTGCCCGCGGGGCTGGCCCTCGACGTGCCGGGCGGGATGATCTACTGGACCGACCAGATGACGCAGAAGATCTGGCGCGGTCCGCTGGACGGCGGCGTGGGTCAAGTCCTGATCGCCACGGGGTTGTACGAGCCGACGGACATTGAGCTGGACCTCGTGGCCCGGAAGATGTACTGGACGGATGTCATCTCCTCCAGTGTTGCACGCGCCAACCTGGACGGTTCCAACGTCGAGTATGTGTTTGTGGCCGCCGTCATCGCGCCGTTCGGGCTCGGCCTCGACACCGCGCGGCAATGGCTGTACTTCACCGATCCGCGCACGCTGCGCCTGCTCCGCGCGGACTACAAGGGGACGCAATTGGAAACGCTCGTCGGCGGCGAGCTCGTGAAACCCGCCGGCCTCGCGCTGCGCCTGGCGCCGGGCGGGGCCATCCCGGGCGACCTCAACTGCGATGGGCTGGTCAATTTCGGCGACATCAACCCGTTCGTCCTGGCCCTGACCAACCCCGCCGCATGGCAGGCCCAGTACCCCAATTGCCCGTACGCCAACGGCGACCTCAACGCCGACGGCCGCGTGGACTTCGGCGACATCAACCCGCTTGTGCGGCTGTTGGCCAGCCCGTAGCCCACGGCGCTCCCCCGCTCCATGAGGGCCGCGCGCCCTTGACGCGGGCCATAGACTGGGAATGGAGGAGCGTTTTGTCCTGATAGTGCGGGCGGCCTGGGCGGCGGCCCGCGGCTCGGCAGGACAACGCAGGTCTCACGGCGGCCGGTTCCAGCCCCCAGAGGACGTGAGCCATGTTGGTTGCGCTGGGTTGGCCTGGGGCGCGTACGGTCAGCGTGCGGCCCGTCCTTCCGGCCCCCGACCGCAGCGGTCCCAGCCCAGGGCGGTGGCACGCCGGTGCGTACCGGGGGGTCCCGCAAGATCGCTATCGTGAGTGGCACGGGACGCGGTGCATCGCTTCGCAACTTCGGAAAGGAGTGGCTTCCATGCGCTGGTTCGCTCTGACTCTGGTTGCAGTGAGCGGGGCGGTGGCCTGGGGTGGCGACGAAGTGCAGGCGGCACGGGCCCGGTTGCGGGCCGACTATCCGGGCGCGCAGTTCTACGAGCGGGCGGGGCGGCTGAGCACGATCTATGCGGTGCCGTTCAGCGTGGCGGACACGCCGGAGCTCAGCGCTGCGGTGTTCGTGCAGGACTACAGCCGGGTGCTCGGCGTCGAGGCCGATGAGCTGGCCCCGGGCTTGGCGTTCCGCGACCTCTACACCCTGCCCATGATGTATCAGCCCCAGACCGATTCGTACAAGTTCACACTCGTGTACTACCACCAGCACCGCAACGGCATCCCCGTTTTCCGCGGCGAACTGCGCTTGCTGGTCCGGAACGAGGACGGCTGCCCGCTCGTGCTGGCGCAGTCCGACGTGCGCCCGCTGGGCGACTTCACCGTCCCGGCCGGCTTCGACGGCTTCGTGGCGGAGGGGACGGCCCACGCGGCGGCCATCGCCGCAGTGCCGGGGCTGATCCATTTCAGTCCCGCTGAGCTGGTGATCTGGGCCGGCGTGGATGACGCGGAGGCACCGCCGGCGGTCGCCATCACGTTTACGGCGGACAATGGCGAAGGCCACGATCCGTACGAGAACTGGTTGTTCGTGTGCGACGCGGCCACCGGGGCGGTCCTGTATCAGGAGAGCCTCGTCTATCACCTGGACATCGCCGGCCACGTCAGCGGCTTCTGCACGCGGGATTATCGGGCGGATGCGTGCGCGACGGAAGAATGGCGGGACCTGCCGTACCTGAAGGTGACGGGTCCCGCGGGCGAGGCGTACACCGACGTCCACGGCGACTTCGTGTTGCCCAATCCGGGGACGGTGCCGGTGGATGTGACCTCGACGCTGGAGGGGCGCTGGTTCTATGTGGTGAACGAAGGCGCCGGGGGGAATGCCTCGCTCACGTTGAACGTAACGCCGCCCGGGCCGGTGACCTTCGAGCACAATCTGAGCAACGCCGAGGCCCAGACGGCGGAAGTGAACGCCTACCTCCAGGCCAACATCGTCCGGGACATGGTCCTCGAGGCGAAGCCGAACTACCCGTATATCCACAACCAGACCAGCCCGACGAAGATCACGGTCAACATCGACGCGACCTGTAACGCCTTCTACTCGTCGGGCACGATCAACTTCTACCGCTCGGGCGGCGGGTGCAACAACAGCGCTTTCGGCGACATCGTTCACCACGAGTACGGGCACCACGTCGTGTCCATGGGCGGCAGCAGCCAGGGTGCTTATGGCGAGGGCATGGCCGACAGCATCGCCATGCTGATCACCGGGCGGTCCGAGGAAGGCATCGGGTTCCTGAACTGCGCGACGGGCGTCCGCAACGCGGACAACGACTGCCAGTACACGGCGTCGTACTGCTCATCGTGCGGGGTCGAGGTCCACGCTTGCGGCCAGCTCCTGTCGGGCTGTGTCTGGGACCTGTGGAAGGAGCTCAGGATCACCGAGCCGGTCAATCACCTGAGCATCCTTCGGCGACTGACGGTCGAGTCCGTCCTGTTGCACGGGAGCAACAGCACGATCACGCCGGCCATCGCGGCCCACTTCCTGGCCCTGGACGACAATGACGGCAACATCTACAACGGCACGCCCCATTACTACGAAATCGCCAACGCTTTCGCCCGGCACAACATGGCGGCCCCGTCGCTGGAACTGCTGAACTTCACGTTCGTGAACGGCCAGCCGGAGTTCATCAACCCGGCCGGCGGCACGGTGGTCCGCGTGGAAGTGTCGGCGAACCTGGGCCAGCCGCGACCCGACACCGGCCTGCTCTACTACAAGACCGGGGCCGGGTGGACCTCGGTGCCGATGACGGAGATCACGCCGAACGTGTACGATGCGGTCTTTCCGGCGGTGCCCTGCGGCACCTACCTGCCGTACTACCTCACCGTCGAGACCACGGGGCACTACACGGTGCGGAGTCCCTCCGACGCGCCCACGAACGCCTACTCCACGCTGGCCGGGCATGGCTGGCGCGTGGCCTACGAGAACCACTTGGACGTGAACCCGGGTTGGACAACCCAGGGATGGTGGGATTTCGGCCAGCCGCGCGGGCAGGGGGGGGAGTACGGCGGCCCCGATCCCACTTCCGGCCATACCGGCCCGAACGTGTACGGGTTCTACTTGCGCGGTGACTACTGGAACAACATGGGGGAGTGGCACCTGACCAGCACCCCGATCGACTGCACCGGCGTGTACGGGACGTATCTGCGCTTCTGGCGCTGGCTGGGCGTCCAGCGCAACGCCTGCGACCACGCTTACGTGCGCGTCAGTGCCGATGGCGTGAATTGGAGGGACGTCTGGTCCAATCCTGAGACGGACGTCGCCGACACCGCCTGGATCGAGCAGGGGTTCGACATCTCCACGGTCGCGGACAATCAGCCGACGGTCCACCTCCGTTGGACGATGGGAGCGACGGACTCGACGAGGAAGTACTGCGGCTGGAACATCGACGATGTGTCCCTGTGGGCCGCGGTCTGTGATCCGCCCTACGCGAAGGGCGACTTGAACTGCGACAGCCACGTGGACTTCGGCGACATTAACCCGTTCGTCCTGGCCTTGAGCAACCCGGCGGGTTACGCGGTCCAGTTCCCGAAGTGCGACATCATGTTGGGCGACATCAACGCCGACGGCCGCGTGGACTTCGGCGACATCAACCCGTTTGTGCGGCTGATGACTAACCCGTAGCCCGCGATGAGGCTGCTCCGACAGGCGCGGTGGGTTTGTGGAACCCCGCCCGATTTCCGGGCGGCCGGAGTATAATGGCCCCGAGCGAGGCGCCAGCTTGCCCGGGGACACGGACAACCCGCTGCGGTCGGACTCGGCCGCCGTCTGGAACCGGCTGATTGAGGCGGTCGGGCCGGCGTCGCTGTTGGCCGTGATCACTGACCGCATCGGGGCCGTCCTTAAGCACCGCTTGGCCGCCGAGGACATTCTTCAAGAGACGCTGCTCCATGCTTGGCGCGACCGGGCGCGGCACGAGTGGCGGGGCGTCAAGAGTTTCCGCAACTGGCTCCTGACGATCGCCGACCACCGCATCCATGATCTGGCGGACCAGGCGGCGGCCCAGAAGCGCGGCGGCGACGCCGTGACCCTGGCCATCCACGCGTGGCCGGCGACGAGCCACGGCGGCTTCGACTTGCCGTGGGAGTCCACGACGCCGAGTCGGATCGCCGTGTACCGTGAGCAAGCCGAGGCCATGCGGGCGGCGTTGGCGGGCCTGCCCGATGATCTGCGGGAGGTCGTGCGACTGCGGCTGCTCGAGCAGCTCACCGTGGAGGAGATTGCCGAGCAGCTGCACTTGGGGGCATCGGCCGTTCGCCACCGCTTCCGCAAGGGAGCTGAGCTGTATCAGCAGAAGCTGACCGCCGAGCTGGCGACGCGGTCGTTGTCCGTTTCGCGCGTTTTGCGGCACGGATTGGCGGCGGATTCCTCTCCAGAACAGTGAGCCCGGGTGCGTGAGAGACGCCGTGCCTGATCTGCCGGACACGCGGACCCACGACGACGAGCTGCTGGACCGGGTGTTCGAGGACACGGTGCAGCGGCTCGAAGAGGGTCTGCCCATCGAGGTCAGCCGCTGGCTCGCCGGGCGGGAAGAGCTGCGTCCGCACGTGGAGCGGTCGATCCGCCTGGCGGAACAGGTGGCCGTGGGTCGGCTGCGGACGTTGCCGAAGGTGCCGGGCTACACCCTGCTGAGCGAGCTGGGGCGCGGCGGCATGGGTACGGTGTATCTGGCGCGGCAGGAGAACCTCGGCGGCCGGCCGGTGGCCCTGAAAGTCATGGCCGCCCCGGTCACGCTGTCTCCCACGGCGCGCGAGCGGTTCCGCACCGAGGCGCGCGCGGTGGCCCGGCTGCGGCACCCAAACATCGTCGCCGTCCACGACGTGGTGCAGGAGGCGGACGTCTGTGCCTACGCGATGGAGTGGGTGGACGGGAAGTCGCTCGCCGAGTTGATCGAACACCTGCGCACGCAGGGCCGCGAGCCGACCCTCGACGAGGTGCGGCGGTTCCTGGGCGCCCCCGCCGGCGCGCTGACTCAGGGAAAGGTGGCCACCGCGCTGTGCCGGATCGGCATCGCCGTGGCCCGCGCCTTGGCCGCCGTACACCAGGCCGGGCTTCTGCACCGGGATGTCAAGCCCGCCAACATCCTGCTGCGCCGGGACGGCACGCCGCTGCTCTCGGACTTCGGGCTGGTGCGTGAGGCGGAGGCCGCGGTGTTGACGCAGGCCGGGCATTTCGTCGGGACGCCGGCGTATGCGGCCCCGGAGCAGCTTGCCGGTGGCGGCCGCCCACTGGACGCACGGACGGACGTCTACGCACTGGGAGTGACGCTGTACCACGCTCTCAGTCTGCGGTTGCCGTTCACGGGGGACAGCACCGCCGAACTGCTGCGGCAGATTGAAGCCGGGCGGGCCCTGCCGCTGCGCCGGGCGAACCCACACCTGTCGTCCGACCTGGAGACCATCGTGGCGAAGGCGATGGAGGCGGACCCCGCACGGCGGTACCAAACGGCGGACGATCTGGCGGACGACCTGGAGCGGTTGCTGAGCCTGCAACCCATCCGGGCCCGGCCGGCCGGTCTGGTCACGCGCGTGGTCAAGCTGGCGCGGCGGCACTGGGGCGGGGTAACAGGGGCGGTCGTCGGCGGCCTGTTGGCGTCGGTCCTCGCAGTGTCAATCGGCGGCTACCTCTTTGTCGTGCCCGACTGGGTCGAGGGCCATGTCCGCGACGCTCGGTTGAGCCTGCTTGAGCCGAGTCGGAACGACAGGATTTTCGAAGTCGTCTATTGGCCGACTCCGGGCAGGAACGGGAAGGGGACGGCCGGCGACGATTTCCTGCTCGGACCGCTGGCGAGCTACGAGGCCGCGCTGCGGCTGCGGCCGACGGATGCCGCCATTCGCCTGGAGCGCGACGTCGTGCGATTGGCGCGCGAGTTACTCGTGCGTCCCGATCAACGGCCCGATCTCTCCGCCCGCCTGCGCTCCCAGGCCCGGCTGGCGTGCACGTATGCCCAGTACTGGACAGGATCGACACGGATTCCGCAAGTGGAGCCGCAACTGCTGGAGAACGCTTCCGCATCGGAACTTCGGTCGCTCGGGCTCTTGGCTTACTTATGCCTGGACATCGACACCGCCTTGCAGGCCTGGTCGCGCTTGGATCTCGTGCAAGACCCCGACCCGCTCGTGGAGGCCTCGCTCGGACAGCTCTATTCGCTGCTGGACCAGCCGGCCCGGGCGTATCCGCGCCTGCGGAACGCCTTCCGGGCGTTTCCGGAAGCCGGCTTCTTGTGCGTAGGTCTGGCTGACGTGGCCCTGCAATGCGGCGATTTCGCCAAGGCCGAGGCGCTCCTGAGAAACGCGCCCACGCTGCCCCGACCGGACCCCACCAACGGCCTGGAGCGCGTGCTGGCCGACCTCTATGCCGCCACCGGCCGAGAGGGTCTCGCCGTAGCCATTTGGGCTACACCGAGCGGCAGCCAGGGTGTTGAGCAGACGCACTATGGGCAGTACCTGGAGAAACACGGTGACTTCGAGGGCGCGACGCGGGCCTACGGCTTCGCCGGCAGCGTGGGGCGCTACCGCCGCGCTTGGGACGGATTCCAGCGCGTTGCTCCGGGCTGGTGGAACCGGCTGACCCCGGACCAGCGCTGGCAGATGCTTCGGGCTTCGCTAGACGAAACCTACGGCGGCGAGGGTCGGTGCCCACTCGTCCGCATCCTCGCGGACTACGCCCAATACGTCCTCGCACCCGATGCCGTCGAGCGGACGGCTGTTCCCCCAGAGCCGGGTACGCTTGAAGCGGCGGCTCTGGGTCTGCACGTACCTCGAACATTGGGTTTCGGGCTGCGTTTCCGCGATTACCCGCCGTGGCTGAAGGACTTGCACGCCGCGGCGCTGCTGTCACCCTGGCCCGCGCAGGGCTGTCTGGCCTTGGCGGTGCTTGATTCCGCCGGCCGGCGGCTCGACTGGCCGGGCTGGCAGAGCGGCGAACCGCGCGAGCCCACCAGCGGGGAGTAGCGGCCGGCGGGGCGCCGGTCGGTACGTTCCAGGTCGTGGCGAGCTGCGCGAATTGCACGAATCGCGGCGCCCGGGGCGAGCGTTTCCTCTACCTAACTATGTGGGCCGCGCGATATGCACCCGGCGTGGGTACACGGCGGGCCATGCAGATTCACGGTCTGAGCGCACGAGGACAAGCCATGAGAAACGCATTTGCTGCAAACGCAGGTGTTCTTGCGATTGTGCTGACGGCGGCCATCGTTGCAGTGTCGGTGCCCGCGCGCGCCGATTGGCACAGCGAGACCATCGACACGGTCGGAATCGGAAGCAATCGCTGTTCGCTAGCGATCGATGCCGATGGAAACCCGCGCGTCGCGTATTTCAACGTGACGACTGCTGACCTCAAGTACGGCACACGAGTCGGCGGGGCCTGGCAGATCGAGGTCGTCCCACCGCCGCCCTACGCCTCATCGTGGATGTTTCCATCGCTGGCGCTCGACTCGCAAGGGCGACCGCACATCGCGCACTTCACCGATCCCCCTGGGCTAGGGGGTTATTTGGTGTACACCCACTGGACTGGCTCGGCATGGCAGTCGAGCAATGTCACATACACGAATCCCGCCGCGTCGTTGGCGCTCACCGCCGCCGGCGAGCCCCGCATCGCGTTCAGGGGGCACACCGACAACGGCGACACACTCTATTACGCGATCCCGAGCGGATCATCCTGGTCGATTCAGCATGTGTACGGTTCCGGGTACGGCTGTTGCGGGGGTTACCCCGCGCTGGCTCTCGACAGCAGCGACAATCCGCGCATCGGCTATGCCTACTATGAGGAATTCGGGTATTTGTGGTCCGAAGCTGGAGCGTGGCCCTCGGAATGGTTGGGCACTAAGGTGTACAACGACACGGCCAGCCTGGTGCTCGACTCGGCGGACGATCCGCACATCGTCTACGCTGACTACTGGGGCAACCTGATCTACGGACACCGCACCGCCGCGGGCTGGTCGTTCGAGACCATTGTCAGTGGGGGCTCCTCGGCGTGTGCAGGCCTGGCGTTGGATCCATACGACCACGTGTACGTCGTCTTCATCACCCTCCCGGGAGGCCCCAACCCTCAGATCCTCAAGTGTGCGCACAAGACCACTTCTTCCTGGTGTATCCAGACCGTGGACGACACGGCTTATTGCTCGTGGCCGTCGATCGCAACCGACCCGTCCGGCAACCCGCACATCACCTACAACGGTGCGTCGAACACTGTCTTGAGGTACGCGCGCTGGGGTCCGGCGATCATATCCGGCGACCTGAACTGCGATGGCTGCGTCAACTTCGGCGACATCAATCCCTTCGTCTTGGCACTGACCAACGCGGCCAAGTACGCAGCGACGTTCCCGTACTGCGACATCATGAACGCCGACATCAACGCCGACGGCCGCGTGGACTTCGGCGACATCAATCCCTTCGTATGGTTACTGACCCACTGATCACGTCCGCACCCGTTACGGCATTCTGAAAAGGAGGATATTGCATGAGTCTCCCACGAGGTATGGCGGCCATGATTACCGTTGCACTGGCCGCCGCGGCGTTCGCCCAGAGTCCCCTCGGCACGGCGTTCACTTACCAAGGTGTACTCAAACAAGCGGGCGCGCCCCTGAACGGCAACGACCTGGTCGACCTCCAGGCGGTGCTCTACGACGCGGCCGCGGGCGGTAGCCAGGTGGGCGGCGCCGTCGTGGTGTCCAATGTGGATTTCGAGCAGGGGCGCTTCACGATTCTGTTGGATTTTGGGCTGGGCCCGTTCGGCGGGGAGGCCCGCTGGCTGCAACTGCTGTTCCGCAAGCCGCCGGGAACCGGGCCGTGGGTCACGCTGACGCCCCGGCAACCGCTGACGGCGACGCCCTACGGCCTGTTCGCGGTGGCGGCCCTGGACGCCGACCTGCTCGAAGCCCAGCCCGCGGCGTACTACCGGAATGCCTCCAACTTGAATGCCGGTACGCTCGCCGATGGGCGACTCTCGTCCAACGTGGCCCTGCTGAACGCGGCGCAGGCTTTCACCGCCAACAAGTACTTCACGGGGAACGTGGGCATCGGCACAACCAGCCCGGCATACAAGCTGGATGTCAACGGTACACTGCGCGCCGCCGGCACCACCGGCCCCCACCTCATCATCCACGACTCAAATGGTAGCAACGATCGTCCGGGCATCCAGTTTACGAACAATAGCATGCACTATATCTGCGGCGATGACGTCTCCGACGAGTCCTTCGGCGTGTACTCCATCTTCGGCAACAACCGGGCCTTCGGCGCGGCGCTCACCGTCCACGGGCCGGCAGCGGCGTCGTGGGGCAACTACATTGGCCTCAAGCACGATGGGAGCGACGGCTTTGTCTACACCGACGTCGGCGACCTCGTGCTCGATCCGCTTGGCAACGTGGGCATCGATCAAGTGAATCCGACTCAGAAGCTCGATGTCAACGGCACCGTCAAGATGACCGGTTTCCAGCTCGGCACGTCCACCACCGCCGGATACGTGCTGACCGCCAACGCCAGCGGAGTCGGCACCTGGCAGCAGGCGGCACCGGGTGGCGGCATCGGCGGCAGCGGCAGCGCCAATTGCATCCCGAAGTTCACTGGGCCGACCGCGATCGGCAACTCCGTCATGGCGGAGTTGAACGGCAACATTGGTATCGGCCAGAGCACTCCGGGATATCCACTGCACTTTGCCAGCACGACCGGTGAGAAAATCTGCTTCTACGGCTCACCCGGCGGCGACAATACGGGAATCGGAATGACGAGTGCGGAACTGCGAGTCCACACGCAGAACAACGGTGGAGATATTGTCTTCGGCTACGGATCGACCGCTGCCCTCACCGAGACCCTGCGCATCAAGGGGACTGGCAGCGTGGGCATCGGTGACTCCACGCCCGATGCCAAGCTGGACGTAAACGGTCCGTTGCGCTCCGGCGCCGCGGGTATGTCGGAGAACGTCTGGGCCCAACTCGACCATGCCGCCACGAACGGCCCGGGAATGAGCATGCGCGCTCCGACGTTTCCCGGCCAGTTTGGTCGGGCCAACGTGTGTTTTGACGGCGACGCCCTGCGACTGTTAGCCAGTCTTAGCGACGTCGATCCACCGACGACCAACGGCATCTCGATCGCCAGCAACGGGTTCGTCGGCGTTGGAATCGCCCAACCAAGTACGGGGAATGCCGCCTTCCAAGTACTGGCGAACAGCACAACCGGCTATGCGATGAAAGCCGAGGCCACGGGGGCGACCGCTACCGGTCTGTTCGTCATGGGCGGGACGAGCGGTCAGGCGGCCGACCTGCGGGGGACCGTCCGTGTCTTTGACCGGTCCAGCAACGACGAGCTGGTCCGCGTCGGGGCCGGTGGGAACGGCGGCGCCGTCGTGCGGCTGTTCGACGACAACGCGCACGAGCGGATCCAACTCGACGCCCTGCACGGCTCGACCGGCGGCAGCGCATTGGAGTTGTGGAGCCACAACAACCTGCGCACCGTCTACATTCAGTCGGACGAGGGCGGCGGCGCCGCGGAGATTAGCCTGTACAACGCCGCCAACCCGCCGCAACGCACGATCGCACTCGACGCCGACTACGGTGGCAGCGGCGAAGGCCGCGTAATCACGGACGTGCTGGAGATCACCGGCGGGAGTGATCTGTCCGAGCAGTTCGACGTGTCTGCTGGCGACCAGGCCCCCGGGCCCGGCATGGTGGTGGTGATTGATCCGGACCGGCCCGGTCAGCTCCGCCTGGCCACTACGCCGTACGACCGCAAGGTCGCCGGCGTGATCAGCGGCGCCAATGGCGTCCGGCCGGGCCTGCTCATGGGGCAGCGCGAGTCCGTGGCCGACGGGCAACATCCCGTGGCGCTGACCGGCCGCGTCTACTGCTGGTGCGATGCCTCCGGTGGCGCGATCGGGCCGGGCGATCTGTTGACAACCAGCGGTACGCCCGGACACGCCATGAAGGTCACCGATGCGGCGCGGGCCGCGGGTGCGGTCTTGGGCAAGGCGATGACCGCGCTCGCCGCCGGTGAGCGCGGCCTGGTCCTGATCCTGGTGGGCCTGCAATAGGCGCTCGGAGGTTTTCATCATGACCGCTATGAGTTCTCGATGGCGCCTCGCGCTCGTGGTGTGCGGGGTGGCCGGTCTGTCCTCGCCCGCCTGGGCCGCCGCGGTCGACGTGAACGAAGCCGTCGCGCTGGCCGAGGTGTGGCTGCAACGCGAATGGGACCTTTACGGCGGGAGTCCGACGGGCGGCCGCGCGGCCGAGCGCGAGTTCCGCACCGAGTCGCACAACGTCTACTACCTCGCCGAGGGAGGGGCCCTGCTGACGGACGCGCCCCTTGGCGGACCGATTCTGGCGTACGTCGTGACCTACGTCCACGGCGGCTTCGTGGCCATGACGACCGATGATCGTCTGGAGCCGCTGCTGGCATTTGACACGGAGGCGGCTTTTCGCTGGGACGAGCCCGAGCGCAACTTCCTGCGGCATGTGTTGATAATCCAGTCGGCCAACCAGTGGCGTTTTCTGGAACAGCAGCTTCAGGTCGGCCTGGGGCCTCCAGTGCATCCGAATTGGACCTACCTGCGCGCCCTGGCCGAGGCGCCCGCGATACCCGGCGGCGAGCAGGATGAGCGGGCGATTTACGTCTTGTGGAACACGCCGTCCTGGGACCAGGATTGGCCCTACAACGTCGACGTGGTCGCGCACAACGGCAACACTCCGAACATTCCCACCGGCTGCACCGCGACCGCGATGGCCATCGTGACGCGCTTCCACCGTTGGCCGCACACCGGGAACAGCTCGCATAGCTACACCGACACCTGGGGAAGCATCCAGTACCAACACTCCGTCAATTATGGCAAGACGACCTACGACTGGGGCAGTATGCCGATGGGGAACGTGACCCAGCTCAACGCGGAGGTCTCGCGGCTGATGTACCAGTGCGGGGTGGCGGTGGACATGGACTACGAAGTCGGCGGGTCGGGCGCGTGGCCGTCCCCCGCGGCGATGAACAACTACTTCAAGTATCGCACGACCAGTGAACAGTCGTCCGCGCACGACGCGGCCGTCATCGCGAGCGTCCGCGGCGGGTTGCCGACGATCCTCAGTACGAGCGTGCACACGGTCGTCGCGTGCGGATATCGGGATTCTCCGTCGCCCTACTACCGCATCAACGCAGGCTGGAATGGGAACAGCGACGGCTGGTACAACCTCAACAATTTGCCCGGGAGCGACCCCACGATCGACCGGTCGTATCCGTACTGTGCACCGCGTGACTACGTCTATGTGGCCGCCGGCAGCTCGGACTCTGGAAACGGTGAGATCACCAGTCCCTACGACACGGTTACCCAAGGCTACGCTGAGGTACCCAGTGACGGTGTGCTGTGGCTGAAAACGGGTAGTTACACCGGTCAGCACACGTTCACCAAGCCGCTGCTGATCCGGAGCTACAACGGCGACGCGGTCATCAGGTGGTGATACCAGATGCTCCACACCCTGCCCGGCGAAGCGTTGCCGCGTGCGGCGCCCGGCCGGCCGGAGGAGGCTGCTCATGCGACATCGGTTCTATGTCCTTCTCGTTGCGGGACTGGTTGTCACCGTGGTCCCGACCCCCGCGGACATCTTCACCATCGACTGGTGGACCCTCGACGGCGGCGGGGTCATGTGGACCGCCGGCGGCGACTTTGAGGTTTCCGGCACGATCGGCCAGGCCGACGCCGGCGTCACCCTGGTCGGCGGTGACTTTTCGCTAACCGGCGGCTTCTGGTCGGCCACCTTCGCCTCGGGACCGAGCATCTGCCGCGGCGACCTGGATTGCAGCGGGTTTGTCGACTTCGGCGACATCAACCCCTTCGTGCTGGCGTTGTCCAACTGGCCGGCGTGGTTGGCCCAGTATCCCAACTGCCCGCCGGAGAACGCCGACGTCAACGGCGACGGTCAGTACGGCGGCCCGAACGGCTTTGGCGACATCAACCCGTTCGTTGCCCTGCTCGCCTCCGGCGGCGGACAGCCGATTCCCTGTCCGTGAAGTGCGCAGGGTCGGGAAGCGGCCGCTCCACGCGTCGAAGAGAAAGCCGATCGCCGCAAGAGCGACCGACCGCGGCAAGACAGGCGCCGTCCTTGTCTCCCGTTGGTCAGCCCGCAGCGGCGGCGCGGCGACGCGGGGCGGACTTGCGGCGGACGCGGCGAGTCGCGGACTTGGTGGAGGTCGCCGGTTCCCGCGGCGCGGGGGCGCGGGCGCCGCGGCGACGCCACTGCGGCAGCGCAATCGCCAACACGTCTTCGACACGCGTGGCCGTGACGATGCGCAAGTCGGCGAGCACGTCGCGTGGCACCTCGCTCAGGTCCGCCTTGTTGCGGGCCGGCACGATGACGGTGCGGATGCCGGCCCGGTGGGCCGCGAGCACCTTCTCTTTCACGCCGCCGATCGGCAGCACTTGGCCGCGCAGCGTGATTTCGCCGGTCATGGCGACTTTGGGGTCCGTCGGGCGGCCGGAGAGCAGGGAGACGAGGGCGGTAAGCATGGCGACGCCGGCGGAGGGACCGTCCTTGGGAATCCCGCCGGCGGGCACGTGGATGTGGATGTCGAGCTTCTGGAGGTCCTCATCGGGCAGTTTCCAATCGCGCGAGCGCGAGCGGACGAGCGAGAGCGCGGCCTGGGCCGACTCGCGCATCACGTCGCCGATCTGGCCGGTGAGCGTGAATTGTCCGCGGCCGGGCATCTGGGTGGCCTCGACGAAGATGATCTCGCCGCCCGCGGGCGTGTACGCCAGACCGGTGGCGATGCCCGCCAGCCCCTCGTGCAGCGCCTGTTCACGCTCGAACTTCGGCGGCCCGAGGAACGGCTCGAGGTCTTTCACCCCGACGGACTTCGGCACCGGGTCGCCGCGGGCCACGCGGGCCGCCAGCCCGCGCAGCACGGTCCCGATCGCCCGCTCCAGGTTGCGCACCCCGGATTCGCGCGTGTAGCTCTCGATGATCGTTCGCAGGGCGGGCTCGGAGAACGCGATCGCCCGGTCGGCCAGGCCGTTCTCGTCGAGCTGCCGCTTCACGAGATAGCGGCGCGCGATCTCCAGCTTCTCCGCGGTCGTGTAGCCCGCCAGTTCGATGACTTCCATGCGGTCGCGGAGCGGCGCGGCGACCGGCTCCATCTGGTTGGCCGTCCCGATGAACAGCACCTTGGACAGGTCGAACGGCACGCCGAGGTAGTGGTCGGTGAAGCTGTGGTTCTGCTGCGGGTCGAGCACTTCGAGCAGGGCCGCCGCCGGGTCGCCGCGGAAATCGGCCCCGATCTTGTCGAGCTCGTCGAGCATGAACACGGGGTTGCGCGAGCCGGTCTTGCGGAGCTCCTGGATGATGCGGCCGGGGATCGAGCCGATGTAGGTGCGGCGGTGGCCGCGGATGTCGGCCTCGTCGCGGACGCCGCCCAGGGAGATGCGGATGAACTTGCGGCCCAGGGCGCGGGCGATGCTCTGGCCCAGGGAGGTCTTGCCGACGCCGGGCGGCCCCACGAAGCACAGGATCGGTCCCTTGCCCTCGGGCTTCAGCTTGCGAACGGCCAGGTACTCCAGAATGCGCCGTTTGACTTTATCCAGACCATAATGGTCTGCGTTCAGTACAGCCTCGGCCCGGCGGAGGTCGAGGTCGTCCGGCGTCTCGATCTTCCACGGGAGCTGGCAGAGCCAGTCGAGGTAGTCACGGATGACGCCGTGCTCGGGCGAGCCGGCGGGGATGCGTTCCAGGCGGGACAGCTCGCGCTGGGCCTCCTGGAGGACGGCTTCGGGCATGTCGGCCTGCTCGACGCGTTTGCGCACGTCGGCCAGTTCCGCCGTGCGACCGTCGGTCTCCCCGAGCTCCTTCTGGATGGCTTTGAGCTGTTGGTGGAGGTAGTACTCGCGTTGGGCGTGGTCGATCTGCTCGCGGACGTCGGCCTGGATTTTCTGCGAGAGCTGGAGCACTTCGAGCTGGTTGTTGAGCGTGGCGTTGACCTTCCGCAGGCGGTCGGCCACGTCGAACGTTTCGAGCAACTCCTGTTTCTGGGCGACGCCGAGGGACAAGTTGGCGGCCAGGTAGTCGGCCAGCGGCCCGGGCTTCTCGATGCTCTCCAGGACGACCCGCGCCTCGTCGGGGACATTCGGGCTCAACTCGATGACCTGGAGCGCCGTCTGTCGGGCCGTATAGGCCAGCGCCTCCAGCTCCAGCGACCGCGGTGCATCTTCATCCTCATGGGGGTTGATGATCGCCCGCCAGTAGGGATCGCTCGACACCCACTCGACGATCCCGACGCGGCTGAGCCCGTGAACGAGCAGGCTATTGGTGCCGTCCGGCATCCGCAGCAACTTGAGCACGGTCGCCGCCGTGCCGACGCGGTAGATGTCATCGAGACCGGGGTCTTCGATGTCGGCCCGGCGTTGCGTACAGGTGACCAGCATCTTGTTGCCGGCCAGCACGGCGTCGATCAGCCGCTTGGATTTCTCGCGGCCGACGGTCAGCGGGACGACGGTGCCGGGGAAGACGACCATGTCGCGGACGGGCAGCACCGGCAGCTCGCGGGGGAGCTTGAGGCCGGTGGCGCTGCCGTCCTCCGTCGCGGTCGGCGGGGAGGGAGGCACCAGGGGCGGCATGCTGTTCGGTTCGTCGGAGGTCATTTCGCGTCCGCCTTCCGCAAGACGATCCAGACGTAGCCGCGGTCCCACGATACGGCGATCTGGCGCGTGTCCACCGGCTCGCTGAAGTCAATCACGCGGTCGAAGGGGCCTTCGTCGATTTCCATGAGCTCGAAGCTGCACGGGCCGTCCAGGCCGGGGGCTTCGGGGCGGGCCCGTTGCCCCTGAATCCGCACATGCTGCGGGTCCACGCACTGGACGGCGACGGATTCCGGGTCCAGGCCGGCCAGCTCCACGCAGAGGTAATAGGACGACTGACTGGCGTAGATGTTGACCGTGGGCATCCAGGTGCCCGAGGCGCGGTAGTCGCAGAAACTACGGTGCCGCATCTCGTCCATGATGTCCTGCATGCGCCGCGACCAGTCCCGCACCCCCTCGCCGGCCCCGAACTTGCTGGCGTGCATCAGCGGTTGCTCGCGTAAGTGGATGGGGCAAGGGCCCGCGGCCGCCACCGGCCACGCCGCCCCCGCACGACCGGGATTGTACCGGGCGTGCGGACGCTCCGCGACCGGGGGGTTCGCACCGGCGCCGCCGCCGGCTTTACCCCGCGCGCGCGGCCGCATAGAGTTCCGCCGGCGGGCGATCCCGGGTCGGGCCGCGACCCGCCAAGCTCGCCCGTCAAGCTCGTGAAGCGCTGGTTCGCGGCCGACGGCCGGTGCGGAGCCCGGCCGCTACGCTCTGGCGAGACGCCGGTGTGACCCGGGCCGCGACACCGGCGGGACGCCGGTGCCACCCGAAGCCGGCCGGTACGGAGCCCGGCCGCCAAAGGCGACTCGCTGTGGCGAGCCGCGACATGGTCATGCCGACTCGTCCACGATCCGCGGTCGTCTTGCCGGATTGGCTGCTCGCCAACCGCAATTTCGTCCTGTTGTGGGCCGCGTACGGCATCAGCGCGTTCGGCGACCACCTCAGCGAGATGGCGCTGCTTCAGGAGTCCGGGGGCCTCGCCCGCGACGACATCACGCGCGTTCAGGCCCTCATGACCTTCTGCTTCTTCGCCCCGTTCGTCGTGCTCGGGGCCCTGGCCGGCTGGTGGGCCGACCGCTTCAGCCGCAAATGGACCATGATCGCCACCGACCTTCTCCGGGCCGCGGTCATGGTCAGTCTGCCCGTCACCGTCCCGCTGCTGCTGGGGTGGGGGCTGGGCGACTTCGCCATCGCGCTGCCGCTGCTGGTGACCGGTGCGTTCGCCGCGTTCTTCTCCCCCTGCCGGCAGGCGATGGTCCCGACCTTGATCCGCGACGACCAGCTTGTGCGCGCCAACGCGATGATTAGCGCGCTGGGGACGATCGGCGGGATTCTCAGCGCGGTCGTCGGCGGCCTGCTCGTGGACTGGGCCGTCGCCGGTCACTTCGGGCTGATGTGGAATTACCGGCTCGATGCGCTGACGTTCGTGGCCAGCGCCGTGCTGTTGTCGGGCATCGCCATGAGGCGCTCCCGCGCCATGCCGCACACGCCGCCGACGGGACTGTGGACGCCCATCCGCGAGGGCTTTCGCTACGTTCGGCGCCACCGGCGGGTGCTGCACATCATCGTGCTCGGCACGGTGTTCTGGGGGGCGGCGGGGATCATCGTCTCCGTGGTGCCGGCCATGGTGCGGGACGTCTTCGGCGGGGAGTTCTCCGACGCGGGCCTGTATCGCGGGCTGATCGCCGCCGGTCTGGCCCTGGGGGCCGGGCTCCTGACCATCGTCGGGCCGGCGCTGCCCGTCCCGCTGGCGGTGCTGGCGTCCGTGCTCGGCGGCGCGGTGTGGGTGGTCGTCCTGGACGTGGCGGTCGTGTTCAAGCTCGGCCGCGTCCTGACCGCGGTGGGCCTGCTGATGATCGGCGTCCACGGCGCCGGCATCCTGGTCACCGTGATGGTCGTGATCCAGCACTTTGTGCCCGACTCCCGGCGCGGCCGCGTCTTCGGCGTCGCCGACATGGCCACGATGGCGGCGATCGTGGCGACCACCGGCCTGCTCGGGCTGCCGCACATCGAGCACCTGGACCGTTACGTCCCGCTGCTGCTCGGGCTCGTCGCGGCCGGGTTGCTGGCGAGCTTCGTCGTGGCGTGGCGCGATTATCGCCGGGCGGACCCGCGTCCCTGGCCCGTATGGCTGCTGTGGCGGGTGATTCGGTTCTACGCCCGTTTCTGGTGCCGGGCCGAGCGGGTCGGTCCCTGCACCGTGCCGCGCCAGGGGCCGGTGATTCTCGCCGCGAACCACACGGCCGGCGTCGATCCGCTGGTCATCCTCGGCACCTGCACGCACCGCGTCGTCAGTTTCGTGGTGGAGCAGGAGTACTACCGCCCGCCCGTGGCGCAGTGGTTCATGCGCCTGGCCCAGTGCATCCCGGTGGACCGCCGCAGCCCGACCAAGTCGTTCCTGACCGGGGCGTTGCGGCGGCTGCGCGAGGGCGGGTGCCTGGGCATCTTTCCGCAGGGGACGTACGTGGAGCCGGAGGCGGAGCAGCCCGGGGCCAAGGCCGGCGTGGGGATGCTGGCCCTGCGCACCGGGGCGACCATCATCCCGTGCCATATCAGCGGGACGCGCTATGACTACAACCCTTTCCGGTCGCTGTTTCGGCGGCACCGCGTGCGCATCCGCTATGGCAAGCCGGTTGACTTGTCGCGTTTCCGCGGACGCGAACGGGAGCCGGACGCGCCGCAACAAGCCGCGGACGCGATCATGCAAACGATCGTGGCCCTGGGGGAGGCGGAGTCTTCAGACCGCGATCCAGGGCATCGCGGCGGCAAATAGCCGCGCCCAACTCGGGTATTCCACCACAGAGACACAGAGGCGCAGAGAGGAGTGAAGAAGCCAGGTAGCTTGGTCGGCGGCTATCGGCCGGCAGGGCAACGGCCTGTCACCGAACCTGTGCTCGCACGTCCGACGCAACGCCGTTTTCACCAAACCTCTGTGTCTCTGTGCCTCTGTGGTTCGTGAAGCATGTGGACTAACCCCATAGCCTGACGCCGGCGGCGTAGAGCAGCAGCAGCACGATCGCCGCGTCGTAGACGAGCACGCCCACCACCGCCACCACGGCCACCAGCCACGCCAGCGTGTTGAGGGGGCGCTGACGGAAGCGCCGCCGCAGCGACAGCGGCAGGTTGAAGAACAGGTCGAAGACCGCGTGCTCGGGTAGGGCCCCGCGTTCGCCGAACACGGGGATGAAGCGGACGGCGCCGGTCGCCCAGCGGCCGGCCATGAAGCGGGCCAGCGCGGGGTCGTGCGCGACCATCTGGAGCGGAAACGCCAGGTACCCGATCACGTGGATGAACGAGACTGGGGCGGCGATGTAGTAGTTCTTGATGTCCCGCTCGCGGATCATCAGGTACAGCACGAACAACCCGCGGGCGGTCGAGCCGGGCGAGATCGGCAGGAACTGGATCGTGGCCGCCGCCGCCGTCCCCAACGCCAGCGACTCCGGCCAATTCATCCCGCGGACGCTCAGGCAGTAGGCGACGACCGCGGCGCCGACGATGAGCATGACGACCTGCGTGATCGGCACCGTGCAGAGGTGGACCGCCAGGCACTTGAGGTACTTCTGAATGAAGGGGTCTTTGACCTGCTCGGTGATCTTGGCGGCCTCGGCGTCGGTGAGCATGCCCTCTTCGTGTCCGAGCCGGACCTGCGCCAGCAGCCACGCTTCGCGGTAGGCGGGGTCGCGGATCATGTCCAGCACGAAGCGGGCGTGGACGCACAATCGCCCCCACGCCCAGCGCGGCTCCGTCAAGGCCCGGTGCCACTTGGCCGGCAGCCAACCCACTAGGACACGCTGCGTCCAGAAACGCACCGGTCGGTCCACCAGCCGCAGCGCCCGCGCGTCGCTCACGCGGCCGCGGCGGTGCCAGCGGATCAGCGCCTCAATTCGTGAGCCGCGCCACGCCCGCAGCAAGTAGCCGCCGCTCGTCAGCGCCTGCTTGATGTGCCGGCGGTACTCCGCATGCCCCCAGAGCTTCAGCACGAACCGCCCCAGCAGCGGGACCAGCGCCACCCACCACAACAAGGCCGTAAGCATTGGCCGCCGCCGCAGCCGGGCCGCGTGTTCGGCGTCGATCCGCCCCAGGTTCTGCCACGCGACGAGCGTGCCTTCGCGGACCGTCTGCCGCAGCGTACGATCGGTCAACAGCCGCACATGATGGTGCGTGAGGTCGGTGAGCGACCGGCGATACTCGGGCTCCCGGCGGCGCAGCTCGTCCACCGCGGGCTGAAGGTCGGCGAAGTCGGCGGCGTGGGCGGCGATGAATTGCTCAAAGCGCTCGGGGTCGCCGCGGTCGAACTGCACGAGGCGGCCGCGCGCGACGCCGCGGGCGATCAAGACGACATCCGCGGGGCTCATGGGCAGCAACGGCAGCAGGGCCAGCCCGGCGCGAAAGTCGATCGCCGTCAGCCCGTCGCCGGGGCCGTCGCCGGCGTCGAGCCGCTTCAGGGCATTCGGCTGGCTCTTGCACGTCCACCATTCGTATTGGCGGGCCAGCTCCGGCGCGCCCATCTCGTGCAGCAGCTTCACCAGCTCCTGCATGAACCACTTCTTGTGGACATATTCGGCGGCGTTCAGATCGACCGGCGGCGGGCATGTAGCGGCCCGCCACAGCGAGTTGCCTTTGGCGACCGGGCTCTGCACCGGCCGTAGCGTAGCGGCCGGGCTCTGCACCGGCCGTAGACCACCGGTGAAGTCCCAACGCTCGAACAGCCGGTCGTCCACCTCGAACTTCCACGTCCGCCCCGACACCCACTCGTTGATCTCGCCGAAGCTGTGCAGCCCCTCGTCGTAGAAGGTCGCAAAGGTGTCGCACACGGCGTCGTCGCGGCCGAAGCGGCGGGCCGCGGCCCGGCGAATCAGCTTCTGCCACAGCACCCCCACGCGCATCGCCGCCGGATGCACCTGGGCCGCGAACGGGGCCTGGTAGCCGAGGAAATACAGGAAGTCGCGGAAAGCGCAGGCGAAACCGGACGGCGGCTTGAGAATCTTGACGGCGTAGCGGTCTCCAACGCGCAGCCCTGGGATTGGGCCGTCGTCGAGTTGCAGGTCGGCCAGCACGACGCGGTAGACCTGCCCCGCGAAGCCCCCACCGACAAAACGCTCGATCTCCGCCGTCGCCCGCCCCGTGTTCGCTGGTACCACCCCCGTGACCGACAGCTCCAGCCGATGACCCGGCTCGTAGCACGCTCGGCGAAACGGCCGCAGCAGGCGGCAGTCCGCGAAGCGCCGCTCCAACTCGCGCCGAACGGCGGGCCCGTTCGCACCGCCCGCGATGACGGGCGCGGCTTCCGATTCCAGGACGGCTTCGACCACAAGTGGCTCCGCGCAGTCCGCCGGTCCCGCCGGCGTGACCCAAACCCGTGATTGTATCGGGGCCTAGCGCTCGTGGCTTGGGAATCGGAAGCGAAGTGGCGGCCCTCGCCGGGAGTGAAGGAGCTGGGTGAGCAAAGATCCGACTCTGTTCTGACTCCTCCTCCGCAAGGCCGTGCGACCGCCGGCAACTTGGACCGGGCAAGCGAGTGTTATCGCCACCAGGCGGATTGTTGCTGCTCGTCGAACGACACCGCACGCTCTCCCAAGATTACGAGACGCACGTTCCGCGACGCCCGTCGCGCAAGTCGGCGGCGCCAAGCCGCGCGTCGCGTTGGCCTCGCGTGGATTTCGGGACTCCCCGGCCCGGAGTCGTCCGCCCCCACCGCTGGTAGCGAGCACCTGCTTTCGGTCGTCCGGTCGACCGGTTGCCTTTGTTCGCCGCGGGCGTATGGTTGAGTAGGAGGCCGGAAAGATGGCCCGCGACCCATATGTTGTGCTCGGACTGCCGTCCGATTGCACCGACCCGCGGCAGATCACCGCCAGCTTTCAGCGCCGCCGGGCACGGCTGCTGGCCGAACTCGACGACCCGACGCGCCACGACGCCACGCGCCACGCCCTCGACGAGCTGTACCTGGCGTACATGACGCTGCGCGACCCGCGGCGGCGAGCGGCGCACCTGCGGGCCCGGGCGGCGGGCGATGCGGTCGCGGAACTCCGGGGACACATTGCCGCCGCCCTTGAAGACGGTCTGCTGCGCTACACGCGGCGGCAGGCGATCCTCCAGCGGGCCGCGGAACTCGGCATCGGCGAGTTCCAGGCCCAGTTGCTCATCGCGCAAGTGCAGTTCGGCGGCGAGGACATCGACGTCGTCGCCGTGCCGGTTACCGGCGGGCGACCGGCCGAGCCGCCACGACTGTGGGCCCGGGCCGCCGGGGTGGGGGTGCTCGCGCTGGCCATGTTCCTCGGCCTGATCCACTGGCTCGGAGTGTGACCACAAGACCGCGCGCGATCCGGCGGCGCGCGTGGGGAGGGCGAGCCTGTCTCCTTCGGCGACCCTGCCGGCCCGGCGAGCCGCTGCTCGGCAGGCTGACAGGGTCGCCGCATGAGACAGCCTCGCCCTCCCGTACTCCATGTGCGCGCACGGTGATTCAGCAGACCCAGTGGGTTGGCGCGTCCCGCTGCCCCGCGGCGGCCGACGCGTTATCATGCCCGGCATGGCAACTCCCCGTGCGCAACTTGGCCCGCACACCGTCGGACCCGGGCAGCCGCTGCTGCTGATCGCCGGACCGTGTGTCATCGAGTCCGAGGAACACAGCCTGCGTCTGGCGGAGCGCATCGCCGCGGTTGCCCGGCGGCTGGAGACGCCGTACGTCTTCAAGGCCAGCTTCGACAAGGCCAACCGCACGAGCGTGTCTTCGTTCCGCGGCCCGGGACTCGAGGAGGGGCTCCGTATCCTGGCCCGCGTGCGCGACGCGGTCGGCGTGCCGGTGCTGTCCGACGTCCACGAGCCCGCCCAGGCCGCGGCGGCGGGGCGGGTCCTCGATGCCGTACAGGTGCCGGCCTTCCTGTGCCGGCAGACCGACCTGCTGGTGGCGTGCGGCCGGACGGGGCGGTGCGTGAACATCAAGAAGGGCCAGTTCCTGGCACCCGAGAAGATGGAACTCGCCGTCGAGAAGGTCCGCCAAGCCGGCAACCCGAACGTGCTGGTCACGGACCGCGGCACGTTCTTCGGGTACGAGCGGCTGGTCAACGACATGACCGCGTTGGAGGTCATGCGCCGCTTCGCCCCGGTCGTGTTCGACGCGACCCATTCCGTGCAGTACCCCGGCGGCGGGGCGGTCACCGCCGGGCGGCGTGAGTTCATCCCCGTGCTCGCGCGGGCCGCGGTCGCCGCCGGCATCGACGCCCTGTTCATGGAAGTGCATGACGATCCCCCGCGGGCCAAGAGCGACGCGGCGACCGTCTGGCCGCTGGCCGAGTTGGAGCCATTACTTACCTCCCTGCTCCGCATTCGCGCGGCCAGCGCGTGACCCGCCCCGAGCAACGGCCACCCCACCCCCGAGGGGATGTTGCTTTCCGGCAACACGGCTGTCTCAGCCGCCGCTGAGCATTTCGATCGCAAAGTGTTTATGCAGAATGTCTTGCGAAAATCGCATAAAATAAATGCGATATTTCTCTTGACGAATGCGTACTTTTGTGGTACCAGTTATACAGAAGGGAAAGGGTGCAGGAGGCCGTGCGGTTCCTTCGTGGGTGACCGTGGCCGAAGATGGCGAGCCCCGCGGCTCGCCATTCTCTTGCGCGCCCCCCGCGGCTCGCTGGGGCCGTCACGCCGATCGGGATAAGATGGGACGGCGAGTTGGGACCGCCGACAGGAAACCCTGATGAAGTACGCCATTGTCTTGCCGGACGGGGCCGCCGATGTGCCGCTGCCGGAGTTGGGCGACCGCACGCCACTTGAAGCCGCGCATCTGCCGCATATGCACCAGGTGGCGACCCGCGGCGAGCTGGGGCGTGTCGTGACGGTGCCGGCGGGGTTCACGCCGGGGACCGACGTGGCCACGCTGACGCTGCTGGGGTACGACCCGCACGAGTACTACTCCGGGCGCGCCCCGATCGAGGCCGCGGCCCGCGGCGTGACCGTCGGGCCCGACGAGATCGTCTTCCGCTGCAACTTCGTGACCGTCACCGACGGTCGGATGCGGGACTTCACCGCAGGGCACATCGCCCAGGCGGAGGCCGACCAACTCATCGCGGACCTCAACGCGCTCGTGCGGCAGGGCGAGCCCGCCCTGCGCGGCTGTCGATTTCACAGTGGGGTCTCCTACCGGAACCTCATGGTCCTCCGCGAGGTGGCGGACCTGAAAGTGCGGTGCGCTCCGCCGCACGACATCCCCGACCAGCCGGTGAGTGACCACTGGCCGCAGGGCGCCGGCGCGGAGCGCTTGCGGGGCATCATGGATCGCGCCGCGGAGCTGGTGGCGGACCACGCGGTGAACCGCGCGCGGCGCGCCGCGGGCCGGGCCCCGGTGACCGGAATATGGCTGTGGGGCCAGGGGCGACCCAAGCCGCTGGAACCGTTTGCCAGACGGCACGGGCTGCGGGGGGCCGTCATCACGGGCGTGGATATTCTGCGCGGGCTGGCGGTCATGACGGGGATGCAGCAAATCGCGGTGGCGGGAGCGACCGGGTATCTGGACACCGACTACGCGGGCAAGGGGCGGGCCGCGGTGGCCGCCCTGGACGAGTTCGACCTCGTCGTCGTCCACATCGAGGCGCCGGACGAGGCCGGTCACCTCGGCCGCGCCGACGAGAAGGTCAAGGCGCTGGAGCGGGTCGACGAGCACATCGTCGGGCCGCTGCTCGCGGTGCTGCCGCGGCACGGGGACTGGCGGCTGCTGATCGCCCCGGACCACCCCACACCCTGCACGACCACGGCCCACGACGCCACCCCGCCGCCGTTCTGCCGTCTCGGCGGCACGGGGGCCGCCGGCTCCGGTCGGCACTTCACCGAGCGCGACGCGGCCGCCACGGGGGTGTGGGTTGAACCGGGACATGAACTGATGGGCCGGTTTCTGCGGGGCTGAGCGGGGCGTGTGGTCGGATTGTCCCGACTTGACTCGCCGCGCGGGGACGATGCTCACTCGATGGGATCGGTGCCACGGCCGGTCAAGTGCAGGCCGATCTCGTGCCAGCCGTCCTGGTAGCGGCGGCAGCGGACGACCTGGGCCTCGACGTACTCGTGGCTCCAGACCCGTGCCATCAGGTAGATGCGGACCGCTTGGCCAACAGGCACGGGCAGTTGGCTGAGCACGCCCAGACCCGACTGGGAAATGCTGTGCGCCATGACGGGGAGGCCCGCCTGCGGCACGACGCGGTCGCCCTGGGTTTCGAGCCGGTGCAGCCGGGCGGGGCAGTTGAAGCGGAAACGCGGAAACTGACGGCGTTCACCGGCTTCATCGGCCGCGGGGGCCCCGCCGGGGCGGGAGTCGGGCGGCGTGGCGTGCAGGGCCGACTCGACGAGGCGGGCCCAGGCGTCCACCGCCCGCTGGTCGTACTTGAGCGGCGCATCGCGCCGCAGCAGCGCCAGCGCCTGCGGGACGCTGAGGGTGCGCTGCTTGAACGGGCGAAACGCGGTCATCGCGTCGAAGGTGTCCACAACGGCGGCGAGGCGACTGATGGGATGTAGGCTGTCGCCCGTCAGTCCGTCCGGGTAACCGCTGCCGTCGAGCCGCTCGTGATGCTGGCGGGCCACGATCGGGACCAGGGGGTCGATGCCTGCGTAGTCCTTCAGATGCGCCCAGCCGAGTTCCGGGTGACGCCGGAGCAGCCACCAGTCCTCGTCCGAGAGCGCCCCCGGCCTGTTGAGGACCTCCTGCGGGACGTAGACCTTGCCGATGTCGTGCAACAGGCCGGCCTGGCAGATCAGGCCCAGCTCCCGCGGGTCGGTGTAGCCCAGCTCCCGGGCCAGCGGCACGAGCGCCGTCGCCACGTTCACCATGTGCGTGGCCGTGTAGAAGTCGTGGTGCGAGACGGTCAGCAGGTGCGGGAACGCGGTGGGCTCGTTGAGCACGAGGGTCACGATCGCGCGGGTGATTCCGCCCAGGCGCTCGGAGAACCCGGCCCAGCCCGGGTCGGCCAGCAACTCATTCACCAGTTCCAGGCTGGTCTCGTAGATGAGCGTCGCCCGTGTGGCGACCGCGACGCCGCTGTCCCCGGCCATTTCGACCGCGAGCGTCTCGAGCTGCTCACGGAAGCGGACCTGGTCCGCCATGCGGATGTAGATCGTCTCCAGTCCGCCGGCCCGCAGCGTGGCGAGGTCCGCCGCGGTCAGCGGCTGCTCGGGCGTGCGGTACGGAATGAAGGACCCTCCCGACGGAGCGACCGAGTCGTCATTGGTTGCCCGCACATACAGCGCCAATCCGTGCAGCGCGCCCGCGGGGACGTGGGCCAGCGGCACGGGCAGGTACCCAGCCCGCGTGGCGTTCAAGGTCGAGCCGGGACCGCCGGTGGCGGCCAATGTGCGTTCTGTGGGGGCGGTGCGCATACGATCAGGGTCCGACGCGGGGTCGGGGGCCGGCGGGCGTCCGCCGGCTACGAGTAGTATGCGATTCCTCCCGGCCGCGCGGGCGCCCCGCGGCCATCCCAAGCAGGTACTTATTCGAGGACGTGAGACACCGGACGGGAGGGCGCCCCTCCCGGCGAGCCGCGGCTCGGCAGGCCGGCAGGGTCGCCGCGGGAGACAGCCTCGCCCTCCCGGGGCGCACGATCGTGAACGCCCGTTTGGTCCAGGCGCCGGCCAGGGGGGAGGTTTTCGGACCGGAGACTTGAGAGAGCACGAATTCCTCCCCGGCGGCGAAGTGGGTGACCTTCGCTAACGCCCCCTGCGGCGCTTTACGCCGACGCGACCGCGTGCTCGGCCCCGGCGTCCGCGGGACTCCGGCTGAGCACTTCGTGCAACGTCTGGAATTGACGGCGCTGCCGTTTGAGATCGTCCTTGAAATCGGCGGTCATGGTGTGCCGGATTTCCGGACCGATCTCCCGCAGGGCCGCGTCCACCAGTTGCAGCAGCAGGTCGCGCTGTTCCCGTGTCAGGTCCACGGTCATGGCGGATCCTCCTGCGGCGTCTCTATTTAGAGTATAACCCCGGCGGCGCGGAATGCGGGGGAATTGTGCGGGACACCTGCCCGCGAGGGTGTCGGCTCGGACGCCGGCCGGCCCACCACGACTCAGCCGGAGCTTCGCCCGCTTGTGCCGCGGTTCGTGCTCCCGCTGGCGACGCCCATCAGCAGGAAGCTGATGAGCCAGGTGGCCCCGAACGTCGCTAGCCCGGCCAGCGCGGCCGCCCCGACCGGCCGCGCCGACACGCGTTCGACGGTGATCTCGCCCCGTTCGACGCGGTCGGGCTGCGCCTGCCGCTGCCGCAAGGCGTTGAGCTCGGCCTCGACGTCCGCCTGGCGGCCCTCGAGCCAGGCGATCTCCGCGGCCCGCTGCTGGGCCCGGACGGCGAGCTCGCCCCGGCGCCGGGCCGCGTCGTCCAGGTCGCGGAGCGTTCGCAGCGTACCCATCAGGCCCGTGACCGCCTCCTCCCGTCGACGTTCCAGCGCCCGGACCCCCGCGCGCAGTTGCTCGACGGCGGCCGCGTGCGCGTCACGGGCCGCCAGGTCCGCCGCGAGCTGGAGCTGCTGCGCCACGGCCTCCCGACGTTGCGCGACGCGCATGCGCAGGCCGCGCAGCTTGCGGTCGTGCGCATTCAGCTCGATGTTGTCCGTGGGCGAGATGCGGGCGGCGGCGGCCTGGAGCGCCTCACCGGCGGCGGCCAGTGTTGCGTGCTCGCTGCGCAGCACGGCGCCGACGACCACCTGCCGCGTCCCGCCGCTGCCCACGCTGTCCAAGCCGTCGATGCGGGCGCCCAGCTCGTCGACCAGGGCGACGACGGCATCCGCCTGTCGACGGGCGGCATCGGCCGCCGTCGTCTGCTGATTCACGAGCGCCGCGGCGTCCTCGCGGACATCGAGGTTGCGGGCGGCGTCCAGCCAGGCGTGCCACTGGGCCAGGAATGACCCAAGCTGCGCCCGCGCGTCGGCCACGTCCGCGGCACACGCCTCCAGCCCGGCGCGGATGTCGGCCGGGGGCTCCATCCCTTGCTGCTCCTGGATGACGCCGGCCAGTTTGCCCAGCGTCTGGTCCACCCGCTTGGCGGGGTCCACCAGTTGGAGCATCGCCACCGCCAGCTCCGTGCGGTATTGCAGCGCGACGGCGCGGTACTCCTCGCGGTCTTCGCGGTAGATCGCGTCCTGCTCCAACGCCCGGTCGATCTCGGCCGGCGACACCGTGCCGCGCGGTACCTCCGCCGCCACCAGCGCCGCCAGTTCGCCGCGCTGCCCTTCCAACGTTTTGGTGATGTCCGCCAACTCCGCTTCCAGCCGCTCGGCCCGGGCGGCGGCCTGTCGACGGGCGTCTTCGTCCGTGGCGGCAGGCGCGTCGGCCGCCTCCGCGGCCTGTTGCCGACGCAGCTCCTTAAGCGCCGCTTCCAGCGCGGCCCGGCGAGAAACCAGGTCGTGCAGCGCGGCGGGCGCGTCCGCCCCGACGGCCCCACTTTCGACCCGCCGAACATAGGCGTCGGTCGCCGCACGAAGGAGGCGATCGGCCCCGTCCGCTCCCGCGCAGGTCAGCGTCAGTTGCAGCACGGGCTCGTCGGCCGCGGCCGGCGCGGCGACGCGGTTCTGTTCACACGCTTCACGCCAACCGACGGCCAGGCCCTCCGGGCCAGCGGCCAGCAATTGAGGGTCCAGAAGCTGGGCCCGGTGTCGTGCCGCCGCGTCGGACCACGTGGCGTCCGCGGTGGTGATGCGCAGCGCGATGGCGGCGCGATAAGTGGCGGGGTGTGTGGCCAACCAGCCCAGGGCGGCGACCAGTGCCGCCGTCGCCGCCACCACCGTGGTCCGCCGCCTCCAGTACGGCGACAGACCCCGGCGGTCCGCGAGCGCCGTGGCAGGCGTGCTTCGGGTGGCCGCCGCGGTCCGCGCCGCCAGCTCGCGTTGACGATCGAGATCGGTCTGGGCCGCCGCCCGCGCCGCCTCCAGCGCCTGGCGCTCCATTTCGAGCGACAAAGCAGTCTGCCGCGCCTCGGTCTCGCGGTTCTCGGCTTGTTCGCGGAGGGCCAGGGCTTCCGCGTTTTGGCGTTGCGCTTCGGCTTGTATCTGTTTGGCCTGCTCGATCGACGCATCCAGCGATTCGCGGCGCGTCTCGAGCTCGGTCTCCCATTGGGCCAGACGGTCCTTCTCCGCCTCCAGGGCCGCCAGCTTCTCGCGGAATTGTGCTTCCCGTCGCGCCAGTCGCTGGGCGCGTTCCTCGGCGGCGGCCTGCTGCTGTTCCAGCGTCCGCCGGGCGGCTTCCACTTCGTCGTGTTGACGTTGCGTGTGGACTTGCTGGTTGCGGCCCTCCTGCCACCGGCGGTCGAGGTCCTCCTGCTTCTTGCGCAGCGCCTCCTGCGCCGCCTTGAGCTCCTGCGCGACCTGCTCGATCCGCCGACGCTGCTGTCCCAGCTCGACCCGCTCGATTTCCAGCGTGCTCTTGCGTTCGTCCAGCTCGGCCCGCTGCCGCGCCAACTCGGCCCGTTCGGGCTCCAGCGCCCGCCGGGCCTCCTCAAGCTGCCGCCGCTCCTCGGTCAGCCGCTGGCGCTCGGCGTCGAACTCGGCACAAGCCTTCTCCAATTGGGCGTGCCGCTCGGACAGCCGCTTGCGCTCGGCCACCAGCTCGTGCGACGCCGCCTCAAGCTGGTCCCACTCCCGGGCAATGCGGGCCCGCTCGACCTTGACCTCGCCGGCGGCCCGCTCCAGCTCCGTCCGCTCGTGTTCAAGCCAGTCGCGCGCGACGCTGAGCTCGCCGTGATGCTGCTCGACCTCCGTGGCCAGCACTTCGCCCTGCTTGAGTCGGCGTTCCAGGGCCGCCTGCCGCTCGGCGAGCTCGTGTTCGGCCTGCTCCAGGGCCGTGGCCCGCGCCTCAAGCTCGGCTTGCCGCTGGTCCGTTTCGCGCCGCTGGCGGGTGATGTCCTGCTGGGCCCGCTGGACGCGCTGCCGGAAGTCCGCCTCCTGTTGCGCCAGCGCCTTGGCCCGCTGTTCGAGCACCTCCCGCTGCCGGGCCTCCCACGCCCGCAGACGCTCGGCGCGCTGCCGCGCTTGCTGGATGCGCAGCGCCAGGTCCGTCCGCTGCTGCTCCAGCTCGACCTGCTTCGCACGCAGTTGCTCCCCCGCCTCCCCCAGCCGCGCCCGGCGGGCCGAAATCTCCACCGCCTGCGCGTTCAGCTCGGCGGCCTGCTGGGCGAGCCGGCGCTGCACCTGCTCCAGTTCCGCGACGGCCGCCTGCCGGGCCTCCCGCTTGAGCTCCAGGTATTGCCGGTCAAAGTCCTGCTCCCGGCGACGGAGCTCCAGCTCCCGCGTGGTGATCTGGGCCAACCCGTCGCGGATGTCACGCACGATGTGATCGACGGGGGCGGCGGCCGACACCGGTTCCGACGCCGCCGCGCCGCTCTCCGCCGTCGGCGGAGCGTGGACTTC
This sequence comes from uncultured Planctomycetales bacterium, assembly GCA_964462635.1. Lineage (GTDB taxonomy): Bacteria > Planctomycetota > Phycisphaerae > UBA1845 > Fen-1342 > JBFMAI01. The sequence continues at coordinate 54,382 of CAYWYJ010000001.1, forward strand.
AGCATCGCGTGAGCCGGTGGTCATTCGGCGGCACGTCCTCGCTGGGTGGCGGTCACACCGGTGTCGGGCCGGGCAATGCGGCGCGTCCCAGGCCGGCCCGGCGGGTACTCCCGGCGCGCCGGGACCGACGGCGCGGCCCGGGCTAAAGCGCCTATCCGAACCCCGCACGCCAGTGCGGGGCCAAACGGCCCACCACTTGCGTGGTGGGTTCTGATAGCGGCTCTCATTGTACTAACGGTCGTCCCGCGGGCGGGACCGCAACCGCGCATTTCTTGCCCGCATGTGCTGCGCCAGACCCCCGACCGCCCGTCGCCCCCGGAGGCCGCGGGACATCAGGTCGCGGGGGTGCCGTCGCGGACCGCCCCGTCGTGGAGTTCGACCTGCCGTTGGCACCGCTGCGCCACGTTCGGGTCGTGGGTCACGATGATGATCGTGCGGCCGGCGGCGCTCAGTTCGTCGAGCAAGCCGAGGATCATCTGGCCGGTGCGGCTGTCGAGGTTCCCGGTGGGCTCGTCGGCCAGGAGAATCGCGGGATCGTTCGCCAACGCCCGCGCGATGGCCACCCGCTGCTGCTGCCCGCCGGACAGCTCGTGCGGTCGGTGCGCGATCCGGTCACTGAGGCCGACCTTGGCGATCAGCTCCTCGGCCAGCGCCCGCCGACGTCGCGGCGGCACCCCCAGGTAGTACAGCGGGGTCTCGATGTTCTCCAGAATCGTCTGCGTGGGGATCAGGTTGAAGCTCTGGAAGATGAAGCCGATCCGCTTCCCGCGAATGTCCGACAGCTCGTCGTCATCCAGGCCGGAGACATCCACCCCGTCGAGCCAGTACGTCCCTGACGTGGGGCGATCCAGACAACCCAGGACGTTCAACAGGGTCGACTTGCCGCTGCCCGACGGGCCGACGACCGCCGTGTACTCCCCCCGCCGGATGCTCAGCGAAACCCCGCGCAGCGCCGGCACCTCCACGCCGGCGGCGGGGCGGTACAGCTTGACCACCTGTTCCAGGCGAACGACCTCTTCGTCCCGCGGCGGCATGGCACTCCTCACCCGCGTTGGGCCGGCCGCCACAAATCGGCACGGCCCGAGGTGCCGGATAGGGTAGCAGCTTTGGGTGGCCCTGGCGCCCCCAAGATCAAGGGCGGGGCACCGAGCGCCGGGGAACCCCTGTTGAGGATTGCGGCCGGCGTCTTACAATCGTCGGCGCTGCGGTACCAGAGATGGGGTGCTGCGGCGTCGATGGAGGCCTGTGGTGGCGGTGCGCAAGAACCGGCCGGTGCTGTTCGAGGTGGTGGCCAAGACGCAGCGCACCCGCCGGCGTGGCCTGTCGCTATGGTCGGCGACGCCATCCACGGCCCCACCACCTGCGCCCCCGTCTCCGGCCGCAACGCCGATGTCGCACGAGCCGCCGGCCGAGTCCCCGTCGCGACCGCGGACGTTCTCCGTCGCGACTGGTCGCGTGCACTTGGCGCTGGGCTGGTTGCACCTGACGGCGCTGGGGGTGTTGGCGGTCGTGATTCTGGTCGCCGTGTACCGGGCAGGGGCCCGCAGCGGTCAGCCGCCCGCGCCGTCGACGGGCGAGTTGGACTTCCTGATGGCGGAGCCACCGCGGACGACGCCGGAACCTCAGCCGACGGCGGCGCCGCCGACGCCGGCCCGCGGCCGCCCCGGGGGTGCGGTGGTCACGCCGTTGGCCCCCTTCCCGGAGCCGCCCCGGGCCGCGGAGCCGGCGGCGACCGAGAGCGGTCCCCCGACGGAACCGCCCGGGGAGTCGTTCGCGTTCGTGGCCGACTCGTATTACGTGGTGGCACAGCACTTTCCGCGTCGGGCGCGGGCGGCGGCGGACGCGGCCCGTGATTTCCTGCGGTCCAAGGGGATCGAGTGCGTGGTCCACGGGGGCGCCGGCGACTGGATGCTGGTGGCCACGCAGCGGTTCGCCACCGAGCGCGACGCGGCCCGCCTGCAAGCCCGCATTCGCGAGCTGGGCCGTGAGTACTTCGTCATTGGCCGCTACGATTTCAAGGACGCCGCCGCACGCAAGTTCTAGCTCCACGTCGGCGGTCGCCCCGCGTGCCCGTACGGTCGGCCCCGGACGTCCTGATGTCCCTACCCCCCACCAGTCCGCGCCTGGAGCAGCTTCGGCGACTCGCGGCCGCATCGCCCGATGACCCGCTGACCCACTACGGGCTGGCGCTGGAGTACATGGGGTTGGAACGCTGGGACGAGGCGATCGCCGCCTTCGACGAGACACTGCGGATCGACGCCCGGTATGTGGCCGCATACTTCCAGAAGGCCCGCGCGCAACTGCGGCAGGGCCGGCGCGGCGAGGCGGCGGCCACGCTGGGAGCCGGTATAACGGCGGCCGAGGCGAAGGGGGATGCCCATGCGGCGGCGGAGATGCGCAAGATGCGGGAGGCCCTCTCATGAGCGCGACGCGGTTGGCCATCGCGGGGTGTACCGGGCGGATGGGAACCACCTTGCTCCGCTTGGCCGGCGCCGACCCGCGCTTCCAGATCGTGGCGGCGGTCAGCGAGCCCGGTGACGCGCGTTGCGGCGAGGATGCCGGTCTGGTCGCCGGCGTGGCCCCGCTGGGGGTGACGGTGGGCACGACGGTTCCGTCGGCGTGCGACGTACTCATCGAGTTCACGTCGCCCGCCGGTTGTATGGCGTGGACGCAGTGGTGCGCGGACCACGGAGTGGCCCTGGTCAGCGGCACGACCGGGTTGTCGGATGAACAACACGCCCGCCTCCGCGAGGCCGGCCGACGCATCCCCCTCGTGTGGTCGCCGAACATGAGCACCGGCGTCAATCTCATGTTGGCCGTCGTGGAGGACCTCGCCGGGCGGCTGGATGAGATGTGGGACGTCGAGATCTGCGAGACGCACCATCGCCGCAAGATCGACGCTCCCAGCGGGACCGCCGGCGCGTTGCTCGACGCCGTCTGCCGCGCCCGCGGGCACTCCCCCGCCGACGCCGCCGTTCACGGGCGTCGCGGCGCGTGCGGACCCCGGCGGCGTGGTGAGATCGGCATGCACGCCATTCGCATGGGGGCCATCGTGGGCGAGCACGAGGTCCACTTCACCACGGACGACGAATCGCTGACGATCCGACACCGGGCGTTTGCGCGCGATGCGTTCGCGGCCGGCGCCCTGCGGGCCGCACGCTGGGTGGTAGGTCGTCCCCCGGGCCTGTATGGAATGCGGGACGTCCTCTTCGGGTGACGGGACCGACGGTCTGACCGCCGCATGGGGCACTCCGGTTATGGGCGGCAGGACGGGGCCGGTCTGCTGCCACGGTTCCGATAGCCGCTGCCACTTCCGCGAAAACCAACCGCGCGCGACCGGGCGCGCTCGCATTTTGGGCGGGCGTCATAAGCAGGATTTGCGCCGGCCGGTTTTCCGGCCCGTTGAACACGGTTCCCCCGCGTGCCGAAGAGCACAACACTGGGCGGTCCGTTGGGGAAGCCGCCCCTGGAAATCCGGAGGCGGAACCGGCAAGCGGGCCGCGCCGCGCGCGGCCGTGCGCCGGTCCCGTCGGACAACGCCGGGGAAGGAGAAGCACCGCATGTTGACGCGGTATCTGGACAGAAGACGGTACATTCGCGTACCGGCCTCGGGCCCGGTGCGCTGGCGGTCTGGATCGCACGAAGGGCACTGCGAGATGTTGGACATCTCGCCCGGCGGGGCCGGTCTGCGCATGTCCGCCCGCCGCGCCGGCAAGGTCGGCGAGTATCTCACCCTGGAAGTGGACCTCGCCCCCAACATGACCTGGCGGATCAGCTCGCACGCCCGCGTGGTGCGCCGCGCCCTGGATGACGACGGCATGTGCCGCATCGGCGTGGAGTTTCAACCGCCCGTGAACCTGGAACCGGCGGCGGAGACGCTGGCCCGCGCGCTGGCCGCGGCCCGCGGCCAGGCCAATCTGCCCCCGCGCGGTTCGTAATCGCCCGCGGCCACGGACCGGCGGCCCGGGGCCTTGCGCCGTCAACGATGTCGTGGTCAACGGCCCGTCGGGTTGACTGCCGGGCGCTGACCAATGCCAGGGGACGCGACGACGAAGGCGCAACCGCTTTGTGTCCGGCTACGGGCCGCTCACCACGCGCGCCGCGCTGCTGTCCCGGGGCCCGGCGGCGGGGCCCGGTACGATCCGTCCGAGCTGTTCCAGATCGGATTCCAGTTCCTCGATGGACTCGCCGCCCGGTTCGCCGTCGCCGCCGTCCCGCAGTCGCTCGCGGTAGAGCGCGGCCTGGGCTTCGTAGGCGTTGGTCAGCCGCTCCAGACTGTCGGCCAGCCAAGTGCGCAGCTTGGAGCGGTGGTCACTGAACAGGGACCAGAGCGCCGCGCCGCAGCGGTCGTGGATGCGGCGGCGCAGGAGCCACGTCGCCAGACCGGGCCACCACGCGAGTATTCGCACGCAGCGCAGATCGGGGATCTCGCGCAGCCGTGTCTCATCCGCCGGGGGGAGGGGCGTGAGCGTGGCGAGGACCTCCTCCACGACGGACTGCGGCGCGGACTCGACCCGCCCGTGACTTGTGTGTGCCACGGGGGAGAGCGGTGAAGGGTCGCGCACCGATTGAGAGAGGGGCAGGGAGCTTGAAGTCGTCGCGGCGGCGGGTGACCAGGTTGCGGGAGACATCCCGAGTGAATCGGACAGCTCGCGCACGGTCGCACTCAGCCGCTCGCCCAGCGTCGTGATCTGTCCGCGGGTTTCGTCGGCCATTCCCGCCAGCTCGTGCAGGGCCTGCGCGGCCAGCGCGCGCGGCGACCGCGTGCCGCGACGGGCTTGTTCCACCAGGGCCCGCGACGCGCTCTCGGCCAGTTCGGCGATCCGCTCCGCCACGCCCTGATCGGGCGGTTCGGTCACCCGCGCGGCCACGACGGCCAGGTGCTCGGCCGCCGCCGCCAAGCGTCGCTGGGCCTTCACGGGGTCGAACGTGGTCTCGGCCCCGGGGGTCATCCGGGCCCGGTCGAGCTTGCCAGCCAGATACGAGGCTGCGGTTTCGGCGAGATTCGCGAGCTTCCGCCGAATCGACGCCGCGGCGTGCTCACGGTGGTGCGCGACCAACGGGCCGATCTGCTCGTCGAACCAAGCGTCCGTCAGCGCCGCGTCGGGGCCGCGCGTGCTGACGGGGAACACCGGCAAGTCGCCGCCGGCCACGTCGGCGGTCTGGTGTTTGATGTAACCGATGACGCGGTCCCGGTCCGGTCGGCCCAGCAGGTCGGCCTTGCTCATCAACACCACCGCCGGTATTGCCGCTTCGTAGAAGCCCTGCAAAATCGCCAGGTCCTCGTGGTTCAGGCTCGAACCGGCGTCCACGAGCAGGACGCCGAGGTCGCAGCGCGGCAGGTACGCCTTGGTCTGGGCGGCGCCGAACGTGGCGAGCGAGCCCACGCCCGGGGTGTCGATGAACGCGACGCCGGGCGATAGCCGCGGGCTGGGCCAGCCGACCTCGACTTCGGTGACCTGGTGCTTGTTGTTTGGGTTGCCCTCCTCGGTGACGAACTCCGCGATGCGCTCCACCGGCAGGTGCTGCGGGGGCGAGATCCGGGAGCGGACCACCAGTTCCGGGCGGTCCGCCGGTCGCAGGCGGGTCAGGACCGCGGTGACGGGGAGCACGCCCACGGGCAGCACGTCGCGTCCCAGCAGGTGGTTGAGCAGCGAGGACTTGCCGGAGCTGACCCGCCCAAAGAAGGCGATCTCAAACTCGGTGGATTCCAGGCGGGAAAGGACCATGTCCAGCACCGGGCGCAATTCAACCAGCCCATGGCGCGTGATGATGCGTTCGAGGGTCGCCAGCGCGTCCCGATCGGCCGGCGCGGTCTCCAGGCGGGCGAGCCGCTCAGCGAGGTTTTCGCCCTGCGCGCGGCGCACATAGGCTTCCAGCCCGTTGGCCAGCCGTCGCAAGTCCGCCAGGATGCCGGCCAGGGTCGTGGCCGCGTCGGCGTCGAGGCGGCCGTACCCGCCCAGCCGCCGGGGCTCGATTTCCGCCAGGTCGATCAGGATGCCGATCAGGGTCGTGCGGATCGCCCACGCGGCGCTGACGCGGCGCCCGCCGGCCGGCACCTCGAGCCGTTTCATGGCCGACCACATCTTCTCGCGGAGTCGTTGCAGGTAGCCGGCGACGGCTTGGCGCTCCCTTGGTCCCACGTCGAAAGCGTAGCCCGACAGGGGCGATTGCCCGCCGACGGCCAACAGAATCGCCTCGATCTCGGCCAGCCGCTTGTCGATGGACCGAAACGTGGCGCCGATGGCGCCGCGATGGTGCGCGTTCATGACGGTGGCTCTCCGACCGGCCCCCGCCCGCTACCCGGCCCCCGGACGGGTTTCTCCGTCGGTACCTCGGGCGTGTCGTCCTCCATCAAACGTCGGCCCAGGCGGAAGATCTCCTCGATCCACCGGCGCGCGGCCTGCGCGCTGCTGCGGTGGCGTTTCAGCAGGCCGCCGCGGGCGGCCGGGCCGCGCGTGATGAGCTTCTGCCGACGCTCGTACAGCTTCCGCCACGCGGGATCGTCCAGCCGCAGACGGACCGTCCGGCGTTCGATGTGGCCGCAAGCCCGGCAGTAGTACTCCTCGTGCTGGTGCCCCTCGCTGACAAAGTGACCGTGGACAGCCAACAGGTTGCCGCAGTGATGGCACCGACCCAGATCACGCCGCTCCATTGCATTGACTTCCGGCGTCGGGCCCGGTGCGCGCCCGCACCGCCCGAACGCAGCGGTTTCCGGCGTATCACTCTCGTTGACCATCCGGGCCGGGAACCGCCGCCGGAAGCCAACGCCGTCCAGCAGGGGTCATCAGCCCGTCATTGGAGGCAGGCGGTTCGCCCCGGCCGGTCACCCGGCGGGGGTCGCGGCGAACCCCATCGCCAATTTGATTATACCCCCGAGGGCACGGAAGCGGGCCGCCCCGGGGGCAACACAAGATAAGCGTCTGGGCGTTCGGTGCCGTGATCGTGTCAGCGGACAGACCCTCGTTCTCCGTCAGGCGGGGGCCACCCGGGCGTTGGCGGCCGCCACGCAGCCGTTAGGGGCACCGGCCGGCCGCGGCGGGGGGGCTTCCAGGTGGAACTCAGGGACGATCTCGCGCAGCCGGCGGCGGGCTTCATCCCGGCTGAGTTCGTCCGCGTCCCCCAGCAATCGGTCGATCTGCGTGGTGATGTACTCGTAGTCCACGGGGATGTTCTTCCAGATGCCGATCTTCGGGTGGGCGGTGCGGGCCACGTTCTCCCCGTCGATCGCCAGCTCTTCGTAGAGCTTCTCCCCCGGACGCATGCCCGTGAACTCGATGCGAATGTCCACGTCGGGGCGAAAACCGGACAGCGTAATCATCTGGCGGGCCAGGTCCACGATCCGCACGGGCTCGCCCATGTCCAGGACGAAGATCTCGCCGCCGTGACCCATCGAGGCGGCCTGGAGCACCAGTTGCGCCGCTTCCGGGATGGTCATGAAGTAGCGCACCATGTCGGGGTGCGTCACGGTGACGGGGCCGCCGCGGGCGATTTGCTCGCGGAAGATGGGGATGACGCTGCCGCTGCTGCCCAGGACGTTGCCGAAGCGGACGGTGACGAACTGGACTTTCGAGCGGGCGTCCAGGGCCTGGATGTACATTTCGGCGACCCGCTTGCTGGCCCCCATGATGCTCGTGGGGTTCACGGCCTTGTCGGTCGAGATCATCACGAGCTTCTCGCAGCCGAACCGGTCCGCGGTGTCGGCGATGGTCCGCGTCCCGCGGATGTTGTTCTTGAGCGCCTCGCCCGGGTTGTACTCCATCATCGGGACGTGCTTGTGAGCGGCGGCGTGAATGACGGCGCTGGGACGCTCGTGCTTGAAGATCCACTCCAGCCGGCCGGCATCACTCACATCGCCGACGCAGGGCACGATGTCGAGATGCGGGTGCCCGCGGCGCAGCTCCTGATCGATGGGGAACAGGCCCTGTTCCGCCCGCTCCAGCAGGATCAGACGGCGGGGGTTGAACACGACGACCTGCCGGCACATTTCCGCGCCGATGGAGCCGCCGGCGCCGGTCACCATCACGACGCGGTCGCGGATGAACTTGGCGATTTCGTTTTCATCCAGCCGGACGGGGGCCCGGCCGAGCAGGTCGTTGATGTCGACGTCGCGGATTTCCTTGACCGAGGCCCGGCCGGAGATGAGGTCGGAGAGGGCCGGCAGGGTTTTGAACCGCAGGTTGGTGCCCTGGCAGAGCTCAACCACCTGCCGCAGCCGTTCGCGGCTGGCCGAGGGGATGGCGATCAGGATTTCGTCGACGTCGTGTTCCTCGCAGACTCTCTTAACGTCGGCGATCGGGCCCAGCACCTCGAAGCCGTGAATCTGGGCGCCCCACTTGACGTCGTCGTCGTCCAGGAAGCCGACCACGCGGTAGCGCAGGACAGGCATGCGCAGGATCTCGCGGACGACGTTTTCGCCCGCGTCCCCGGCGCCGAGGATGATCAGCTTCGGCGCCAGCCCCTCGGCGCCCGGGCGGACTTGCTCGTGGTAAAGCCGCACCGCCAGCCGCGCGCCGCAGACCAGGGCGATGGTGCCGGCGAAATCCAGGACAAAGACCGAGTCGGGGAACTTCTCCCCGAAGGTGTGCAGGCTGAGCCCGATGAGCCGGGCGTTCTGAAGCGCGTAGTACAGCAGGAAGATGCCGAGAAAGCCCCACCAACTGGCGCGGGCGACGGCGAACACGTCGCGCAGGCTGACATAGCGCCACGAGGCCCGATGCAGCCCCAGCACCACAAAAACCGTCAGCTTAATGGCGACGACGGGTAGCAGGAGCGGCAGAAAGAAGTCAATCAGCCAGTCGGATTCGTCGGTCACCGCCGGCGCGACCTGCGTGAACAGCGACTTGACCCAGACGAACGGACGCCCCAGTGTCGCCGACGCCTTGAAGTTGTACGCCAGCCCGAACGCCAGGAACCACGAGATCACGAACAGCAGCGCGTGGCACGCGATGCTCAGCGCGGCCAAGTGGCGGCGGGACCACTCGGTCCACCCCGCCCATCGTGTCGTCTGCTTGACTTCACTCATGCCGGTCGCAGGCCGCCGTCGTTCCGCCCCTGCCACTGAACCAGACCGAGCACGGCCTCATCGCAGTGCCTTCCGCAGGGCCGTGCCGAAGTCCAGCAATTCGCCCGACACTTTTCCGCCGCTCAGGGCCAGCGTGTCGAGTTGATCGAGCGTCTGGCGCGCCCGTTCCGCTTCGCCGAGCCGCCAGGCGCAATAGGCTTGCAGGATGAGGGCGTCCGGGGCCTCGGGGTTCAGCTCCGCCACACGGCGATAGCGGCGGAGCTGGGCCTCCAGAACACCGGAGGTCGCTCCGTCGTCCGCCACATCGCCGAAATAGCGATCCAGCTCCCGGGGGGTGGCCTCGAAGATGGCCGGGTCGCGCTGGAAGGCGTCGGTCAGGTAGTACACGGCGGCCGTGGCCTGCTCCTGCTCCAGCAGGGCGTGCGCTACCAAGAGGACCGGCAACGAGGCTTTGCGGTCCAGGATGCGAGCCATCTTGAGGCGCTGGATGGCGGCGGCGAGTTTCTCGGCGCAGTCGGCGCAATTGGGGTGTCGCCCGGTGCGGGCGTCACGGGCTTCCACGGTGCCCTTCTTGAACAGGGCCAGACCGTCGCGCTCGGCCGTCTGGGCCAACTGGTCTGTCCGGTCGTTCAATCGGTCCGCCGGCAGCTTCAGCGGCTGCCCCTTGGGCTCGCTCGGCTCCGGTAACAGGCCAAAGGCCTGCTGAAACGGGGTCGTCTCGGGCCGGGGTGTATGCTCCTGGGCGGTTATGGAGGGGACGAACCCGATGGGGATGGACGGCGAAGGCAGAAAGAGTGCCATGGGGGACACGGCGCCTGACAAGGCGCGATCGTAACCGGCGCCACCATAGAACGACAAGGCTCCCGGCGTTGCCAGGGCGGAACTCAGGCCGAGATCGCCTGGTCCCAGTCCCCGGCCACTCGCTAACCCACGCAGCGGAACAAGCTGATTGCTGCCGGGGATCTTCTGCTGCTGGATGCGCTGACCCCAACTGGTTCCCAGTCGGGCCTGTCGAGTTCGCCCCCGAAACTGGTACTGCTCCTGCCCGATGGTCGCTACGTCCGCACGTGTCATAGTAAGCGGTTGGAACGATGCGGTGTACAAGCCACCTATGCCGGCTGACGGGCCGCGCTCCGCCGGCCGCTCGATCAGGTACTCCAGCGTTCGTGCGTAGTACTGCTGCGCGGGAGCCGCCGGGGCCCACAGACTCAGGCCCAAGCCGACCGCTATCAAGTACTTGCCCTTGCTCGACGTCGCGCCGGTCATCGATGACTCCTGTGGCCCGGCCCAGTCCGGCCGGGACGCGCCATTATACTCCATCGGTCGGGCCTGCGTTGAAGTTGCGCTCGGACTTGCCGGCCGGGGCTCGCGCGGCACGTTGGCCTGAATAGCTCCTGGTAGCGCCCACGGCAGCGGAGCAGAACGCGCCGGGGCACTGTCTGCGCAAGAGAATCGCGCCGCCTCTCCACTGGAGTTACGCACGGCGAGGGCGGGAGTTCTCGCGTGCCGCCCCGGGCTTGGCGGCAAATGTCTTTCCTGTGGCAACAAGCTTTTATTATGGGACGTTCCACTTCAGGCTTGCCGTGCCAGTGTCCCAACCGGGGTTCACACGGCCACGATGAGGCTGCCGAGTAGCTCCGCCTCCGCGCCCGCGCGACGAAACCCGCGTCTCTTGGCGGGCCGCGGCAATGCGGGTGTGCCGGCCGACGCCCGCCGTTCAGCCCTTGGCTCGCTGTGAGTAGATCCCCCGCTCGCACGCCACCACGAACGATTCCGCCTGCATCTTCAATCGCTCCCAGGACTGGCGGATTGTGCCAGCCTCGCTCGACGTGATGACGCCGTCGTTCTCGATGCTCCGGCAAATGTCGCTCAGGAGTTCGCCGAAGTCCTGCACCACGCGCTGAGTGGTCCCGAGCAACTGCTCCTCGTGGGAGAGGGGGTGGAGTTGCGGGTTCGGCGTGAAGAACCCGTTGGCGGCCCGGCACACCCAGTTGATCAGCCGCGCGTCCTGAGTGACCTCATAGAGCAGCCGGAGGCGGTCCAGCGGATTGCGGGCGCCCGACGCGTCCGGGTCGGTGCTCTTGGGTTCCTGGCACCACTTGTAGATCAACGCCGCGCTGAGGTGTAGCCGAGCAGCCACCGCCTTGACCCCCACCCGGTCCGACGCTTCGCGGAGGAGCTCCCAGGATTCCACGCGGCACCTTGTCTGGCGGCCCACGACCGGACCCGGTCCCTGCGGACGGAGGCCGCGCAGGCATTCTCTGGATAGGGGCCGACGCCGTCAACCCGCGGGGCGAAGTGGTCGCCTCGATGGCGGACACCGCCGACGGCCAGGCGATATCATGAAGCGGGGGCGTGGCGAGCCGCCGCGGGAGATGACGACGATGGCCGGGTCGCGTCGCACAAGTGGAAGTCGCTCTGGGTGTTGCACGGCCAGCGTAGTGGCCGGCCTCTTGCTGACAGCCACGATGACGCGGGGGCAGCCGGCGAGCACGGGGGTGGTCGCGTGGCAAGGCAGGTCGGTGTTCACGCCGGTGCAAAGCGCGGCGGAAATGGATACGACCGTCGCCGCCGTAATCGGCGCCGGTGGGCGGCACGTGGTGGTGCAGTTTCAGCGACCAGTAGAACCGCGGGATCGGGACGCACTCCGGCAGGCCGGGATCGAGTTGCTGCGATACTTGGGCGACAATGCGTACTTCGCCGCGTTGGGGACGGCGACCACTGCTCAAGAGCAGTGGCACACGGCGGGCAACGCCGTGCGGTGTGTGCTGCCGATCGAGATCGAGTGGAAGCTGCGTGCGGACTTCCTGGAAGGCCGTGTCCCGCCGTGGGCGGTGGTGGATGCGGGGAAAGGGCACGAGACCGCAACGGGAGTGCGGGGGCGTGCGGCGGGCAGCGGCAACCTTGACGGCGATCCCCCTGCGGGCGAGCGCGACGGCGGCTATTTGCAGCCGGACGGCTTGACCCTCCCCCAACCCCTCCCTGGAAGGGAGGGGGGTCGTTCCCAACCCCCCCCTGGGAGGGAGGGGGGGCTTCTTCAACACCTCCCTGGAAGGGAGGGGAGTCTCGTGGTCGCCGCCTATGTGCTGTTTCATCCCGACGTGCCGCTCGATACGGAGGCGCGACGTGCGGCGTGGCGACACGGGGCCCGCATCCGGTCGGTTCTGCCCTCCGTCAACGGCATGGTCATCGAGCTACCCCTGACCGAGATTGCCTCGCTCGCCGATGAGGACGCCGTCCAGTGGATCGAGCCACCGCTGCCGGCCTTGGGCCCCGCCAACAACGACGTCCGCGCCCGTACCGGGGCCGACCTGGTGCAGCAGGCGCCCTACGGCCTCAACGGCGCCGGCGTCCGCGTCATGGTCTACGACACGGGCTACGGCTTCTCCGCGCATCCCGATTTCGGCGGCCGACACCGCACGCGCGACGACTCGGGCCTGTCCGATCACGCCACGCACGTCGCGGGCACGATTGGCGGCGACGGCACCGCCAGCAGCGGCACCTACCGCGGCATGGCCCCGGCCGTCCAAATCGAGTCCTACGGTTTTCAGCAGGTGGGCGGCCTTCAGCAGGGTTTCCTGTACACCGATCCCGGCGACCTCGAACGCGATTACGATGACGCCATCAACAACCTGCTCGTCGATCTCGCCAACAACTCCCTTTCCTCCAACGTCGCTTCCAACGGCTTTCCGTGTCACTGGGAGGGCAACTATGGCGTCACCGACGTGCTGATCGACACGATCGTCCGCGGCGACGGGAGCGACCCCCTGTTCACGCGGCCGTTTCGCATCGTGTGGGCCGCCGGCAACGAACGGCAAGTGAGCACGTGCCTTGGCGTCGAGGGGTTTCCCGCCCCGTACCACTCCGTGCCGCCGCCGGCGTGCGCCAAGAACCACATCACCGTCGGGGCGGTGAACTCGAACGACGACAGCATCACGACGTTCACCAGCTTCGGTCCGACCGATGACGGACGGCTCAAGCCGGATATCGTCGCGCCCGGGTGCCAGACGACCGATGATCTCGGCGTCACGTCGTGTTCGCAGAGCGGCGGCGGCTACCGCGTTCGCTGCGGCACGTCGATGTCGTGCCCGACGGTCACGGGGCTGGCCGCGCTGCTGCTCCAGGACTTCCGCGCGCAGTTCCCCGGCCACCCCGACTTCCGCAACTCGACGCTGAAGGCCGTCCTCGCGCACACCGCCGTGGACCTGGGGTCGCCCGGCCCGGACTACCGGTCAGGCTACGGCTCGGTGCGCATCAAGCCGGCGGTGGACCTGGTGCGGGCCGGTGATTTCGTCGAAGCCCAGGTGAACCAGAGTGAGACCTATGCCGCGGTGGTCGTCGTCCAGCCGGGCGAGCCGACCCTCAACGTTACCCTTGCCTGGGACGACGTGCCCGGCACCCCCAACGTCAGCCCCACGCTCGTCAACGACCTCGACCTCCGCGTCTACGACAGCGAGAACAACCTCTACTACCCGTGGACGCTGGCCCCTTACACGCCGGCCGCCCCGGCGGTCCGCACGGGACCCGATCGCGTCAACAACATTGAGCAGGTTGTCATCGACGCCCCCGCGCCGGGGCCGTACCGCGTTGAGGTGGTCGGGTACAACGTCCCCGTTGGCCCGCAACCGTTCTCGCTGTGTGCGTCGCCCCGGCTGAACAAGTGCTCCTCCGCCGGCACGCTGGCCCTGGACCGGCCGAAGTACATGTGCCAGACGGCCGCCAGCCTGCGCGTGGTCGATTGTGATCTGAACACCAACCCGCAGACGAGCGAGACCGCGGTCGTGACGATCGCCTCGACGACCGAACCCGCCGGCGAGCCGGTCACCCTCACCGAGACCGGGCCGGACTCGGCCGTCTTCGTCGGCTACGTCCTGCTGGACACGACCAACGCCCCCGGCGTGCTCGCGGTGGCACCGGGCGATACGGTCACCGCCACTTACATCGACGCCGACAACGGACAGGGCGGAGCGAACGTCGAGGTGACGGCCACCGCCCTTGTGGATTGCGACCCGCCGATCATCCGCAACGTGCAGGCGTCACCGGTGCAGCCGCGGTCGGCCACGATCACGTTCCTCACGGATGAACCCGCCCGCGTCACGGTGCGCTGGGGCACGACTTGCGGGGCCCTGACGGCCGCCCAGGCGGACACGAGCTTCCGCACGGCCCACAGTCTGTTCCTCGCGAACCTGATCGAGAACACGGCGTACTACTTCGCCATCGACGCCGAGGACGAGGCCGGCAACCGGGTCACCGATGACAACGGCGGGCAGTGCTACCGCTTCGACACGCCGCCGATCACGCGCTACTTCACCGAGCTGTTCGAGGGCGACCTTGACTTGGCCAACAAGACGATTGAGTTCACGCCCGCCGCCGGCGCCGATGCCTACGATGCCTGCGTCTACCCGATCAGCATGCTGCCGACCGACCCGTCCGGCGGCAGCCCGCTGGCCCTCGGCGATGACAACTTCGTCGCGTTCACGCTGACGGGTGGCAAGACGGTGTCGCTGTACGGCGTGAACTACAGCACGCTGTACATCGGCAGCAACGGCTACATCACGTTCACCGCGGGCGACACGGCGTACGACCCGACGCTCGCCAACCACTTCCGCCTGCCGCGCGTCGCCGGCCTGTTCACCGACCTCAACCCCACCGTGGGCGGCACGGTCAGCCGCAAGGTGCTCGCGGACCGCGTCGCGATCACCTACACGTCGGTCGTCGCGGTGGGCGGCGATCGCAACACGTTCCAGATCGAGCTGTTCTTCGACGGGCGGATCACGCTGAGCTTTCTGTCGCTGAACGCCCTCAACGTCGCCGTCGGGTTGTCGCGCGGTGCCGGGCTGCCGCCGGACTACTACGAAACCGACCTCTCCACCTTGCCCGCGTGCGGGGCCTACCCGCCGACCGCGTACAACAGCTCCGTGGAGATCGACCACAACGAGTCCGTCCTGATCGCGCTGCGAGCCACCGACGACGGCCTGCCCGATCCGCCGGGGAGGTTAACGTACCTGATTGTGACGCTGCCGGAGCATGGCGTGCTGACGGACCCGCTGGGCGGCGAGATTCAGGCCAGTCAACTGCCCTACGCGCTCCTGGACAACGCAAACGAGGTCCGCTACACGCCCCGGCCGTATTACGGCGGCCCCGACCGCTTCACGTTCCAGGCCGACGACGGCGGCACGCCGCCGGAAGGCGGGCTTTCCAACGGCGCCGCCGTCAGCCTCACCGTCGGCCGCCGCGAACTGATCCACCGCTTCGACTTCGACACCGACCCCGGGTGGAGCACGCAGGGATTGTGGGCGTTCGGCGTCCCGACGGGCGGCGGCAGCTACAACCGCGACCCCACCAGCGGGAACACGGGCGTCAATGTCTACGGGTACAACCTTGCCGGCGATTACACCAACAACATGCCGCGCTATTACCTCACCACGACGCCGCTCGATTGCACCGGGGTCAGCCGCACCGAGCTGCGCTTCTACCGCTGGCTCGGCGTCGAGAGTTCCTCCTTCGACCGCGCGGGGATCGAGGCCAGCGGCGACGGGGCGCTGTACAAGACGATCTGGGAACACAGCGGCGGCTCAGCGAGCGAATCCTCCTGGACGGCGCAGAAGTACGACCTCTCCAGTGTCGCGGACGGTCGGGCGGCGGTCCGCGTTCGCTGGGGCATGGGCCCGACCGACGGCACGAACACCTACCCGGGCTGGAACCTGGACGACGTGGAAATCTGGGGCGTCGCATCCCAGTTCCGCCGCGGCGACCTGAACTGCGACTTCCACGTGGACTTCGGCGACATTAATCCGTTCGTGCTGGCGCTCACCAACCCGCAGGGGTACGAGGCCGAGTACCCCGACTGCCCGTTTGACAATCGCGACATCAACGGTGACGGCCTGTTCGATTTCGGTGACATCAATCCGTTCGTCAGGCTGCTGACGACCCCGTAGTCGGCGACCCGCCTGCCGTCACGATCATCACGGCCTACTCCCGAACGAGACCTGCGGGGAGGGCCCTCCAATGCCGACGGTCGTGTTCTTCGCGGGGCGGCAAGAATCCCCGCCGGCCTACGGCCGGTACGGAGCCCGGTCGCCACAGGCGACTCGCTGTGGCGAGCCGCTACGGCTTGTGGCCGCGACGAGCCGCGCTGAGTTGCAGACTCGCGGGGCCGACGGTCGAACCTCGGGAGGCGGGCCCGGCGTCGGGCGTCGTTCTTCTCAATCCCTCGTTCCCTCGATCCCTCAGTCCCTTTTCCCCGTTCCCTCATGCCGGACGCTCGAGATTGCCCACACCCTTGCCCCCGTGGCGCGGCTCCCGACGCGGGCCACGACGGGGGACGGGGATCATGGTAGCATCCCGGCACCCGGCCGAGCCGCACGTGCCCTGCGGCCCCGACCGGCGGTGTGATCGTTCATTAGGCGATTCTTCGGTTCGGAGGGCTGATCATGGCCAATCAGCAACCCGAGACACCCGCTAGCACCACGCAGACCGCGCACGCGGGCGGGCGGTCCCACGCCTTCCTCGACGCCATCGTGCGGGCGTTCCTGAACTCCAACCTCTCGCTCATCCTCATCCTGCTGGCGGCGGCGCTCGGACTGGCCGCCCTGGTCATTACGCCGCGAGAGGAGGATCCGCAGATCGTCGTGCCAATGGCCGACGTGCTCGTGAGCTTCCCCGGCCACTCGGCCGCCGAGGTCGAGCGGCTTGTGGCGACGCCGCTGGAGAAGCTGCTGTACCAGATCGACGGCGTGGAATATGTGTACTCGATGTCGCGGGCCGACGCGGCGGTTATCACCGTACGGTACTACGTCGGGGAGGACCGCGAACGCAGCCTGGTCAAGCTGTATAAGCGCATCGACGAACACCTGGACCTCGCGCCGCCGGGCGTCGCCGGCTGGGTCGTCAAGCCGGTCGAGATCGACGACGTGCCGATCGTGACGCTGACGCTGCGCAGTGCGACGGCGGACGAGTTCGCGTTGCGGCGGGTCGCGGAGGAGGTCGTCGAGCGGCTGGCGGCGGTCAAGAACACGTCGCGGGCGTACATCGTCGGCGGCCGGCCGCGGGTCGTCAGCGTGTACCTCGACCCGGAACGGATGCAGGCGTTCAGCGTCTCGCCGCTGGAGGTGCAGCGGGCGATCCAGGTCACCAACGTGACGCAGACGGCGGGGGATTTCAGCCGGGGCGACGCGGCGGTGCGGGTCGAGGTCGGCCGGGCGTTGCGCGACGCGGGCGAGCTGCGCGAGCTGGTGGTCGGCGTGTTCGGCGATCGGCCGGTGTATCTGAAGGACGTGGCGGACATCGTGGACGGGGCGGCCGAAGCGCGCAGCTATGTGCGGCACGGTTGGGGGCCGGCGCGGCATTTCGAGCGCGAAGAGGGGTTCACGGGGACGTTGATCGGGCCGCCGGCATCCACTGTGGATGCGCCACATGTTGGCGATCCGTCACAGCCGGCGGTGACGATTGCCTTGGCCAAGAAGAAGGGGACGAACGCGGTCTGGGTCGCCCGCGACGTTCTGAAGGCGACCGCGGAGCTGAAGCGCGACGTGATCCCCGACGACATCGAGGTCGTTATCACGCGCAACGCGGGCCGGACCGCGAACGAGAAAGTCAACGAGCTCGTGGAAGCGCTGGCGGTCGCGGTGTTCATCGTCATCGCCCTGTTGACGCTGGGGCTGGGTTGGCGGGAGGCGTTGATCGTCGCGGTCGCGGTGCCGGTCGTGTTCGGCCTGACGCTGACCGTGAACCTGCTGTTTGGTTACACGATCAACCGCGTGACGCTCTTCGCGCTGATCCTGTCGCTGGGTCTGCTCGTCGATGACCCGATTGTGGACGTGGAGAACATCGCCCGGCACTTCACGTTCCGCCGCCGGGCCACGCGGCAGGTCGTCCTCGAAGCCGTGTCCGAGATTCGCCCGCCGCTGATTACCGCGACGCTGGCCGTCATCGTGTCGTTCCTGCCGATGCTGTTCATCACCGGCATGATGGGGCCGTACATGCGGCCGATGGCCCTGAACCTGCCGGTGACGATGCTGATGTCGATGCTGGTGGCGTTCACGATTACGCCGTGGCTGAGCTATCACCTGCTGCGGAAGCACTACGCGGGGGGACAAGGGGCCGAGGGGCCAAGGGGTCAAGGGGTCGAGGGGCACCCCGGCGCCGGACTCGGAGGTCCGGCGCTACAGTCTGACTTCGGCCACGGGGGGCCGACGCTACAAGAGGGCGACGACATCGGCGCGGTGCGCGGCACGCTGCTGTACCGCGTGTTCAACCCGCTGATGACGCCGCTGCTGCGGTCGCGGGTCGCGGCGTGGGGGTTCCTCGCGGTCATGGCGGGGCTGATGGTGGTGGCGGCCGGATTGGCGGCGACGCGGAACGTGCCGCTGAAGATGCTGCCGTTTGACAACAAGAACGAGCTCCAGCTCGTGCTCGACTTCGACGAAGGCACCACCCTGGAACGCACCGACGCCGCCGTCCGCGACTTCGAGCGCCTGCTCGCCGGCGTGCCCGAGGTCACCGATTTCACCAGCTACGTCGGCCTGGCCAGCCCGATGGACTTCAACGGCCTCGTGCGGCACTACTACCTGCGGCAGGGCGACCACGTCGCGGACATCCGCGTGAACCTCGTCGGCAAGAAGAGCCGCCGCGCGCAGAGCCACGCCCTGGGCCTGAGGCTGCGGGATGAGTTGACCGAGTTGGCTCGCCGGCACGGGGCGCGGCTGAAGATCGTCGAGACGCCGCCCGGACCTCCGGTGATTGCGACGCTGGTGGCCGAGGTCTACGGCCGGCCGGACCATACGTATGACGATCTAATCGCTGCCGCGATAACGGTCCGCGCGCGGCTGGAGGCGGAACCGGATGTCGTGGACGTGGACGACACCATCGAGGCGGAGCAAACCAAGCTCGTGTTCGTCACGGAGCGCGAGAAGGCCGCGCTCAACGGCGTCAGCGTGGCGGAGATCACCGAGACGGTCCGCGCGGCGCTCGGCGGGACATTGGCGGGCACGCTCCGCGCGCCGGACGAGCGCTCGCCGCTGCGGATCGAGCTGCGACTGCCGCGCCCGCTGCGGAGCAGTCCGGCGGAGCTGGCGCGGCTGCACGTCAAGGGGCAAACGGGCGCACTCGTGCCACTGGCCGAACTCGGCCGCTGGGAACAGAGCACGGTCGATCAGATGATCTACCACAAGAACCTCCAGCGCGTCGTATACGTCTTCGCCGAAACCGCGGGCCGCCCGCCCGCCGACTGCATCGTCGATGTCCAGGCGGACCGCGGCGGGGCGCGCCAGGCCGCCAGCCGGCAGTGGCAGGCCGTCGGCAGCGGCGCAATCGGCGTCGGCGAGCCGCGACCGTTGGGACGCCGGACGTTCCTGACCAACGGCGGTGGCATCGGCTGGCGTGTGCCCGAGGGCATCCGCGTCGATTTCGCCGGCGAGGGCGAATGGCAGATCACACTCGATGTCTTCCGCGATCTGGGCCTGGCGTTCGCCGCCGCCCTGGTCGCAATCTACATTCTCCTGGTCGCGCAGATGCGCTCGTTCAGTATCCCCGTCGTGGTGATGATGGCCATTCCGCTGACGGTCATCGGCATCATGCCGGGCTTCTGGCTGCTGAACCTGCTCGCCGCGCAGAACGTCGGCGGCCATGCCGACCCGGTGTTCTTCACCGCCACCGGGATGATCGGGATGATCGCCCTGGCGGGCATCGTCACACGGCAGGCGGTCATCATCATTGACTTCATTCACCTGTCGCTGGCCCGCGGGCACAGCCTGTACGACGCGATCCTGGCGAGCTGCGTCGTCCGCCTGCGGCCAATTCTGCTGACGGTTTCGACGGCGATGCTGTCGGCCTTTCCGATTACCATCGACCCCATCTTCTCGGGCCTGGCCTGGGCGCTGATTTTCGGGCTCTTGGCCGCCACGGTCTTCACCCTGTTCGTCATTCCCGTCGTGTACTGGCTGGTGTACGCGCACAAGCCCGGGCACGGCGTGGCGACGGCTGACGCCGCCGCGTAGTTCTGCCGATCTTCCCGAAGCCCACGGCAAGCCCCCGCGGCGGGTCCGCGCGCCGTCCGATAAGCGTCGCGCCCCCGGAGTGCGGCGGGGGCCGTCGGGGCACCGCGCCCGCGTGGGCCGGGAGCATCGCGGAGTCGACGCAGGACCAGGTAACCGTGCCTCTGCTGGTTTACACCGACGAGTTGCAGCCGGGCATGATGATGCACGACCCGGTCGTCTCCAACGGCCGGGTGATGCTGCAAGCCGGTCGCATGTTGACCGCGGCGGACATCCTGGTGATTCGGCGGCGGTACCCGGGGATGCGCGTCCGCGTCCACGACCCGGTGCTGGACAGCGTGGTCGACTTCGAGGACGACTCGCGGGAGCGCCGCGTCGCCGACGAGACGCAGCAGCGCGTCGCCCGCTGCTTGACCGAGGTCCGCGAGCGGTTCGCCAACCGCACCGCCGTCAGCCAGGTGGACTGCGGCCTGTTGCAGGCCACCGTGCGGGAGCTGATGGAGTTCCTGAAGGCCAATCCCACCTCGGCGGCGGTCGTGGCGAGCTGCCTCGACAGCCGGCACTACCTCGGCGTGCACGCCGGCAACGTGTTCTACCTGAGCATGTTGCTGGCGGCGGCGAGCATGGATTACCTGATCTCCGAACGGCTGCGACAGATGCGGGCCCGCGACGTGGCCCCGACGTTCGCCGGCGACCTGGCCCCGCTGGGCCTGGCCGCGATGGTGATGGACCTGGGCATGCAGCCGCTGCAACACCTGAACGAGCTGGAACGCCCGCTGACGGATGCCGAGCGCGACGCCATCCGCCGGCACCCGCTGGACGGGTTCAATCTGTTGCCGGACGGCTTCTCCGCCGTTGCCCGAGCCGTGGTCAAGACCCACCACGAGAACATGACGGGGACGGGCTATCCGCAGCAGTTGCCGGGCGATCGGCTCCACATTTTCTCGCGGATCGTGCGCATCGCCGACGCCTTCGACGCCGCCACGTCCGACCGGGTCTTTCGCGCGGCCAAGTCGCCGGCCCGTGTGCTGTGGGAGATGACGATCGGGCCGATGCGGCACTTCTATGATGCGAAGCTCGCCCAGGTCTTCGCCGGCCTGGTGCAGCCTTTCCCGATCGGCTCCAAGCTGCGGCTGCGCGACGGCCGGTACGCCCCCGTCGTCAAGTACAACCGCGAGGACCCCTTTGACCCGTACGTGATCATCGCGTTTGACGCGTCCAATCGGCGGTTGTCGCGCGCCCAGCTCGAGGGGCCGCTGCGGCTGAGCAGCCGGCCCGACCTGCGGCTGGCGAGCCTGGCCGGCGAGGACCTGTCCTACCTGCACGCGCGCGAGCCGGTGGACGGCGACGACTTCGAAGCGCACCGCTTTCGCACGCCGTTGCAGGCGGCTTATCCCTGAGAGCACCGATCAGAACCCCGCGCGCCGGGGCGGGGCCCAGCGGCCCACCGCTTGCGTGGTGGGTTCGGTTGGCGGGTCGGAGTGGTCGTGCACGATTCGGCGGCGCGCGCGGGGAGGACGAGTCTCCCGGCGAGCAATCAAAGAGCCCAGCGGGCGGCTGAATGTGGCCCCGGGCGCGAGCCCGGGGACCCGCGAAGCGTTATTCACCCTGGAGCCCGCGTAGCGGGCGACTGAGGCTTCAGTCGCCCCCTGCGGGGGCTCCCCTGCGGGGATCACGCTGTGACCCCGGGCTGCCGCCCGGGGCTACCCTCAGGCGCCCCTCCGGGGCTACCCA
This sequence comes from uncultured Planctomycetales bacterium, assembly GCA_964462635.1. Classification (GTDB taxonomy): domain Bacteria; phylum Planctomycetota; class Phycisphaerae; order UBA1845; family Fen-1342; genus JBFMAI01. The sequence goes on from CAYWYJ010000001.1 coordinate 76,135, forward strand.
CGGGCCGGTGTGTGACGGGACCCGCTCACTCGTGTCCACCTACACACTCGGTGGTTGTCGGATGCCACAACCCGTGGTCACGCCCCGATTTTGGGTAAGCGCGCGGCCGCTTGGCGCCGGGCCGCATTTCGGGCATACTAAGAGGTCTGTAAAGATATAAGGCGGGCCAGGCCGCGGTGCGGCCGGTTGATATTGGTGAGTCTCATGCACTATCCGCATCGCATCAGCAAGATCAAACGCAAACGCAAGTGCGGTTTCCGCGCCCGCATGCGCACCAGCGCCGGCCGTAAGCTCATTAACCGTAAACGCCGCGTCGGCCGCCGCGTCAGTGTGGCGTGAGTCAGTCCGCTTTGCCGGGGTCCGGACGCGTCAGTGCCACGGGGGGCGTCATCGCACTGGGTCAGGAACCACCCTCTCGCCGCGCCCTTTCACTCGGCGCGGTGGTCGCTATCATCCCGGCAGTGCAGGACCAAACCCCCTTGTAGCAGGAGGCTACCGCATGACCCGCAGGATTCCGGTGCTGGTGTCGATCGCCGTGTTGGCGCTGATCGCGGGCGGCTGCCCGCGTCCCACTCCCGTCGAGCTGACCGATGCGCAGAAAGCCGCCATCCAGCTCATGGCCGAACAGACCAAGGCCGCGGCGGCGGCGCTGCACCTGCTGCACCCGCTGCGGGACTCCCGGCTGGACCTGGATGACATCGCCCAGATCGGTGCCTTTGGCACCTGCCCGCTCGTCAGCTTCGTGTCCACGCAGGACCAGGCGGCCATGCAGTTCAACTACGGCCTGGCCGGCATCGGCTGCACCACCGGCGCCATGGCCAACCAGACGGTGACCGGCACGGTGGACGTGACCGTCAACCGGGCCGCCCGCACCACCACGGTCAACATCAACCTCGTGACCATCGCGGGCGCCGCGGTAACCGGCCAGGTCGTCCTGACCATCGCCGACCTCGTCGGCGGAGTGTCGCTCGACGGCACCGCCGATCTGACCACCGCCGGCGTCGGCAGCTTCGTCGGCGACATCACGGCGTGGCTGGAGCGGACCGGACTCCTCCGCCTGCCCACGGCCGACGTGGACGTCACCGACGGGACCGCGACGCTCGCCGTCGCCTTCAGCTCGCTCGTGATCGACCCGGTCAACAACGGGAACTTCATTCCCGAGAGCGGCACCGCGCAATTCACCGTCACCGAGACCGGCGGCTCGCCGGCCGCCACCCTCCTCGTCACGTTCACCAGCCAGTCGCCGGTGACCGGAACGGTGCGCGTGCAGGTCAACGGCGGAACGGCAACCAACTATCAGGTTCCTGGGCTGACGGGTAACTGATTGCGACTGCGCGGGTCGGCGGCGCGGCCTCTCACCGGGTCGAAGCGGGCGTTTCGCCAAGCGGCGAGGCCAGGACCGTCGTCGAGGCGGTGCCGTCGTCGGCCGACCAGGCCACCTCCGGCGTCAAGTGCAGTTGGCGTTGGTGCCAGAGCCGCACGAGCAAGGTGGCGGCCGCCCCGCCGACGAGGGAACAAGCCAGCACCGTTACGGTCAGGGCCCAGGGCACCAGCGGCTCCCGGGTGACGAAGTACGCCGTTGTGAGCACCAGCAGGGCCGCCGCCGCCGTCGGCGGGCCGATCGAGCGCATCCGCGCGCGCGTCCCCAAAGGCACCAGGTTCACGGCGAGTCCGGCGGCGACGCAGCTCAGTAGGACCACGAGGACGATCTGCGGTCGCCCGAAGCGCTCCAACGCCGCCTCGTTCAGCAGATCGTCCAGCACCATCGCCTGAACCTGGCTCCCGAAGACGATCTCCCCGTTTCCCAGCGGGCACTGGTCGGACATGGGCAGCATGAGCCCGATCAGCACCGCCCGCCCCTCGAACCACCGCCGCAACTGGTCAGTGTCCGCGGCCAGCACGTCCTCCAGCGGCCTAGGTTCGCGCGCCCAGGGCGCCAAGGTGGGCAGGGCGAACCGGCTGAAGTGGAAGCGGTCCCCGGGCATGGCGTGCGGCTGCCACGGCGCGGCGACCTCCGTCTTGAAGATCGGCACGGGGTGGGGATCCTCGTGCCAGCGCAGCTCGCCGGCGGCCAACTCCCGCTTGCGGTGGCGCAAGCGCAGCGCCGTCGGCGTCACGTCGACGGCCACGTCACAATCGGGCCGCCGAAACGCCGCCAGGGCCGCGAGCGACAGCGCCGGCATCGCCGGGGCGTGACCGCGCTGCACGGCGAGGGGGATGTGAACGGCCCCTTCGGTCTGCGCCGGTGCCGCCGCGGACAGCAGGCCCCACGCGTGGACGGCGTCACGAATCGCCGGGCACAACGCGGGGTCGCCGTTCTGGTCCGCGTTTTGGGCCCCGACGATCACGGGCGCCCCGACCGCCCGCAGGCCTTCGACAAAACGCTCGTCAAACTCGGGGTAGCAGTCCGGGAAGTAGAAGTCCCAGACCACGACGGCGGGCCGGGCCGGTCCCAGCTTCTCCATCAGCCGCCCATACAGCAGCCGCCACGACTTGCGGTTCTCCGCCGTCAGCCCCGGTCGATCGGCCTGTAGCTCTCCGGAGCGGATCGCCGCCACCGTGCTTGGGAGGATGCCGATCAAGGCGGTCCGCTGCGTCGGCGTTGGCGTCCGCGCCGGGTGCCAATGGGCCCCATTGAGCCAGAAGATCGCGCTCAGCAAGACCACCATCGCGGTGATGGCGGCCGCCTGGACCGACCACGGGTGGTTGCGCGCCGTCAAGCCCACGATGCGTGCCACGCGATACCCCGGCGGCGACGCGTGCCGTGCTTGGATGGGCCGCCCCGCCACGTAGCGGTCCAGGTCCGCGACCAGCGATTCGCAGTCGGCGTAACGCTGGGCCGCGTCGGGGTGGACACAACAGGCGATGATCGCCGCCAGGTCGGCCGCGCGGGCCACTTGGCGCTCCCGCAGCGCCGCCGTCAGGTGCTCCAAGTGCGTCGCGAAACGGGCGGAGTGCCCCGTGACCAGGTGAAACAGCAACGCGCCCAGGGCGTAGATGTCCGCCCGCCAATCCACTTCCTGACCGCCCATCTGCTCCGGCGCCATGTACCCGAATGTCCCCAGCGCGCCCTCCGTCGTCCGGTCCGCGTCCACGTCCGGGGTCTCGGCATCGCGCTCGACGACGAGCCGCTTGGCAATGCCGAAATCGACGATCCGCGGCTGTCGCTGGGGGTCAATCAGGATGTTCTGCGGCTTGAGGTCGCGGTGAATCACGCCCTGGCGGTGCGCGTAGCCCATCGCCAACGCCACGGTCCGCAGCAGGTCGATGCGCTGTTCCAGGGACACCTCGTTGTGGCGGAGGTAACGGTGAAGCTGCTGACCCTGCACAAACTCCATCGCGTAATAGAGCGGGGGGGTCTTGAGGTGGGCGTCAAAGAGCGTGGCGATGTTCGGGTGTCGCAGCCGGGCCGCCAGCCGGACTTCGTTCTCGAAGTACGCCTCCCGTTGGGCGGTCTTGCCGAACAGAACTTTGATGGCCTCAAACCGCTCCTTGCTGTGATGGACCGCCTTGTACACGACCCCGAAACCCCCGCGGCCCAGCTCCGACAGAATCGTGTAGTTGCGGATGCGCGGGTAGCGCCGCCCCGTCAGTTGCCGGTAGTGCGACCGGCAGCCCGCGCAGCGGGCCAGGTGGTGCTCCGTCTGCTCGCGCACCGCCCCCTCCAACTCGCCACGCGCCAGGGCCTCGACCTCAGCGCGATGTCCGCAGGGGTTGGGCGGGCGATTGGGCATCCGGGCACCCGTCACGCGGGACCGCGCGACTCACGCGGCGCACGACCCGCGCTGCGATCGCCCGGTGATTATAAACGGATGGCCCGCAATGGGTACCGACGGCGTGGGGCGGCGCCGGTGGCCGCAACGCGGACGGCGGTGGGGGAGTAAGAACGCCTATCAGAACCCCGCACGCGAGTGCGGGGCCACGCGGCCCACCCCTTGCGTGGTGGGTTCTGTCAGCGGCTCTAATGGCTCGCGGTCTGGAACGAACGAAGCCCCCCCCACAACGTGCCATACCCTCAACGCCCGGCTTGGAGCGTCTGCCCCGACGGCAACGTGATCTCGCACTCCAGGTAGTGGCGGCCGAAGTTGAGTCAATGCCTTTCGTTTGGCATGAAGATGTCCACCGTACTGCGGCGGAAGCGACGGTGCGTGCGGTCGGTGACCACGAAGCGCTGGCCGAGGGCGGGGATGTACACGATGGACCCGAAGGGGATGTCTGCCGGCGCGGCGCACTGCCCCATCCCGGAGGGCACCCCGGAGGCCGTCGAGCCACGGTCGCAGTACGCGGTGACGCGGCACACGCGATACAGGACCGCCGAGTCCGACTCGGGGCCGGCCCCGTCCGCCGTCCCAGGCGACGTGTCCAGCGGTTCAGCCGCAACGGGGAAGTTCTCGGGCCAACTGGGAACGTCCGGCAACGCCTCATCGGGGATCCCGAAGGCAACCGTGCCGGTCTCGGCCGGCGTGGCGGTGGCCGCGGGGCTAGCCGCCAGTGCGATCGCGAACACCCCAGCGAACACCAAACTGGCCAACCCAATGAGCGCGTTGAAAGATCGTCCCATCCACTGATCTCCGTTCCCATCCGACGCGGGCAGGGTGTGCCTCGTTGGCACCGAAGCCCTGCCGGCGGCCGGTCGCCCAGCCGACCGCGCGGCGCGTAAGCCTAAAGTCTAGCTGCCGCGACGAGCTTGTTCCACCGTTGGTTTTACGCCCAGCCGAAGGCAGCGGACCTCAACGTCCGAAAACACACGTGGCCCGGATGTTTGACGGCGGCAGGCTTTCGCAATTCAATACACAGGACCGGTAGAAGTGCGGCGCGGTGCGTGGCTGGCGGCTGTCGTCGCCATGAGCTGCGTCCGAAAACGGTTTCGGCGGCAATGTGCCGGCGGCGTGGTCCGCATGACCGCGACGGCCGGACGTCGTGAGCACGGCGGCCCTGCGTGGCGGGGCGTTCTGGGAGCACGGGAGACTAGACATGCGACGACCCTTCGTAGCTGGTAACTGGAAGATGAATCTCGACTTGCGGCGGGGCAAGGAACTTGTCGCCGGGGTCGTGTCCGGGCTTCCGAAGGCGGGGGGTGGTGAGAAGGTCGAAGTGGCCGTCTGCCCACCGCTGCTCTACTTGTTCCCATTGGCCGAGGCCCTGAAGGGCAGTCCGGTCCGGCTCGGGGCCCAGGACGTCTACTTCGAGACTTCCGGGGCGTTTACCGGCGAGGTTTCCGCCGCGATGGTCGCCGAGACCGGTGCGCGATACGTCATCCTGGGTCACAGCGAGCGGCGGCACACCATCGGCCACCTCGAAGACGACCGCATGATCAATCTCAAGGTCAAGGCGGTCCGCGCCGCGGGCCTGGTCCCGATCCTCTGCGTGGGCGAGACGTTGGCCGAGCGGAAGGCGGAGCAAACGCTGGACGTGTTGACGTTCCAACTGACGGCTGGACTGGTGGGTGTCGAGATTCGCAGCGCGGGAGACCTGGTTATCGCGTATGAGCCGGTATGGGCGATCGGCACGGGTCAGAATGCGACCCCGGTCCAGGCCCAGGAAGCCCACGCCCACCTGCGGGCCCAGCTTCGCAAGCTGGCGGGGAGCCTGGCGGACGGGGTCCGCATCCTCTACGGCGGCAGCGTCAAGCCGGACAACGCCAAAGAGATCATGGGGCAGTCCGACGTGGATGGGGGCCTCATCGGCGGGGCCAGCCTGAAGGCCGACTCGTTCCTGGGAATCGTGCGGGGCACGCTGGAAGCCAAGGGCTAGGCGGGCTATATTACAGGGTTCTGGCGCGGCCGGTGGCGACGGGTCGCGCCGCCCGGCCCCCTGCAATCGAGGCAAGATGATGATCCTGGCGGCTTGGTACCACACGATCCTGGCGTTTTTCTTCGGCGTCCTGGCAGTCCTGCTGATGATCGTGATCCTGCTCCAGCGGGGTAAGGGTGTGGGGCTGGCGGGGGCCTTCGGCGGGACGGGCGGGGCGACGGCCTTCGGGGCCAAGACCGGGGACATCCTGACCTGGGTGACGATCGTCGGGGCGGTGATGCTGCTGACCCTGACCGTCATACTGAACTTCGTGTTTCAGGAGACGGGGCCCGGCCTGTCGCCGCCGGCCACCCCTATCGCACCGCCGGCCGGTCCGGTCGAACCGGCGCCCCCCGGCGGCACGAGCCGCCTGGATGACGCGATCTGGCCGCCGAGCGATTTACCGGCGGCTTCGTCCGGCACGCCGCTCGCCTGAGACTGTCGCCGGCGTGGAAGATGGGGCGGACGGCCGAGCGGCCGAGTCGGGCAACCGACCGCCTGGTCCACGGGGGCGCACGGAGCACGCCCATGATCCGCTCGATGACGGGCTTCGGCGAGGCGCGGCTCGAGGAAGCCGGCCAGGCGTATCACTTCGAGCTGCGCAGCGTCAACCAGCGCTACCTGAAGGCCGCGATCTACCTGCCTGAGGATTTCGCGTTCCTCGAAACCGACGTGGAACGGCTGTTGCGCGAGCGGTTGACGCGCGGCAGCGTCACGGCCCGGCTGCACGTGCGGCAGGTAGGCCCGGAGGCCGCCCTGCCTCTGAACACCGCCGCCTTGTTGGCGTACGTCTCGCAGTTGCGGCAGGCGGCGGGGAACGACGCCCGTGTCACGATCGACCTGGCGACACTGCTGACGCTGCCCGGCGTGTGCCAGCCCCGCGAGCTGACCGATGCGGAGCGGGAGCACAACTGGGACATCCTCCAGCGCTTGGTGACGCAGGCGCTCGACGCCCTGGTGGCCATGCGGACGCTCGAAGGCCAGGCGCTGGCGGATGACCTCAAGACCCATGCGGCTATCATCCAGGACGCGCTGGAGGCGATTCGCGCCCGGGCGCCGGCGGTCGTCGTCGAGTACCGCGACCGGCTGTTGTCGCGGGTGAACGAGCTCATCGCGGACAGCAACGTCCGGCTGGCGGAAGCCGACCTGTTGAAGGAAGTGTCCGTCTACGCCGACCGGAGCGACATCAGCGAGGAACTCAGTCGGCTGGCCGGGCACCTCAACCAGTTCCTGGGCCTGATGACCGCCAGCGAGCCCGCCGGCCGCAAGCTGGAGTTCATCGCCCAGGAAATGCTGCGCGAGGCGAACACAATGGGCTCCAAGACGGGCGACGTCGAGATTGCCCGGCGCATCATCGAGATCAAGAGTGCCATCGACCGCGTCAAGGAGCAGGTCGCCAACGCGGAATGAGAGCGGAAGGAAGAAGGAAACAGGAAGAATGAAAAAAGGGCCAGCCGAAACGCGTGCTCCACGAAACGCGACGACCTGCTTTTTTTCATTTTGCCTTTTTCCCTTTTCATTCTTGCGCAGCGCTGCCGCAACGCCATTCACTCATGCTGATTGACACCCACTGCCACCTGACGAGCCCGGGACTGGTCGAGCAGGCGGACGCCGTCCTGGAGCGGGCCCGGGCGGCGGGCGTGGAGCGCGCGATTCTGGTAGCGGTCGATCCGGCGGACGGTCGGCGGGCCCTGGACTTCATGACCGGGCGGCCCGACTTGTTTCTGATCGCGGGCATTCATCCGCACGAGGCCAAGCACGGCACGCCGGCGCAATTGGCTGCCCTAACCGCGCTCCTCCGCGGCGAGGGGCTGGGAGCCGAGCTCCGGAGGCGGATCGTCGGCGTGGGGGAGACCGGCCTCGACTTCCATTACGACTTCTCACCGCCGGCGCGTCAGGAGGAGGTCTTTCGCGCGCACCTCGCCCTGGCGATCGAGCTGGGCCTGCCGGTGGTCATTCACTCCCGGGAGTCGGAGCCGCGGGTGTGCGACATTCTGGCGGAGTACCCCTCCCTGGCCGGCCGCGTGGTGTTCCACTGCTTCTCGGGTGACGTGAACGTCACGCGGCGGGTGCTAGACCTCGGGGCCTGGTGCTCGTTCACCGGCGTCGTGACGTTCAAGAAGTCGGTGAGCATTCAGGCGGCGGCCCGCTACGTGCCGCGTGACCGGATGCTCATCGAGACCGACGCGCCCTATCTTTCGCCGGAACCCGTCCGTAAGATTCGCCCCAACGAGCCGGCCCTGCTGGTCCACACGGCGCGGTTCCTGGCCGATTTGCGCGGGGAGCCGTACGCGGAGTTCGCGGCGGCGACGACGGCCAACGCGGTCCGGTTCTTTCGGCTCCCGGAGGTCCGATAGTCATGGGTATCTCGCTGGTGACGGGCGGGGCGGGGTTCATCGGCAGCCACATCGTGCGGGCGCTGCTGGAGCGCGGCCGTCCGGTGCGGGTGCTGGACGATTGCAGCACGGGCAAGCGCGAGAACCTGGCCGAAGTTGCCCGTCGAATCGACTTCGTGCAAGGCGACATCTGTGACGCGACGACGGTCCAGCGTTGCATGCGCGATGTCGAGACGGTCTTCCATCTGGCGGCCCGGGCCAGCGTGCCGCGGAGCGTGGCCGAACCACTGGCCGCGCACGAGATCAACGTCACCGGCACCGTGAACCTGTTGATCGCGGCCCGCGACGCCGGCGTCCGCCGCTTCGTCTACTCCGCCAGCAGCAGCGCTTACGGCGACACGCCCGTCATGCCCAAGACGGTGGACATGCGGCCGCTGCCGCTGAGCCCGTACGCGGTGAGCAAGCTGGCGGCGGAGTATTACTGCACGTGCTGGACGCACGTGTACGGCCTGCCGACGGTGTCGCTGCGGTACTTCAACGTGTTCGGCCCGCGGCAGGACCCCGACAGTCCCTACGCCGCCGTCATCCCCGCCTTTGTCAGCCGCATGTTGCGCGGGGAGCGGCCGATCGTGTACGGCGACGGCGAGCAGTCGCGGGACTTCTGCTTCATCGAGAACGTCGTCGCGGCGAACCTGCTGGCCGCCGAGGTGCCGACGGTGCGCGGCGAGGTCGTCAACATCGCCTGCGGGCAGCGGACGACGCTGAACGAGATCGTGCGCGCCGTCAACCGGCTGTTGGGGACCGACATCGCGCCGGAATACCAGCCGCCGCGGGCCGGCGACGTGCGCCACAGCCTGGCGGACATCTCGACCGCGGAGCACGTGCTCGGCTATCGGCCGCGGGTCATGTTCGCGGAGGGGTTGGAACGGTCGCTCGCGTGGTACAAAGCGAATCTGTAGGCGTCGGGCCGGCGGTGACGTAACGACGGGGGCCCATCGCGGTGTAGCGACACAGGATTTCGTGCTCGCGCGTGCCAAACTGCGCCGCCAGCGCGGCTTCCGTCAGCCCGTCGCCGAGCAGGACCACTTCGTCGCCGGGCTTGTCGAGGGGATCGACCGAGACGAACGACGTGTTCATGCCGACTTCGAGCAGGCGTTGCGGCCGGCCGTTGATGAGCACCGGCCCCGCTTGGACGAAGTTGCTGTAGCCCGCCAGCAGGATGCCCACCCGCGGGTAGCGGAAGCCGGTGTAGCCGACCGGCCCGCTCGTGCTGCGCACCGCGTGCAGCCGCGTCGTCACGCGCACGGCCCCGCGATACAGCGCCAGCCCCGGCCGCACGGCGTCGAAGTAGGTCTCGGGCCGGTCGAGCAGGCACGTGGCCGCCGCATGGATCGGCCGCCCCCGCCCCGCGCACGCCGCCCGCAGCCGCTCCGTGGCCTCCACCGTCACCGCGTGCGAGAAGTAGTCTTCCACGTCGCAGCGCGCGACGAGGTCGTCGAGGTCTTCCGGCGGACAGCCGAAGCGCTGCATGCCGGTGTCGACCTTGATCGCCACGCGCATGCCGGCGAACTTGGCCGCCGCGGCGCGATTGGCCACCGCCGGCCGCAGGTTCAGCTCACGGAACTCGGCGGGTTCGCCCTCCGGCGGCCCGAGCACGAGGCCGCCGCGGCCCACCTCGCGGGCCTCGGCGACGCAAAAGTAGGCGAACTCCTGCACGACGGAGGCCAGGGCGTCGGCGACGCGCGGCGCGCCGAGGCCATATCCGTCGGCCTTGATGACGGCGATGAGCCCGACCCCCGTCTTGGCGCGCACCGCTTCCGCCGCGGCCCGCACTTGATCGAGATTGATGGTGACGTCTACGTGGGGAGCACGCATGATGCCTTCACTTCGCGGACTTCCGTTTCCGCGCCCGCAGTATATCCCGTCGGCGGGTCGGGGCAAGCGCCATCGGGTTTTCTCCAGCGGGCGCGGCGACCGGCGGTAGAATCTGCGCCTCACTGGCCCGGACCAGAGGCCGCCATGCGCCGCGACGAACTGCACTACGAGCTGCCGCCGGAGCGGATTGCCCAGCATCCCGTCGAGCCGCGGGACGCCGCCCGCCTGCTTGTGCTCGACCGGACGACGGGCCGCATCGAGCACCGGGTCTTCCGCGACCTGCCGCGGTACTTGTCGGCCGGCGACGCCCTCGTGCTCAACGACACGCGCGTCATTCCGGCCCGCTTCTTCGCCCGGCGGGCCACCGGCGGCCGGGTCGAAGTCCTGTTCCTGCACGAGACGCCCGACGCTTGGCGCGTACTGTTGCGGCCCGCCGCCCGGCTGCGAATCGGTCAGACCCTGGCGTGCGAGGGCGACACGACGCGGCTGGAGTTGGTCGGGGCGGCGGAGCGCGGCCAATGGCTGGTCCGGCCGCAGCCGCCGCTGCCGCCCCTCGACCTCCTGACCCGGATCGGCCGGACGCCCCTGCCGCCGTACATCCGCCGGACCGAGCCGGAGCCGGGGGATGCGGACCGCTACCAGACCGTCTACGCGCGTCAGCCGGGGGCGGTCGCGGCCCCGACGGCGGGGATGCACTTCACGCCGGGGTTGCTGGCGGCGCTCGACCGGGCGGGCGTTCGGCGGGTCGCTGTCACCCTGCACGTGGGGGCGGGCACGTTCACGCCGATCGAGGCCGACGACCTGGCCGACCATCGGATGCACGCGGAGTGGTTCGAGGCGTCCGGCGCGGCGATTGGCGCCTTGCGTGAAACGAGGTCCACGGGCGGCCGAATCGTGGCGGTCGGGACGACGGCTGCCCGCGTGCTGGAATCCCTGCCGGAGGGTAGTCTCCATGAAGGGGGACGGGCGGCGCGTGCAAGCGGCTGGACGGACATCTTCATCTACCCCCCTTATCGCTTCCGGCACGTTGATCGGCTGGTGACGAACTTCCACCTGCCCGGCAGCACGCTGCTGGCAATGGTCATGGCGTTCGCGTCACCGGACCTGATTCGGCAGGCGTACGAGGCGGCCATCGCCGAGCGCTACCGCTTCTACAGCTATGGCGACGCGATGCTGATCTTGTGAGCGCAACCGTGTGCGTCGGTCGCGCCGCAGCCCGGCCATCCACGAAGGCGATCACAGTCGGTGGGGCTTGACCCTCCCCCAACCCCTCCTCGCCACAGCGAGTCGCCCGGGGCGACCTGAGAGGGAGGGGGGTTGCGTTGGCCTTCGAGCACGGGGGCTTCGAGCATGGGGGCCTTGTTCCCGTGCTCAGGGCGTCGCCGCGCGGCGGGTGAGGCGTGCGAAATAGCCGCCGTCGCGCCAGTCGCTCGCGCGCGGTCCCCACGCGGGGAGCGTGGTGCGCTCGACATCCAGCCGCCACTCGGGGTGCTCCGCCAGGAAGAACGCCACGACGTCCTCGTTCTCCTGCGGCTCGAGGCTGCATGTGCTGTAGACCAGCCGGCCGCCGGGCCGGACCCGTCGGGCCGCGTCGCGCACGAGATCGTGTTGCACCGCCACCAGCGACCGGAGCTTGGCCGGCGTGAGCCCCAGGCGGGCTTCGGGTCGGCGGGCGACGACGCCGGTGTTGGAGCACGGCACGTCCACGAGGGCCGCGTCGAAACCGGGTGCTACCAACGTCTCGTCGGTTCCGGGGAGCATCGGCGTCCCGCCGGTCAGCGGCACGGCTCGAACGCACCGCAACCCGAGACGGGCGACATTCGCGCGCACACGACCCAGACGTTCGGCGTCGGTGTCACACGCCACGATCTCACCGGTGTCGTTCATCGCGATCGCCAACGCGACGGACTTACCGCCCGGGGCTGCGCACAAGTCCAGAATGCGCTCGCCGGGCTGGGCTTCCACCGCCGCCGCCGCCGCGTGGGCCGTCGCGTCCTGGACGTACAGGCTTCCGCCCTGAAACAGCGGGCCATCCAGGACGCTGACCGATGCGGGCAGGAACGCGGCCCCGGCGGCGAACTCGACTTCGGCCCCGCAGGCTTGGCGCAGTTGGTCTTCGAAGTCGGCGGCCGAAATCCGGAGCACGTTTCGTTGCAGCACGGTCACGGGCACCGCCTGCGACGCCCACGCCACCAGCTCGGCCGTTTCCACGCCGTAGCGGGCCGCCAGTTCCTCGAAACGCTCGCGCCGCTCACCGGTCGCCGCCGCCAAGTGCGCGGCCAGGCATTCCGGCGTGGGGAGGACCGGCCGGTCAAAACGGCAAGCGGCGTCCCACGCGACGCGCACCTCGGTTGGGTCCAGCCGGTGCCACGCCGTCCGCCGCTCCACAACCGCCCCCGCCAGACGCCGCAGCACCGCATTGACCATCCCCGGCGCGCGGCCGCCGGCATGACGCCGAGCCAACTCGACCGCCTGATCGACGGCGGCGAAGACCGGGACGCGGTCCATCCAGATGATCTGGTAGGCGGCGGTCAGCAGGACGGCCCGCAACGTCGGCTTCGTGCGTTCGAAATCCAAGCGGGCTAGTCGGGTCAGGACGTGTTCGATCGTGACGAGGTGTCGCAGCGCCCCGTGGCTGATTTCGCGGGCCAGCGCCGCCGCGCGCCCGTCCAGTTGCCCCCCGGCACGCAGCCGCTCCAGCGTCTCGCGCGCGAAGCCGCGGCCGGTCAGCACGTCGGCGACCGCCAGGACCGCCGCCGCCCGGCCGTCGATGTTCGTGACTGAAACGGGGGGTTTCATTCCGCGGTGGTCGGCAGGAGGCGGTCCCCCGCGGCGAGGTTGCGACCGCGGGCAAGCGCGTCAAAGGGCATGAGCCTCTTCCCCGCGGGCTGGACTTCCAGCAGTCGCACGCGGCCCGCGGCTGTCTGCACCGTCAGATCATCGCTCAGCGTGCCCGGCGGGCAGGCCGGGTCCGGCGGAGTGTCGGCGGCGGCAACCGTCGCGCGGGCCAGCAGCAGGCGCTCGCGCCGCCCGCTGCGCGTCGCCAGCACGCAGGCGGCGGCCGGCCACGACCACAACCCGTGTATGCGTCGAACCACGCGCGGCGCGGGCTCATCGAAAGCGACCGTCCCGTCGGCCTTGGTGAGTTTCGGAGCGCGCGTCGCCCGGCTCGGATCCTGCGCGACGGGCCGGAGCGTCCCCGCCGCGATGGCCGGGAGCGTTTCCACCAGCAGCTCGGCCCCGAGCAGCGCGAGCCGGTCGTGCAGTTCGTCCGCCGTCTCGGTTTCGCCGATGGGCGTGGCGCGTTGGCTCCACACCGCGCCGGCGTCCCAGCGCTCGTTGAGCTGGAACACGGTGACGCCGGTGACCGTTTCGCCGTCGAGAATCGCCCGCTGAATGGGTGCGGCCCCGCGGTACTTGGGCAGCAGCGACCCGTGGAGGTTGATGCACCCTCGCGGTAGGGCGCCGAGGACCGCCGGCCCCAGCTTCTGCCCAAACGCGGCCACGACGCCGATCTCGGCCCGGCCCCACAACTCCGCCGCCGGCAGCGCGTTCACATCGTCGGTCTGCACGTGCCGCAGGCCGAGCTCCTCGGCCGCCGCCCGCACCGGCGTCGGACGCACGGACCGGCCGCGCCCCGCCGGCCGATCCGGCTGGCTGACGACGGCGACCAAGTCGTGGCCGGCGTCGCGCAGCACCCGCAGCGCGGGGACGGCGAAGTCACCGGTGCCGAGAAAGACGATGCGCATGCAATCCGCTCCTCATTGGAGGCGCGACGGCCATGTGCATCGTATGCGAACGGCGCGCGGGTGAAAGAGCTAGCGGGGGGTGCGGGCGGCGGAGCGCGAGCGTTTCGTGGACGACTTGAATTGGTCTTCCAGGGCCTTCAGCGTCTTGCGCGTGGCGAGGCGGTCGCTGGGCCCCATGCGGTCGATGATGAGCACGCCGTTGAGGTGGTCGATCTCGTGCTGGCAGACGCGGGCGGGCAGGTCCTCCAACGGGAGTTCCACCGGGTGGCCCTCGAGATCCTGCGCGGTCAGGTGGGCTTGTTGCGCGCGGCGGACCTGGACGTTGATGCCGGGTAGCGAGAGGCAGCCCTCCTCCGCTTCGACCGAGCCGTGCAGGTCGCGCAGGACCGGGTTCACGAACGCCCGCTTGTCTTCGGGCTTGCCCGTCGGGTTATAGACGAACAGCCGCTGGTTGATGCCGACCTGCGCCGCGGCCAGCCCGACGCCCTCGCCGGTCTCCATCAGCTCGTACATCCGCTCGACGAGCGCCTTGAGCCCGTCATCAAAGACGGTGACGGGCTGGCACACCTGCCGGAGGCGGGGGTCGGGGTAGTGGATGATGCGCAGGTCTTTGGGATCGTCGGTCACGACAGCTCCGCGGTCCAGGAACGCCTATCAGAACCCCGCACGCCAGTGTGGGGCCACGTGGCGCACCACTTGCGTGGTGGGTTCTGTCAGCGACACTACGTAATTCGCACCGCCTCAATCATAGTACTATCGGCTGTCGCTGTCAGAACGCCTGCCCCAGGAAGAACGCCCGCGCGATCCGCCGCGACATCTGTGCGTTGGTGAACACCATCGGCAACAGGAGCCCCAGGTCCGTATTCGGCATGCGCAGGTACTCGGCGAGGTCGCTCCGCCACACGTTGCCGAAGCCGGCCAGCTCGTCCTGGAGCAACGGCGCCCGCAGGGCGGTCGCGGCCACCTCCGCCGCCCGCCACCCGGAGCGCAGCGCGGGGTACAGGCCCTCGTTGCTGAAGGCGGACACGAACCCGCCGGCGTCGCCGACCAGCAGGCAACGCTTGCCCACGTGGGACTCGAAGTCCAGCGCCGCCCCGGCCAACGCGGGGGCCGGTTCCACTCGGCCGCCGGCCGCGCGCGGAACCAACCCGGCGTCCCGCGCGGCGTCCAGCAGCGTTTCGAGCTGAGCAGTGGCGGGGGTGTCCAGGTCGTGCGTCAGCAGGGCGATCCGCACGTGCCCGCCGCCCTGGGCGACCGTCGCCACCCGCAGTGCGCCGCCGGCCCCGAGAACCACATCAAGCCCGGGTTGGCTTTCCGGGGCCGCGAGCACGGCCAGGGCCGCCGACGCGCCCTCCGCCGCCGCAGTGGGGAAGCGCCCGGCGCGGGCCGTCCGCGACCCGGCCCCATCGGCAACCACGGCCACCCGGCCGGTCGCGCCTCGACCGTCCTCCAGCGTGACGGTGGCGGCGGTCTCGCCCAGCGCGACGCCCGTGGCGGTCGCTGGTTGCAGCACCTCGACGCCGGCGGCCCCGACGGCCTCCAGCAGGGCGTTGGCCAGCGCGGCGGGATCGACGATCCATCCGCTCAGTTCGGCGTCGTCCACCGTGACGCAGCGCGACAAGTCCCACGGCCGCAAGCGCAAGCCCGCGAAAGCGGTACCGACGGCGCTCAGCTTGACCCCACATTGCGCGCACATCTTCCCCGCGGCGGGTGAGACCCAGCCGGCGCAGGGCGACGCCGCCGGCCTGTTCCGCGGCGACCGGTGCTCGATCAGGATGACACGCAGTCCCGCGCGTCGACCGGCGATGGCCGCGGCGCAGCCGGCGGGACCGCCGCCGATGATGACCAGGTCGGCGTCGAGGTCCGCGCTCATGCCGTTACTTCAGTTGTTCCCACAAGACTTCTTCGGCCCGGCCGAAACGTTGGAACGCGGCTTGGACCGCCTCGTAGATGCCGCGCAATTCCTCCGCCTCCAACGCCCCGGGGGAGCCGTCGGGCGGGAGCGTTTGCAGCACCGCCGCCAAGCGGCCGGCGGCGTCGTCCAGTCGGCCGGCGGCTTCGGCGAAGTGGCTGGCGGCCCGGAAGACGAGCAGTTTCTCCTCGCGTTGCCGCGTCGGCCCCCAAATCAGCTTCGACGGATTGAGCAGCACTTCCTGGCTGGCCAGCTTGAGCTGGTCGCTCATCGTCACGAAGTTCCCGAGAGTGCGCTCCAGCGACGGGCGGCTGACCGCGACCAGCCGCTGACCCGTGGACGTCATCGATTGCACGTCGGCCAGCGACGCATTCACCCGGTCCATCGCCGTGTGCAATTTGCCCAGCGTGCCGTTGGGATTGCGGGCGTCCAGCTCAGTCCGCAGCGCCGCGAGCATCTCCTGGTCGATCGAGTTGACCGCGTGCCGCACCGTGGCCAGCGTGTCACGGACCACCGGGCGGTTCTCCTTCAGCATCGCCGCGGCCTCGGCCAGCCCCTCCTCCAGATGCCCCAGCGCGGCATGGACGCGCGCCAGGACCGCCGCGTCGTTCCCGGCATCAAGTTGGGTGCGCAGGGCCGCGGTGGTGGCGTTCAGGTCGTCGGCCAGCCGGTGAATCTTGGCCAGCAGCGCCTGCTGCTCGCCCGGGCTCATCTGGTGCCGCAATTCACGCGTCACGGCGTTGATGTCGGTCAGGCTCGCCAGCAGCTTGTGCATCAGCGAGCCTTCCGCTTCCGGGTCCACGGCGGTGTTGAGCTGGTCCACGAACCCCCCCTCCGACAGCAACTCGGACGAGAGCTGCCCGATCGCCGCCGCCAGGCTCTGTGCCGGCAGGCCCTGGATCGGCTCGACCAGCGGCGTGCCGGGCGTGCCGACGTTCAGGATCGACACATACCCCGGCCCGCCGATCGCGGGCTGACCGGTCGTGATCCGGCAGTTTCCGTACAGGGGGATATCGTGCCGGAGGGTGGCCTGAACGATGAACACCGTGCGCGGGTGACCGTCCGGGCCGTCCAGTTGGGCGACGCGGAGCTCGCGGACGCGCCCCACGTCCACCGAACCCGCCAGCAGGACCGGGCTGCCCTTCTTCAGCGGCGCCAGGCCCTCCTCGTGGCGGAAATGGATCTCGATCGTCCGACCGTCGCCGCCCAGCGCGGGCACCAGGAACAGCAACGTCCCCAGGAACAGCCCGGCAACCACGATCGCCGTCAGCCCGAGTGCGAAATCTTGACGCCGTTGTTTGGTCATTGTCGATCCAGGTGTACGCCCGCAATCGGCGACCCAAGCGCTAGCCCACGGCACCCGGGGCGTGCGGGTGGCATTGTAACGGGCCCGCCCGAGGGGAGCCAAACCGGCGCGACGAATCGTTTGCGGCGGCGGCGGCCGATAACTACGTCGTTCGGGCGACCGCACGGCTGCTGATCGGGGCGTCACGCCTTACGCCAGGTGGATTGCCGCGAGTCCGCCTTGCCCTGAGCGTGTCACTGGACTAACATTGCGGTACTCGGCCGGGTGGCAGAGAGGAGGCTCGGCCGATCCGCGGCGTGGAGCGCACATGGGGTGTTGCGCCGACGCCCGGTGTGAGTCGGAGGCACGGATTGGAGTTGCGGGGGCGGGCCTGAACGCTCACGGAAATCCGAGTTCACGTGCGGGATCTGGCAGCGCGCGGGTCGCGGCCGAACCGTGCAGATCATCGTTGGCAGCCGCCGCCAGACGTGTAGCCGCGGCGGGCGACGAGTTGCGAACGAGGAGGAAGAGGATGAGGAACCTGGCAATCGTATTGGCTTTGAGCCTGGCCGGCGCGGCCAGCGCCCAGTTGATCGTCGGCAACGACCAGTCCGGCGCCGCGACGATCTGGAACGTGGATCCCACCGGCGTGAATCCGCCGCAGGCGCTCCACACGTCTTCGGGCAACGAGGCGAAGCCGTGGGGCATGGCGTATGACCACAACACAAACACGCTGTACTGGAACAACGGCTCGGTGTTGTACAGCTCGCCGATGGGCGCGACGCTGACCCCGACGAACCTCGGCACGATGATGTACGGCGCCAGCACGGTGAACTTCGTCGGGTTGGGCTACCACAACGGGAAACTCTACGGTACGCGGAACATCGCGACCGAAGCGGTCTACGAGATCGACCCCGTGACGCTGCAAGCGACGCTGCTGTACACCTACAACAGCTCATACGACTTCGGCGGGCTCGATTTCGACGCGACCAATGGGATTCTGTACGGTCTGAGTGACACCGCCCCGACCGGCGAAGTCCGCGGCCTGTACGAGATCGACTACGTGGGCGCCAAGACGCTGTTCAAGGCCCCGTACCCCGCGGGCGAGACCGACATCGACGGTCTGGCCATGTACAACGGGCTGGCCTACTACGTGACCGACGGCCCGAACGCGACGCAGCAGTTCTTCTACGTGTTCGACGTCGCCACCGGCCAGCAGGTTGGCACGCTCCCCTCGCCGTTCACCGGCAGCGGGACGTTCTCGGCTGCGGCGTTCATCCCCGAGCCGGCCAGCCTGCTGCTGTTGGGCCTGGGGCTGCTGGGCCTGCGGCGGCGCTAGGAAGCGCTCGGCGACCCCCCTCCCTTGCAGGTCGCCCCGGGCGACTCGCTGTGGCGAGGAGGGGTTGGGGGAGGGGCGCAACAACCTGAGACAGGGCGTCACGGCACCGGTCGTTCCAGGCCGGCGCCGTTTGCCTTTGCGCCGGACCGTTGAGCGGGCCTACCAACGCCGCTTGAACCAGTAGAGCAGGAAGCCGATCGCCGACAGCAGGGCCATCACCATGATCAGCCAGAACGCCTGCGGGTGCTTCTGGAGCGGGATGGCCACGTTCATGGAGAAGGCGCTGACGACCAGGGTCGGCACCATGATGCCGATCGTGATGATGTTGAGCGTCTTCATCAGCACGTTGAGGTTGTTGCTGACGATCGACGCCCGGGCGTCCATCAGGCTGGCCAGGATGTTCGAGTAGATTTCGGCCTGCCGGTAACACTGCTGGTTTTCAATGACCAGGTCATCCAGCAGCTCCAGATCGTCGGTGCCCAGGCCGATCTTCGGAGCGTAGTTCTTCAGCCGATCCAGCAGGGCGCCATTGGAGTTGATCGAGTTCACGTAGTACACCAGGCTCTTCTGCAGGGCGAACATGTTGATGAGGTGCCGGTTCTCCATGGACGTGTTGATCTTGGCCTGGAGCTCGTCGGACACCGCACTGATGCCCTTCAGGTGCTCGCGGAAGTGGATGATGGAACGGGCGAGCAGTCGCAGGATGACGCCCGGCATGCTCTGGACGCGGGCGAACTGGGCGCCGTCGAAGATCGAGGCTTCCTCGGGCACCACGATGACCAGCCGGTCCTTGAACAGGAACACCCCCGCCGACGACACGCGGAACAGGAACTGCTCCGCGCCGGAGTAGTTCCGCGGGCGTTTGTAGATGATCGCCACGTGCTCCGGCTCAAACTCCAACCGAGACAACTCGTCCGGGTCCAGGGCCGAGCTCAGCGTGTGGTCGTCGATTTGCAGGTGCTGCACCAGGTGGGCACGCTCGTGCTCATCCGGGTTGTTGTAGATGGTGATTGGGGCCCCGTCGTCCGTTGCCTCCACCAGCCGGCGATCCACGATGGTGTAGTGTTTCTTCACCGCGACGCGTTTCACGTGGCCCGGCGTCCCCCGGAGGCCGGAGCGTGTACGGACATTATACGCCCGCGACGCCCGGGGGAAGCTGCGTCAGACCGCCCCCCGGGAAGGGGAGCCCGGGGCCGGCGGGGTCTGGTCCGTCTCCTGCCGGCGCGCCCGGGCGCGCGCAGACAACCGCCGTGGCGCGATCAGGGGAACGCGGCGGCCTATTGTGCCGGGCCGGCGCAAGCTAGATGGGTATTCACGGTCGTGCGACATGGGAGGGCGAGGCTGTCTCCTGCGGCGAC
>CAYWYJ010000002.1:0-69748 GCA_964462635.1 uncultured Planctomycetales bacterium
AGGGCGAGGCTGTCTCCTGCGGCGACCCTGCCGGCCTGCCGAGCTGCGGCTCGCCGCGAGGCTCGCCCTCCCGGCCGGCATCTCATGATCCTGAATACCCATTTAGCCCCGGCCGCCGCCCTACTTCTGCTGCCCCCACAACTGCGCCAGCTCCACCAGCGCCTTCACCGATGTCTCCATCTCCTCCAGGCACGCAAACTCCAGCGGCGAGTGGAAATTGTGCATTCCGGTCGACAAGTTCGGCGTCGGCAGGCCCGCCTCGCTCAGCCGCGACCCGTCCGTCCCGCCGCGAATCGACGCGAACTTCGGTGTGACGCCGATCTTCTTGAGCGCCTCTTCGGCGAGCTGGACGGCGCGGGGCTCCTTTTGCAGCGCCTCGATCATGTTGCGGTACTGCTTCTTGACGTCGACCTTGATCTGCGCCTTGGGGTGCTCGGCCGCCAGGGTCGCGGCAATGTGCTCCAGGATTTTCGCCTGCTCCGCCAACTCGGCGGTGACGAAACTCCGCAGCAGGATCTTGATCTTGGTTTCGGGCACGCCGCCTTCAAGACCGTAAGGGTGCAGGAAGCCGTCGCGCTTGGCCGTCGTTTCGGGAGCCAGTCGGTGCCAGGGCATCCGCGAGATGAACTGCCCCGCCAGCCGAATCGCGTTGACCATCCGCCCGGTCGCCAGCCCGGGGTGGATGTTCACGCCGGTGATCGTCACCGTGGCCATGTCGGCGGAGAAGGTCTCGTTCTCGATCTCGCCGGCGCCCTCGCCATCCAGCGTGTAGGCGCACGTCGCGTTGATCTGCTTGATATCGACCTTGTCGGTGCCGCGGCCGACCTCCTCATCGCCGGTGAAGACGACGCGGACCGGGCCGTGCTTGAGGTGGCGATTGGCCAGCAGGTGGGCGGCGGCGGTCACGATGACCGCGACGCCCGCCTTGTCGTCGGCGCCGAGCAACGTCGTACCGTCGGACGTGATCAGCGTCTTGCCCTTCAGCTCGGCCAGCCCCTTGGTTTCCGACACCTTGATGATCTTGGTGGGGTCGCCGGGGAGCTTGATGTCCTGACCGTCGTAGTTCTTGATGATGTTCGGCTTGACGTCCTTGCCGCTGGCCTCGGGGGAGGTGTCCATGTGGGCCAGCCAGGCGATCGTCGGCGCGCCGTCCACGTTCCCCGGCACGGTGCCCATGACGATCCCGTGCTCGCTGATGGAAACGTCCTTGACGCCGATCGCCTTCAGCTCCTCGGCGAGCATCCGGCCCAGCACGAGTTGCCCCGGCGAACTGGGATACTTGTCGGTCTCCTCGACGGCGGTGGTCTCGACCTTCACATAACGACAGAAACGGTCCAGCAACGTATCCACGACGGTCCTCCAGTTCCTGTGGGCCTGATGAGGCGGCCCGGGGCCGCAACCTCGCCGGCGGCCCGTCGCCGGCCCGCCCGGCGGTCCCGCCGGGGGGCGACGCCCGGGCCCCCCCCACAAGGTAGCCCGGTCGGCCGTGAGGATCAAACGCGCCCGGCGACGGCTACTCGATCAACTCGTTACCGACCTTGCGGGCCCGCACGGGCTTGTCCAGATTAATGCCCAGCTCCAAACCCGCCGCCACCAACAGGTTCCACCCCGCGCACAGTTGCAGGTGCGTGTCGAAGTCCTCCAAGCCGGGGATCACGATGGTCGGAAACGGCGTGGCGTGCGCGGCGATCGCCACCACGTACATCCCCACGCCGCGGACCAGCACGTCCTCGTACTTGCCGTACTCGGCCTCGTACGGGTCGATAATGACGACGGCGTCGACGGGGTCCAGCACCTCTTCGATCCCGTGGACGACATAGGTGCCTTCGCAATACAGCCCGGGCTTGCGGGTGATTTCGCAGGTCTTGAGCGACAACTCCTCCGCCACCCCGTCATTCCGCCCGGCCCAGCAGATGCGCGGGGCGGCGGCCAAGCGGCGGGCGATCTTCGGGTCAATCGCGGACTCCAGCACGACCCGCGCCAGGTCGGCCAGGTTGTCGAGCGTGCGCGGCCAGTTGTCCTGCCCGGCCAGCGCGGCGACCAGCACCTGGTAGAACATCGCCTGCTCGATCACGCTCTTGGTCGCGGCGACCGCGTCCTCCTTGCCGCAGCCCAGCACGAAGGTCCGCCGACATTCCTGCTCCAGCGGGCTGCCGGCGGTCGCCGTCAGACCGTACAGGGCGTCGTGACCGGCGGCCTTCAGCCGGCGAAACAGCTCGATCACCTCCCGCGTCTTGCCGGAGTTGCTGGTGCCGAAGACCGCGAGGCCGGCCAGATCGTACTCCGCGGCCTGCCGTGCCCCCTCCGCCTCAATTCGCATCGCCAGGCCGCGCCGCCGGGCCAGCGCGATGGCGTTGTGCGCCGGCAGAATGCGCGAGGAGCCCTCCCCAGTCAAAAACAGCCCGCTCTTACGCCGCACCGGGTCCGCCATGCTCGCCGCCGCCGCCCAATCGAGTCCGCGAATGACCGCGGGAGTTTCGAGCATCTCGCGCACCAGGGCAAAGCGGTTCTGGGCGGGGTCGTGGGGGTTCATGCCATCTCCTCAAGAGGGCCGGATCAGGCCCGTTCGCGCTGTTTCAGCGTCTCCACTTCGCGGGCGAAGGCCTCCGCCTCGGCCCGCATCCGCTTCACGAAGTCGTTGTCGTCGATCTTCCCCAACACGGCTTCCATCTCCGTCGGTGACGCATACGTCATCCGCCGGAACGGACCGGTGTAGTCCTTCGCCCGCGACTGGTGCGTGCGCTCGGCGATGGTGTGCCGCGTGGCCACCGCGCGGTCGAGAAACGCGAACCACGTCTCGCGGTCAAGCTGCTCCAGACGCATCTCATGGAGGTCCAGCAGTGTCGCCAGGGCGTGCCGGGCCTTGTCCCGCGGGTACTTCTGCCACAGCCGCCGATAGTGGTCGTGGACGGCGTCCCACGAGTCCAGCTCGCGGGCGACGATCTTGTCGCGCAAGGCGGCGACGTCGTCGCGGAGCATGAGCTGCCCGCCCACGTTCACCCACGTTCCGCGCGCCGGCGGGCCCAGCCGTTGCTTCAGCGCCGCCAGATCGGGCAGGTTTTCCGCCTGCTGGTACGCCACCAGCGTCTTGACGGCGTAATAGTGGGCCATCTCGCGGTAGGTCGCGTACGCCGTGCCGGTCTTGAGAATCCGCACCGGCCGCGTGGAGTTCTCGAAGTTCTCGCCCAACACGTCCAGCCGGTCCGCGTCCTGCGGCCGCTCGCGGAGCAGCGCGCGGCCCTCGGCCCGCAGGTCGGCGGCGGACACACCGTCGCTCGACCGGCCGGCTTGGCGCAGCGCGGCCTTGGCCGTCCAGATCTCCAGGTGCTCCAAGGCGGTGAAGATCTCCTCGATGGTGTCGGGCGCGAGGGCCTCAAACTCGATCATCTGGTTCTTGTGGACGCGCTGGTCGCGGGCGGCGTATTTCCACGCGTTGCGGGCCAGGGCGTACATGTTGTGCAGGAACCAGTACGCCGGCATGACCCGCAGACACCCGCCCGTTTCATCGTTTGAGACGAGCGCGAACGGCAGGTGGATGTTGAGCTCGGCCGGGTACGCCGCCTTGGCCAGCAGGGTGAACGAGGCGAAGCGGCTGTTGTGCTTGAGGCTGGTGCACAGGCCGGGCCAGAAGCCGCGGCCGGCCAGGATTTCGCCGTCGTTGGCCCGCGAGTTGTGGTTGGAGCCGGCCGTCACGCCGGCGGCCATGTTGCTCTGCCCCAGCACCGTCGCGGCACACAGGAACGAGTTGTTGTGGTGCTGCTCGTGGCCGGGAAAGATCAGGGCGTTGAGCACCTCGCAGCACGAGATCGTCGAATTGTCGCCCAGGAACGAGTGGATCAGACGCGCCCCGTACTTCAGGCTCGAGTTCGGCCCCATGATGAACCGGACGGCCTTCACGCCATAGAACACCCGGCAGCCGTAGCCGATGATCCCGTTCACCAGCTCGCAGCCCTCGCCGATCTGCGAGCTTTCGTCGGCGTCGCTGTGGATCGTCAGGTTCTTGAGCTTGTTGGCCCCCTTGATGTAGGCGTCCGAGCCGATCTTCACGTCCTTGAGAATCCGGCAATCCTTGATGATCGTGCGGTCGCCGACCTTTCCGTAGTAGCCCCGCCGGCGGTCGAAGCGGGCCTCCACCATCTCCTTGAAACGGGCCAGCAGCGCGGGGTCGTCGCGGAGCCGCGACCACAGGTAGGCGTCCGCCGGCAACATGCCGTCGAATGGAATCACCGCCCGGCCGCCGTTCTCGTTGCCCAGGTCCAGCCAGATGCGGACCTTCTCGGGCTCGCCGTCCTTGACGACGCCGTTGCCGAACTTGGCGTAGCTGGTCGTCAACATCTCGTCGATGTTGATGAGGATCACCTCGTCGCCGAGGAGGTAGTGCGCCAGGTGGTTCACGCTGTCGATGGCCACGTTCGAGCCGATGTCGCACGCGACGATCGTGCTGTTGTACAGCCCGACCGGCAGCCGCAGGTCGTGGAACTCCAGGTAGTAGTTCTCCAGCGCCCCGATCCGCACCAGCCCGAAGAACTGGCAGCGCTTCACCAGCTCCGGGTTGAAACGGTCCGTGACGTAGATCGCGCCCCAGTCGTCCGCCGTGTTCTCGTTGCGGACCAGGACCTCGATTTCCTTGGCGGTCAGCCCGCGGAACGGCACGTCCCCCCGCCGCTGGCGGTCCCGCAAGTAGTACTCGTCACACCCCTCCGGCAGATACTGCGGCTCGACGAACCCGTAACCCAGACGAGGCAACGGGTGCTTGGTGATCTGATTCATGCATCTATTCCCTGTGCAGTCACGACCGGCACTGGCCCCCCCGCGACGCGCCATTGTTGAGAACCGCCGCGCGGCTGTAAAGGCCCCGTGGCCGGGGGGACAAGCCGCCTCCCCGGCCCGCCCCCGCGACGGCCAGCGTTTCTCGCCGGCCCGCCGGCGGAAGCGCTCGCCCGCTTCCTGCACCACCTGCTCCGTGTCCTCGATCCAGGGCCCTCGCCGCGCCGCATTCGCCGCTCGCGAGGTCTCTTCCGAGACACGTGTACCTCCGGCTCCGGGACCGTCGGCCCCACCTCCCTCGTCACATCGTCCACCCTCTTCGCGCGCATCGCTTGGCCTCCCTGCCAAGCAGCGCCCGCGAACCCCAACCAAACCATTGCCCGCACCACTTTGCGCGCCCCGGGGAAGAGGGTCCCACCCAATGGAATTACGAAGGGTTTCGTTGACAAGTACGAAGGTATTCGTAATACTGGGAATGGCGAACGGCGGCAACGTCCGTCCCCGAAGGCCAACCCCGGCCCCGGTCTCTGGAACCGGCCCAGGAGTCTACGTCATGCCCAGTCCGCGGCCCCGCCCCACGGACGCCGAAATCGCCATCCTCCGCGTGCTCTGGCAGCACGGCCCCAGCACGGTCCGCCAGGTCCGGCAGGTCCTCGGCCGCCGCCGCCGCACCGGCTACACCACCGTCCTGAAGCTGCTGCAAATCATGCTCGGCAAGGGCCTCGTTCACCGCGACACCGCCCGCCGCAGCCATGTCTACCGCGCCCGCGTCAGCGAAGACGCGACGCAGCGGCAACTCGTCGGCGACCTGCTCGACCGGGCGTTCGGCGGGGCCCGGACCAAGCTCATCGTGCAGGCCCTGGCCGACCGGCGGGCCACCGCCGCCGAACTCGCCGAGATCCGCCGCCTGCTCGATCAACTGGAAGGGCATCCCCCATGAGCCCGCTCGCCCCATTCTCATCGCCGTTGGTGCAGGCTGTCGGTTGGACGCTGCTACACTCGCTGTGGCAACTCGCGGCGCTGGGCGTGCTCGCGGCCGCCGCGCTGGCGGCGCTGCGCCGCGCCGCCCCAGGTACACGCTACGCGGTCGCCTGCGCCGCGCTGGCGGTGATGTGCGTCACACCCCTGGTCACGTTCGCCCTCGTGGCCGACGGCCGTGCGGCGGCCCCCGGCGGCCGGCGCGTGTCCGTCGATCCGCAAGGTGCCCCCCTTTCCGGTCCGGTCCTTCCCGCGACACACGATCGGGATGGCACGGCGGCACCGGCTGCGTGGCCGGTGGTTGGCCCCGCACGCGACTCGACGCAGGCCGGCGATGATGTCGCCGCCGCGCCGACCGAAACCGGCGCCCGGTCCGTAGATTGGCGGGCCGTGACTCGCCACATCGAACGCGCGCTGCCCATCGTCGTCAGCGTGTGGCTGGCCGGCGTGCTGGCGCTCTCGGCACGGCTGTTCGGCGGCTGGTGGCAGACCCACGTGCTGCGTCGGCGTGGTGTCAGCGACGCCCCGGCCACGTTGCAGGAGCAACTTGTCCGCGCGGCGCAGCGTCTTGGTGTCGCGCGGCCCGTTCGGCTCGTCGTTTCGACCCTCGCGGAGGTTCCCGGGGCGCTCGGCTGGCTGCGCCCGATGATCCTGCTGCCGGTCAGCGCGGTCACCGGCCTGCCGCCGCGCCAGCTCGAAGCGGTCCTGGCCCACGAGTTGGCCCACATTCGCCGCTACGACTACCTCGTCAACTTTGTGCAGTCGGTGATCGAGGTTCTGTTGTTCTACCACCCGGCGGTGTGGTGGCTTTCGGGCCGCGTTCGCGTCGAACGCGAGCAGTGCTGTGACGATCTCGCTGTGGGCGCCAGCGGCGATGCGCTCAGCCTCGCCCGTGCGCTGGCCCGCCTCGAAGAACTTCGTGCTCGCCCCGCGGCCCTGGCCGTTGCCGCCGGCGGAGGTACATTGCTGCCCCGCATCCGGCGTCTCCTCGCCGCTCCAGCGGTACCCGGGCCGCGACCTGCCGGCTGGTGGGCCGGCGTGGTGGTCGCTGCGCTTGCTGCCGGCGTGGGCACGCAGGCCCTGCGGGCCCAATTCGCGCAACAAGGCCGGGCCGATTCGGCGGCGTCGCAGCCCGGCCCCACGGCGCTGGGCGAAGTCGTCTACGAAGCCATCCCGCCGCAGACCCAACCGGGTGACACGGTGACCGGCCTCGTCGTGGACGTGGACGGGCGACCGGTTGAGGGGGCGGCTGTGCGCGCCATCCACCGCGACGATGAGGACGGCGAACCGTCCCACGCGGCGACGACGGACCACGCCGGCCGCTTCACGCTTGCCGGCCTCGCGCCCGACGGTTACTGGGGCCTGCACGTGGACGACCCGCGGTATGCGCAGCAGTGGCTGTACGAGCATTCCGTGCAGGTGCCGTTCGACCCCATCGAAGGGCCGGTGCACTTGAAAGTGCAAAGGCCCGTCACTCAGACCGGCATCGTCCTCAACGAAGCCGGTGACCCGGTGCCGGGGGTCACGGTCACCCTCGTCCGCGAGTACCTGGGCGAGCGCACGCGCCCGCTCCAGGGGTGGCTCGCCTTCGATCTCCAGGTCACCAAGACGGATGAACACGGCCAATTCACGCTCAATCGCCTGCGGGCGGGCCACATCTCCCTCATGCTCGATCACCCCGACTACGCCCGCACGATCACGCGCGACCGCGACCCAGGCCTGCGCATCCCCACTGATGAGATTCGCGTAACGATCAAGCGCGGCGTGACCCTCCGCGGCCGCGTCGTGGACCCCGCCGGCCGCCCCCTGCCGGGGGTCTCCGTCAGACTCACCACGTACAACGTGGCCCATCGCTCCCTCGGCGAGTGGCAGGTGACGACCGACGCGGCGGGCGAGTTTGCCCAGGGGTCCATCGCCGGTGTCCACGCCGGCTACCGCGCCGATACGTGGCCGGTCAGCGCCATGCTGGACGATCCGAACTGGACGTCGCAGCGATATGCCGCGTATCAGACCGACGACCAGACCCTGGCGTTCCTGGAGATCACCGCCCACCCGGCCGGAACCAAGTTGCCGAACCAACTCGTGGAAATCGGCCACCCGGACTCCGCGCAGGGGGCGCGCCAGCGCAACGAGCCGGTCGGTGGCGGCGTGCTCCGCGTTCGGTTCGGCGGCGTAGTCATCGGGGAGCACGGCCGCGCCCACGAGGTGCACGCATGGCGGGAGGCGACGGACGGTGTCCCGCCGGTGTGGCGCACGCAGAGGCTCGACGAGACCGGCACCACGGAGTTCCGCCAACTGTCGGCCGGCGAGTACAGCGTCAGCGTCCCCTACTCGCTCTCTAGCGTGTACTACCCCTCGCAACGGGTGACCATCCGCGACGACGAGCTGACGGAGGTGACGCTCGCTCCCGGCCCGGCGCGCCTGCACGGCGTCGTCCGCGTGGACGGCGCGGCGCTCGCGCCGCCCGCGGCTCCGGCGGAACTGGCTGGCGCCATCTACTACGTGCTACGCGGCCAGGTGGAAGCACGTGGGCTGATCCGTCCCGACGGGACGTATGAGATCACCGGCCTGCCGCTCGGTCCTTGCATCGTCCGAGCCCATGCGGCGCGGGGTTCCTGGCCGTGGCCCGAACGCCGCGTCGAGCTGACCGCGGCCGACACACAACTCGACTGGGACCTGCCAAGCGGGCGCCTCCACGTCACGCTTTCCGAACCCTCTACCACGGATTCGCTCACGTTGGAGCGGGCCGCCGGGGAGGATTGGGCCGAGTGGTCGGTGGGGCACTTTGGATTGAACGGCACGACCATGACCGTACAACACCTCCCGCCGGGCGAGTACACGGTGAGCACCCACACGACCGCCGGCCCGCTTCACGCCGTGGTCCGGCTCGATCCCGGGGCTCCGGACGCGTCGGTCGAACTGCGCCGGCCGCAGGAAACCGGCTGGATCACGGGGACCGTGCGTTTCGAAGGCAGCGCCGAACTGGGCGACATGGACGGCGTTTCTGCCCAGCCCGCCGGCTGGCACCTGCCCGACTATGTCGCGAAGGTCAACCGGGCGACCGGGGCCTACCGGCTGACCGATCTCCCGCCGGGCATGTACGTCGTTAGCGCCGCCGACTGGGACGAGATGAAGTCGTTCGTACGTTATCCGGTGCTGGTTGAAGTCCGCGCGGGCCTGGTGGCGCACCTGGACCTGAACGTACCGGCCGCGCGGCGAATCCGCCTGGTGCCCGCCGACCCGCGGGTCGCCTGGCCCACGCCGCCGCGCTGGCGGGTGCGGACGCCCACCGGCGTATGGCTGCACTGCAT
Source organism: uncultured Planctomycetales bacterium (assembly GCA_964462635.1). GTDB lineage: Bacteria > Planctomycetota > Phycisphaerae > UBA1845 > Fen-1342 > JBFMAI01. The sequence continues at coordinate 9,057 of CAYWYJ010000002.1, forward strand.
GGAGTTGGCGAGCAGCGCGGACCTGTTCTCCTGTCATCTCGCCCTGGGTGTGTACCTCCTCGAGGCGGACTTCCGCGAGCACGGCCGCGTGCGGCAGAGCTTCACCGTCGGCCCCGGCGACGGCGCCCTCGAAATCCCCGTCGCGCCCCCGCCGCCCACGTCGCCACCGGCCGCGAAGTAGCCGCGGCCCAGCGGGGTGGCCGCCGCCGCGCCGCCGGGTTTTCGTTGCCGGGGAGGGCGGGCCGATCGTACAATGGCGCTGTTCGCACGGCGGCGCCCTCTTTGGCGTGCGACTCCCACCCTCCCGCTCGCGCCGAGCACCAGGAGAACGCGATGAGCGCTCACGCGCCCCACGCCCCGCATGTCACGCCGCCGAACGATTCCGGCACTTCATGGCGACAACGCTTCCTACGCCGCTGGTTCTTCGGCAACCTGCTGCTCAGTGGTCTGTTCGGGTTGCTGTGGCTGGTCCTTCGCAGCGGCACCAAGCCCAGCCGCCTCACGTATCCCTGCCAACAAGCGGCCCTCTCGACGGCATCACTGGCCTTCGGCGGGCCGCTCGTGGCCGCCCTCATCGCCGCCGGGCGCCGCACGCTGCGGGCCTTGCTCACCCCCGCGGGCGTGACGGTCGCGGCCGTCGGCCTGTTCGCCACGCTCGGGACGTGGGGCTATCTGTCGCGGGCCAACGCGGTGCCCAGGCTGCCCATCGACCTGCCGTTGGACTACCGCGCCAAGCTCTTCCACGTCGTGAATTGCCCGCCGGACCCCGTCGGCGACCGGTTCATCGGGTTGGACAACCTGCTGCGGATGATGGGCCGCGACGGGCTGAAGTTCTACCGCTCGCCGAACGTGTCGCTACTGGCCGGCCCGGACGGGCTCCTGGCCCCCGACGACGTCATCCTCGTGAAGATCAACTACCAGTGGCCGGAGCGCGGCGGCACGAACACCGACCTGCTGAGCGGGCTGATTCGCCGCATCATCGAGCACCCGGACGGTTTCGCGGGCGAGATCGTCGTGTGCGAAAACGCCCAGTTCAACTCGACCGAGGGCTTCGACCGGGCCGCGAACAACGCCCAGAACACGTCGCTCTCGCCGCACGACGTGGTGGTCGCGTTCAAGTCGCAGGGGGTGAAGATCTCGCACTACGACTGGACGCTGGTACGGTACACGTCGGTGCAGGAATACTCCGCCGGCAATCTCCAGGACGGCTACGTCGTCGGCGCCTACAACGCCCTGCTCCAGGGCCGCCCGTCGTACCCGAAGTTCAAGACCGAGTACGGCACGTACGTCAGCCTGAAGTACGGGGTGTGGGACGCGGTCGGCGGCACCTACGACCGTGAGCACCTCAAGTTCATCAACGTCCCCGTGCTCAAGTCGCACCACTCGACGTACGGCGCGACGGCGTGCGTGAAGCACTACATGGGCGTCGTCACCCGCGAGCTGAGCACCAACTCGCACAGCGCCATTGCCCGCGGCATCCTCGGGGCCGTCATCGGCGAGGTCCGCCCCGCCGACCTCAACATCCTCGACTGCATCTGGATCAACGCGAACCCCAACACCGGGCCGCAGACGCCCTACAGCGGGGCCACCCGGCGGGACCAGCTCGTCGCCAGCACCGACCCGGTTGCCACCGACATCTGGGCGGTGAAGAACATTCTGATCCCCGCGTTCCTGGCCAACGGCTACAACCCGCCGTGGCCGACGCCCAGTGCCGACCCGGACGACCCGAACAGCGCCTTTCGGCGGTATCTCGACAATTCGCTGGCGTACATTCGCGCGGCGGGCTTCGACGCGACCAACGATTTCAACCAGATCGAGGTGCTGACGTGGGACCCGCTGGGCGACCTGAACTGCGATGGGGCGACGGACTTCGGCGACATCAATCCCTTCGTGCTGGCGTTGTCGAACCCGGGCGGCTACGCGACCCAGTTCCCGGACTGCGAAATCCGCAACGGCGACATCAACCGCAACGGCAGCGTCGGCTTCGACGACATCAACCCGTTCGTGAGTCTGCTCGCCGGGCCGTAGCGGCTGATGGGAAGCGCGCCCCGCCGCCTGGGATCACTGCTCAAGAGCGGTGGCACCCGGCACCCGGCGCAGCGCGCGACGCACTTGAGCCATTGTGCAAACGGCTTGCCCCGCGTTGCCGCCGCCGCGCCGCCGCCGCACAATAGCCCGCCGTGAGCAAGACCCGGCGACGGGCGCAGCGGCAGACCCTCCTCGTCGGCCTCGCGGTGACGGCCGCCGTGGCGGTTGTTTATGCGCTGGGCGGATTGGACTGGCTCGAACTCAAGACCCTCAACCTGCGGTTCCTGTACGCCAACTCGATCACCGAGTCCGACGCCCTGGCGCTGATCGACATTGACGATGAGTCGCTCGTGCTGGTTCGTCGGTGGCCCTGGCCGCGCGATATTCAGGCGGGGCTGATCGCGATTCTGCACGAGGCGGGGCTGCGGCGCCTGCTCTACGACATCGAGCTGTCCGAGCCGGAGTTCGTCCGCACCGTCCAGCCGCCGCACGCGGACATCCTCACCGGCCCCGAGCAGCTCGGCGCCGCGGCCGAGGACCTGGCGACGGCGTACCCGGACCACGAGCTGCGGCTGGCGATTGCCGACGCGGCCCCGGTGTATCTCGCGTTCCACTATCTGAGCACGCAGGCGGGCGGGCCGATCCCTAACTCCCCTCCCTTCCAGGTCGCGACGGGCGACTCGCTGTGGCGAGGAGGGGTTGGGGGAGGGTCGAAGGGGTCGTTCGGCGACCGCCCCGCCCCCCCTGTGGTCCCCCCTGGAAGGGGGGACGGTGAGGAGGGCGAGCCTCCCGACGAGCCGCGGCTCGGCAGGAGCCTCGCCCTCCCGGAGCGTCAGGCGGCGGACTCGCTGACGGCCCGCGTTCAGCGGTGGTTTGAGAAGCACCCGGAGGCGTGGTACGCGCCGCCGCCGGCGCAGTTCGAGCGGGTGTTCACCGAAGTCGCCGGGGGCGCCCCCGCGCTCTACGAGGACGCCGCGCAGGCCCTGCGGGCAGCGCTCAACATGGCGGCGACGACGCGCGGCCCGCTCGTGCCGGCGCATGCGGTCGAGGCGATCGCGCCGGCCGTGCCCGCGCTCGCCCCGGTGTACTTCCCGCACGCCCGCGCCGCGGCCCGCTGCGGTTTCGTCGTCTTCGAGCCCGACCGCGACGGCGTGATGCGGCGGACGCCGCTGCTGGTGCGCTACTGTGACGCGGTCCTGCCGCAACTGGCGTTTGCAGTCGCGTTTGATGAGCTGCGGTTGGGGCGTGGAGATGTTCAATCCCGGCCGGGGCGGATGACGTTGCGCGTTCCGGGGCGGGAACGACCACTAGCCGTCCAACTCGATCGCCAGGGCCGAGCGCTGGTGCCCTGGGTGCCTCATCGACGTTGGAGCGAGCAGTTCGGCCCGCACGTGCCGATGGGTGCCGTCTGGCAGATCTACGACCGGCGGCTGAAGGTGCGACAGAATCAGGAGCTGATCCGCGATACGCTGGCCGCCCTGCTGGGGGCCGCGTCGGACGCTGACCAGCGCGATGTGCCGGACGCCGGTCCGCCATTTGATGTCGAGCCGTGGCGGGCGTACCGCGACGATTTGCGCCGGCGGCTGGAATTGGACGGCGAACTGCGGTTGGCGCGCTACCGTGACGACAGCGACGCCGCCCGACAGATTGGCGAGTGGATCAAGCAGTACGACGAGTTGTTGAAACAGGAAGAGCCCGCGGTGCGCGCGGCGCTTCAGGGGAGTGCGGGCGTCTCGCCCGCCAGCGTCTCGCCCGCCGCCGCCTCGATGGACACTCTGCGCCGGGCATTCGCGGCCAACGATGCGTATCAGCGCGAGATCGACGAACTGCTGACGCGGCTGCGGCAGCGCGTGGCCGGCAAGATCGGCCTGATCGGCTACACCGCGACCGCGCTGGCCGACATGACGCCGATCCCGACCAGCCCGCGGGCGCCCGGCGTCATCGCGCACGCCAACCTGCTCAACGGCCTGCTGACCGGACAGACCGTCCGCTGGTCGCCGTCCTGGCTCAACGTGCTCTTGACGGTCGGTGCGGGTCTGTTGGCGACGCTGGTCAGTGCCCGCTGGCGGCCGCGGCCCGCGGCGCTGCTGCTGCTGGCGGTCAGCATCGCCTACGCCGCCCTGGCCGGCTGGCTCGCGTTCCACGTCTGGATACTGTGGATCGCGCTGGTGCCGATCATCGCGGCGGTCACGCTGTGCTTCTTCGCGATCCTTCTGTTTCGCTACGTGTTCCTCGAACGCGAGTCGCGGCAGATCGCCACCGCCCTCAGCCAGTACACCTCGGCCACGCTTGCCCGGCAAATGGCGGAGAATGCCGAGCTCTGTCGGCGGGCCGAGGTCCGCGAGGTCACGGCGATGTTCACCGACCTGGCGGGCTTCACCACGCTGTCGGAGCGGATCGGCGCGACCCGCACGCAGCATGTGCTCAACGTGGTGCTCGGCCGGCTCAGCGAGGTCGTCCTGCACCACGAGGGAATGATCAACAAGTTCATCGGCGACGGGGTGTTCGCGTTCTGGAACCCGGTCATCTACCCGCAGCCCGACCACGCCCGGCGAGCGTGCGCGGCCGCGCTCGACATCCAGGTCGCCCTGGGGCTGTTGATCGCCGAGCAGTGGCAGGGCCGCGGCGACGAGGCGTTCAGCGGCCTGCGGCTGCGCATCGGACTGGCCACGGGCAACGCCGTCGTCGGGCCCTGCGGCAGCGAGCAGAAGTACGACTACACCTGCATCGGCGACTCGGTGAATGTCGCTTCCCGGCTGGAGTCCGCCAACAAGTTCTACGGCACGCGCATCCTGGTCAGCGGCGCAACGTACGACCAGGCCGGCACGGGCTTCGTCGTCCGTCCACTTGGCGGCGTGCAGGTCAAGGGCAAGACCCAGGCCGTGCCGATCTACGAGTTGCTCGGCCATGCCGGGGAGATCGACGAGGGCACGCTGGGGTACGCCGAGCGCTTCGGCGTGGCCGTCGCGGCTTTTCAGCGGCGGCAGTGGGAAAAGGCGCTCGCGGCCTTCGAAGCCTGCGCTACGGACCGTCCCGACGACCTGGCTGCGACGCACTACTTGGCCGCGACGCGCGTGTTCCTGGCCTCCCCGCCGCCGGAGGATTGGACCGGGGCGCTGGAGTTGACGGAGAAGTAGAGGCTGGAAGCTGTGTATCACAGCTCGCAGCCGGGTTGGGCTTCGCCAGCGGGTGTGGCACCGGCCAATGGCCGGTGCGTGCCGGTCGGCAGCGGTACGCACGGTCTTCCACAATCCCGCTTTGGCGTTATGTTGGCACACCGCAGATGCTAACGGCGACCTTGGCGCACGCGCGCCCCAGCCGAGACGAGGAGCATGCTCATGCCCGCAACCGGTCTGCAAATCGACTTCGCCAACGTTCTCGACGCCGCCGTTGGGGCCATTCACGGCTTGTCGTCGGCGGAGATTCGCCGGGCCGAGGCCCCCGTGAAGGAAGTGGTGACGCGTATCGAGCGCGAGCGCAAGGCGGGCAAGCACCGCTACCGCGACCTGCCGGCCGACCGGGCCATGTTGCGAACGGTCCAGGCGGCTGTTCGGCGATACCAGGGCCGGTTCGAGAACCTGGTCGTTCTCGGCATCGGCGGCTCGGCACTGGGCAACATCGCGCTCCAGACCGCCCTGAATCCGCCCTACCACAACCTGCTCACCGGCCGCACCCGGCGCGGGCCGCGGCTGTTCGTGATGGACAACGTGGACCCGGTGCAGTTCGGCAACCTCGTGGATGTGCTGGGTCCGTCGTTGAGAAGGACGCTGTTCAACGTCATCAGCAAGTCCGGCGAGACCGCCGAAACCGCGGCCCAGTTCCTCATCACTCTCGACCTGGTGGCCAGGAAGCTCGGCAAGAAAGCGCTCACGAAGCACATGGTCGTTACCACCGACCCGGAAGGCGGCACGATGCGCGGCATCGTCGAGCAGCACGGCTTCGACGCCCTGCCCGTGCCGCCGGGCGTCGGCGGACGCTTCTCCGTGCTCTCGGCCGTCGGGCTGTTCTCGGCCGGAATGTGCGGCATCAAGATCGACAAGCTGCTGGCCGGGGCGGCGGCGATGGGGCGGCGCGTCGCGCAGTCGGCGATCGCCAAGAACCCCGCCGCCATGCTCGCCCTGCTGCTGCACGCCTTCTACGTTCGCGGAAAGCGGCTGCACGTGATGATGCCGTACAGTTACCAGCTCAAGGACCTGGCGGACTGGTACCGGCAGCTTTGGGCGGAGAGCCTGGGCAAGTGCCGCGACCTGGACGGCCAGCCGACGATCGCCGGGGCGACGCCGATCAAGGCCCTGGGGGCGACGGACCAGCATTCGCAGGTGCAGCTCTACCGCGAAGGCCCGAACGACAAGGTGTTCATGTTCCTGGAGGTCGAGAAGTTCGACCGCGATGTCAAGGTCCCGCGTGTCGGCGGGATGCCGGACGAGTTGGGCTACTTGCAAGGCAAGTCGCTGGGGCGACTGCTGAATGCGGAGAAGCGGGCGACGGAGGCGGCCCTGGTCGCCAGCCAGCGGCCGTGCCTGACGATCCGCTTCCCGCGCGTCAGCGAGGAAGCCGTCGGGCAGTTCATCCTGCTGTGGGAAGCCGCCACCAGCATCATGGGTTACCTGCTCCACATCGATCCCTACGACCAGCCCGCGGTCCAGCTCGGCAAGGAATACACCTTCGCCCTGATGGGCAAGCCGGGATACGACGAACAGGCCCGCTCGCTGACGCGGCCCGGGCGCAGCCGGCGGTTTACCGTGTAGTCGTGTAACGGCGGCCCCTCCGGCTATCATGTCACGCGCTAATGACGGCCCCGGATCAGGACAACTCCCCGTGCGGCCGGCGGCTGCTCGTGACCGCCGGTCCGACGCACGAGCCGATCGACGCCGTGCGGTACATCGCCAACCGGTCGAGCGGTCGGCTGGGCGTTTGTCTGGCCGAGGCGGGCCGTGACGCGGGCTGCGACGTCACGCTGCTGCTCGGACCAGCCCCGGTCCCGCCGCCCGCCGGCGTGCGGACGTTGCGGTTTGGCTCGACCGCCGACCTGGCCGCCTTGCTCGACGAGCACTTTCCGCGGTGCGACGTGCTCATCATGGCGGCCGCCGTGGCGGACTACCGGCCGCGCCCGGCCGACGTGGCCAAGCTGCCGCGGACCGGTGAGCGATTGGTCATTGAACTGGAACCCACGCCCGACCTGGTGGCGGCGTGTGCCGCCCGCAAGCGGCCCGGGCAACGCCTCGTCGGTTTTGCGCTCGAGGCGCCGGCGGTCCTGGAAGTCCGCGCGCGTCACAAGCTGCGGGCCAAGGGACTGGATGCCGTCGTCGCCAACCCGCTGGACACGATGGGCGCGGCCGACATCCGTGCTACCGTATTCACCGCGGGCGGCGAAGTCGTGACCCCGCGCCAGGGCGTCGCGTTGGACAAGGCCGAGTTTGCTCGCTGGCTCATTCAGTGGCTGGGCGCCTCCGCACCGACCGGGGGAGGGCCACCATGACGCCGGACGACGCCGTGTCGCAGGCCGCACATGAAGCCGAACGACAGCGCCGGCGACTGGCGGAAGCCCGCGCCGAAGCGCTGGAGACCGAATTGCGGTTCTGTCAGGCGGAGCTGCGGCGGCGCCGCGAGGAAGTGCGTTACCAGCTCGGCGACGCGCTGGTCCGCGCCGTGCGGCCCTCGCTCGACACCCTGAAGCTCCCCGTCCGCCTGTGGCGGCTGCTGTGTCTCGGCTTGCAGCGTCGCCGGCAACGCGGGCAAGCTCTGGCCGCGGAGGAGCACGCCGGCCCGACCACTCCCCCCCCTCTTAGGGAGGGGTTGGGGGGGGGGCGGACCACTCCATCCGCGCCGCTCGCCGCCGTCGCGCCCCGTGGTGACACGGGCTCCGTCGGCGAATGGCCCGCGACGCCGGTCGGCCCCGCCTTCGACCCGGTCCCGCTGGTCTCGGAGCCCTTTGGCCGGGCGCCGCCCGAGCTGCGCCGACGCCGCGATCTGCGCATCGCGGCGGTCACCGACGAGTTCTCCTGGTGGGCTTGGCAATTCGAGGCGGACGTGTACACGTTCACGCCGCGGTCCTGGCGCGAGGTGCTGGAGGAACAGCCGCCGCACTTGCTGCTGGTCGAGTCCGCCTGGGCGGGGTTCAGCGACACCTGGCGGTTTCAAGTGCAGGACCTGGGCCGGTGGCCGGAGATCGTGCCGCGTTACGCGTTGCCGGAACTGGTCGCGTGGTGTCGCGCGCGCGGCATTCCCACGACGTTCTACAACAAGGAAGACCCGCCGAACTTCGCCCACTTCGTCGATGCGGCCCGGCTGTTTGACTTCGTGTTCACGTCGGACGCCGACTGCCTTCCGGCGTATCGACGACACCTGGGGCACGAGCGCGTGTTCGCGTTGCCGTTCGCCGCCCAGCCACGGCTGCACAATCCGGGGTGGGCGGGGCCGCGCGACGGGGCGGTGGCCTTCGCCGGCACGTGGTACCGCGAGCGGCACACGCGGCGTCAGGACGCGGCGGCGGCGATCCTGCGGCCCGCCCTGGAGTTCGGCCTGCACATCTACGACCGCATGGCGGCCAGCGACGATCCGCAGTACGAGTGGCCGGCGGCGTACCGGCCGGCGTTGCGCGGCCGGCTGCCGTACGCCCGGATGCTGACGGCCTACAAACGCTACCGGGTGTTCCTGAACATCAACAGCGTGGCCGATTCGCCCACGATGTTCGCCCGCCGCGTGTTCGAGCTGCTCGCCTGCGGCACGCCGGTGATTAGTTCGCCCTCCCGCGGCATCGTCGAACTGCTGGGCGAGGACCTTGTGCTCCTGAGCGCGGATGAGGCGACGACGCGGCGGTGCCTAGAGCGCTTGCTGGGCGACGACGAATACCGCGAACGGCTGGCCTGGCGTGGCCAGCGGCGGGTGTTCGCGGAGCACACGTATGCGCACCGGCTTGCCGCGATTCTCGACGCCGTCGGCCTCCGTTTGGCCGCGGAAACCCTGCCCGCGATAACGATGCTGGCGGCCGTCGCGGACGAGGATGATCTGCGGGGAGCGTGGGAGAACTATCGCCGGCAGACGTACCCACGCAAGCGGCTGCTGGTGTGCGCCGTGCAGTCGGCGGCGGTGGCGGGGCTGGAACGCGTTGCCGGGGGCGATTCAGCGGTCGCCGCCGTCGTCGCGGAGGGGGCGTCGTGGTCGCGGGCCTGTGCGGCCGCCGTGGCGAGATGCCGCGAGGGCCATGTGGCGGCCGTCCACCCGCGCCATTTCTACGGTCCCGACTATCTGACGGATTATGCGCACGCCACTTTGTACGCCGCCGCGCCCGCGATCGGCAAAGCGAGCTACTACGGCGTCGCGGCCGATGGTGACCTGCACGTCGTAAACCCTGGTCAGGAATGCCGCGTTGCGGCACCCGTCCAACCGTGGACACTGTGCGTGCCGGCGGGCCTCGTCGCCGCGTTGGCGGAACGACTTGATCACGCCGCCACGCCGGAGGCGTGGTGGGCCGCGCTACTCACGCACATCGCGGTCGTGTATTCCGCCGACCGCTTTAACTATGTGGAGAGCGTGGCCAAGGAGAGGGTCCGGCCGGAGACCGCCGCGGCGGTCGTGGTCTGAGGCGCCTGGGGCGAACGTGGCGGCTGGAGTCTATTGGGCCGCGGCCGGGAGATACTGGTTCAGCCCGCGCAGGATTTTCTCCACGTCCGCCGACCGCAGCCGGAAGATGCGCCGCTCCGCGGGCAGCCCCGCGCGGCGTGGCAGGTCCCCGGGCTGCTCCTGCGTCAGGTTCATGACCACTTCAGTCCCGTCGGTCAGCTCGATCCGGACCGACGCGGGGGCGGACTCCAGGCCCGCCGCCGCCAGGTCGCCGTCGTGGTATGCCAGCCACGTTTCGACGCGCAGCTCCGACAGGTCATGCACGAAGTCCTGCACCTTCTTCTGGTCCAGGGCGACGAAGGGGTCGGGCACGTAGATCCAGCGTTCGCCCTGGCGGGCCAGCTCCAGCGTCCCGCCGGTGGCGACGACCTGGACCCGTTGCGCTGCGTCGGCGGTGAACGCGAACACCCGCGGCTCGATCAGCTCGGCCGTCAGCGACTGCCAGACCGATTCGTCGAGTTCATAGATGAGCGGGTCTTCGTCGCGGCGCGCGTAGCCCACGCCGTTGGCCCGCCCCACCCGCAGCACGTGCGACACGGCGCCCGCGGCCTCCGGTGACGCGGGGACGGTCGTCGCGGCCGGGGCGGTCACGTCGAAACGGACGGTCGCGGCCGGCGGTTCCAGACCGTAGCGCGCGGGCTCGTCACGGGCCACCACGTTGCGGGCCCGCAGCCGTGCCAGGTCTTGCGCCAGCGCGCGGGCGGCGGCCACGTTCAACGGGGTGTCGGCCGGCTCGCGCAACGCCCACCCCTCTCCGTCGCGTTCAATGAGGAACGCCCCGCCATCCCGCTCCACTCGGACGCGCTGCACGCGCTCCAGCGCGTAGCCGAAGACCTCCCGCGAGCGCAGCGACAGCGGATTCACCGCCAGGCGGGCCGCCTGGGCCTCGCTCACCACCACGACCCCGGGCTGGTCGGCAAGCTGAACGTATGCGTTTCGCCCGCTGGCCGTCGCGCCGCCGATCCGCAGCACCAACGGCGTCACCCGGCCCGTCGCCGCGATCGACAGCTCGGCCCGCGGCGCGTCCAGGCCGTAGGCGGCGGGCGCCTCCGGCTCGTCAATGGTGCTGATCGCGCTCAGGTCCTCGATGGCGGTGACGAAGTCCTTGACGGCGTCGTCATCCAGCTCGCCGGCGTCACCGACGCCGCGCCACGTCCCATCGCTCTTGCGCAACACCGTGGTCTGCCCGGCCAGCGTCAGGCTGATCTCGGTCAGATCGGCCGCCTTCAGCCGCGTGACCCGCGGGTCGCGCAGCTCGTTGAGGTTCGGCACCAGCCCGGTCACCTCGCCGGCCCCGACCGCGACCACGGCCGGTCCGGCGTCGGTCTGCGCGTAACGCCGCTCGTTCTTCAGGTCCGCGAACCCCCCAATCCGCACAACGTGCGTCTGCGTATCGATCCGGACTTCGGCCGGCTGTGTCTCGGCGGCCTCGGCGGGCGCCGTCGTCACCGTCCGGCGGTGTTCGGTCGTCAGCGTGACGGTCAGGAACGGCTCGTCCAAACCGTACGGGGTGAGCGAAGTGGGCGCCTCCTCGACAAAGTCGGCCGCCTGCATCATGGACAGCGGCGACAGCAGCTTCGAGCGGAGCTTGGCCCCGTCCGCATAGGCCCGCGTCGGCTCATTGATGACCCACTCCTCACCCGAACGCGAAAAGTCATACGTGCGGCCGTCGTGCTCAATACGGGCCCGCACCACCTCATCCGGTTTGAAACGCAGCAGGCGCTTGGCCCGGTAGTCCTGGATGCGCTCCTGGACCTGCGGCCGCAGGTCGCGCGCCACGATGTGAATGGTGGGACGCTCGGCCAGCCGCACGTACGTGTCGTTGGACATCGCCGCCTTCCTGCCGATCTGCACGCCGATGCGCTTCCCCTGCGTGTCCACCAGCGTGATCGTGGCGGCCGGCGGTTCCAGCCCCGCGTCGGCGGCGCTCGGCGCTCCCGCCGCTCCCGGCTCGAACCGACTCTGCGATTGCAGGCCGGTCAACGTGCGGATCAGCCCGCTCACCTTGAAGTTCTCGGCCTGGGCGGCGAGCGGTTCCAGCATGCGCCAGTCTGGCTCAACCCCCGCCTCCGCGCTGGCCGCCGGTCGTTCGAGGACCAGCCGCGGCTGGTTCGGCCGCTCCACCTCGACTCGCACGATGTCCTCGTCCTTCGGGCGCGGGTCGAGCAGGTCCGTCGTCGCCGGCGTCCGTGGGGACGGCGGCGGCTCCAGGTCGGCCGGCGTCCGTCCGCGTGGAAACAGCAGCCACACCAGGCCGACCAAGATGAGCAGCCCCAGCAGCAGTCCGGTGGTCTTGAAGTTCATGCCCCGTTACCTCCGCCGCACAAACCACACCCCCAGCCCCACGACCAGGGCCACCGCCGGCCACACCCCGACCAGCATCCACGGCAGGACGGCCGCGGTGGACTCGCTGAGATTGCTCAGCCGCGGCAGCTCCGCGCGCCGCGGACCCACCGCGATGCGGTCCGCCTCTCCGGTCAACCAGTGCAGCGCGTTGATGAGCAAGTCGCTATTGGCCGGGTAGAGCGTGCCCAGCACCAGCGCGTTGCCGACCTGTTGGAGTCCCGTGGCCTGCGCGATGGTGTCGCTCGCGAACAGCTCGCTGCCGAAGACCACGACTTTCTGCCCCGCCTCGTTCGTCGCGGCCACCGCCAGGGGAAACGGCGCGGCGATGTCGGCCGGGCCCGGCCGGATACCCTGGCGTCGCTTGAGCTGGTCCTCGATCTGATTCAGGTCGCCGCAGGCCCAGGCGTCCACCGTGTCGCGCAGCTCCGCGACCGTCTCGATGGTCAGGCCCGTCGGCCGGCTCGCCGCCGGGGCCACGCGCAGCGGACAGGCCAGCACCAGCGCGGCGCGGTCGGTCTTCAGCGGGGCCCCGATGGCATGATCGGTGAAGCGCAGCACATTGTCCGTCGTCAGGAGCTGCGGCTGCCGCCCGGCGGGGACCCACTCGCCCGGTTTCTCCGGGTGCGGCATGAAGCTCAGGCACAACGCCTGGTTCACCACCTCAATCCCCCACGTCGACTTCAAATAGTCGCCGAAGTCGTACGGCGGGCCGGCGCCCGGGATGGGGAGTTCCGGCGGACGCCAGCCGGCCATGAACACGGCCCGGCCGGCGGCGGCGACCGCGTTCAGGATGATCTGCCGGTCTTCGTCGCTGAGGGTCGGTGGCGGCATTGGGTTGCGCGGATCGCGCGGCGCGGGTTCCGGTGCGAAGATGACGTAGACGGTGCGGGCCGCCCCCTCGACCGTCGGCGGGGACTTCTCCTCCGCGACGTTCCATTCCGCGGTCTGGAAGTTGGCCTTCTCCAGGAGGTAGTTCAGCTCCTGATACGGCGCCCGCGGCAACTGCCGCAGGTTCATCATGTTCATCTGGCTGAAATCGGGTGTCAGCAGCGGCGTGCCCCCCACGCGCACGAAGACCACCGCCGTCTTCTCTTTCTGCGTCAGTTGGAGAATGGCCGACGAGATCGCGGCCTCGCCCGCGAAGACGCGGTCCTCGCCGTCGGGGCCGACCGGGGCGTCGGGGGCGGCGGGCGTGGGCCACAGGTCCCAGAACGGGATGACACGGGCTTCGCGCTCGCTTTCGACGAGCACGGGCGGACTGGTGCGCCAGCGTGTCAGCCCGTTGTAGAGCTCCTCGACCTTCACGTCCTTCAGGTCCTTGGTCTGGTCCAGGAGTCCGCGGACGGCGGTGAGCACGGGCTCATAGCGGGCGGAAGCCTGCTGGAAGAACCCGCGCAGCTCGTCGGGCAACCCGGGCAGCGACAAGCCCTCGCCGCCCATCCACGCCGCCGCGTTTTGCAGCAGCAGTTCCACGTCGCCGAGGTACTGGCGGGCGTCGCGGACGGCTTGCCCGAACCGCGGCACTTCGCTCTTTTGCAGTTCGTCGAGCGTCCGCACGATGTCCTGCGCGTCGCGGGCGATCTCGCGGAAGTTGTTGCGGATGATGGCCAGATTGCGCTGCCGCGCCAGCGTCGGCTCGGCCTGCATCAGCTCATCCAGCCGGGCGAACTCCGCGGCCCCCAGCGACTGAACCTGGCTGTTGACCGGCCCGAAGGCGGCCAGGGCCTCCTGGTGCGGGCGGGCCTCGTCGCGGTAGGCCGGCAGCTCCAGCAACCGCTGGAGCAGCTTGTCGGTCTCGGCCTTCTGGAGCGACGGGTCCAGCAGGTACGTGCTGACCCGCGCCCCGCCGGCCTGCTCATACAGCTCCAGCAGGTCCTGCAACGCCCGCCGGCGACGCTGCCCCAGCACATCGCGCTTGTCCGGCTCGGCAAACACCCCGGTGATGCGGATGTTCAGGTCCAGCCCGCGGAGCAGCTGCACCGAACGCGAGCTCAGGCTGTTGCGCCCGGTCCCCGTCAGATCCGCTTGCGCCGGGAACCGCCCGCCGAGCCAGATCACCACCACGCACACCAGAACGGCCAGCCCGATCTGCACGAGCACGTTGACGCCGAACAGCAGCCGGCGTCGCGGCGCGTCGAGGGGCCGGGGAGCCGCGGGCCCCGTCGTGGGGACGCTTACCGCCATCGTCGTGACTCCACCACCTTGACCGTAAGGAACAGGAACAACGCCGCGACGGCCAGGAAGAAGACCACCGCGTCGGTTTCGACCTGCCCGCGGGCGAACTGCGCGAAGCGGCCCATGATGTTGAGCTGGGCCAGGACTTCCCGCTGCCAGCCCTCGAACTGACGCACCAGGTTGTAGACCGACAGCACCAGCAGCATCAGCGGCATGGCGCCCAGCATCCACGCGACCGCCTGGTCGCGCGTCAGGCTGCTGGCGAACAGGCTGTACGCCGCGAACGCCACCCCGACGAGCACGAGCCCGAGGTACGTCGCCAGCACCTCGCCCCAATCGGGGTTGCCGAACACTTCCATCAGCAGCGGGTAGACAAGCGTGCCGGCCAGCAGCACGCCGTAGAATCCCAGCGTGGCCACATACTTGCCCAGCACCACCGCCGCGTCCGACACCGGGGCGGTCATCAGGGTCTCGAAGGTCCCGCTGCGGTATTCCTCGCTCAGCGCCCGCATCGTCATCGCCGGCACCACCAGCGTCAGGACGAACGGCGCCCACATGAAGATGTCCCGCAGCGTGGCCGGCTTGCCGGGGCCGAAGGCCTCCGCGTTCCAGATCGCGATCGCCCCCGTCACCAGCCAGAAGCCCGCGAGCACGATGTAGCCGACCGGCGAGCAGAACAGTGACAGCAGTTCGCGTTGTGCAATAGCCAGCGTGTGGCGCATGGCCGGTCCCTCACCTCCCCGTCACTACGGCCGCGCCGCCCGGGCGGCGAGCACGGCCTTGACAAAGAAGTCCTCCAGCGATGGCAGCTCCTGGTGCAACTCGCGGACCGCCCACCCGCGGGCCGCTGCCAGTCCCGCCAGCGGCTCCAACGCCTCCCCGGCCGCCGCCGCGTCCACCCGCGCCCAGTCCCCGTTAGCCGTCGTCCGCACGTCGTGCAGGCCGGGCAGCTTGCGCACCGCGTCGGCCACGTCCCCCGCCGGCGCCTTCAGGACCGCGTGCAGGCGGCGTTGGCCGGCGGTCTGGGCCTTCAGCTCGTCCACCGTCCCCGCCGCGATCAGCCGCCCCTCGTGAATAATGACGATGCGGTGGCAGATGGCCTCGACCTCGGACAGCGTGTGGCTGGAGAACAGGATCGGGTGGTCGCCGGACAGCTCGCGGAGCAGGCCCCGCGTCTCCCGCACCTGGGCCGGGTCCAGTCCGACCGTCGGCTCATCCAGAATCAACACCTTCGGGTTGTGCAGCAGGGCATCCGCCAGCCCCACCCGCTGCCGAAAGCCGCGGGACAACTGCCCAATGGGGCGATCGACGGCGTCCCGCAGCCAGCAGCGCTCGACGACCCGCGCGATCGCCGCCTCGCGCTGCGAACGGTCGAGCCCGCGCAGCTTCCCGCGGAACCTCAGGTACTCGCGGACGCGCATTTCGGGATACAGCGGGACCGCTTCCGGTAGGTACCCGACGACCGAACGGACCGCGAGCGATTGGGTCAGGACGTCGTACCCCGCCACCGTCGCCGTACCCGAGGTGGGCGGCATGTAGCCCGTGAGGATGCGGATGGTCGTGGTCTTGCCGGCCCCGTTGGGGCCGAGGAAGCCGACGATTGTCCGCTCGGCGACCGTGAACGAGATGCGGTCCACCGCACACCGGCTCCCGTAGTATTTCGAGAGGTTCCGAACGTCGATCACGCGCAAGTCCTCCCGCGTCACACGTTCACAGACCGGCCCAGACTTCGAGTCCGGTCACGATTCCTGGGGATGCCCGTTCCACACGGGACGCCGGCGGCACCCCTCCCCGGGCCCGTGCGACCCGGGGCGGCTCGCTGGTGCGAACGAGTGGAGCGATTCTATGGACCCCCGCCGGCCTGTCAAGCAACCACCGGCCCCCGGCACGGGGCGGGCGGCGCGTCCGCTTGCCCCGCCACGGCGCGCAGCGCGCACGTCAGGCGTGGACCGGCCGGGTCGCGTCGGCGTGGCCGGCCGGGGTGGGCACCGTCGCCGCCGACATCGTGGCGGCGCGGGCGGTGCGCCGGTGCAGCCGGTGACTCAGGTATCGGCCCAGGGCCCGGACGGCCTGGTCGGCGGAGCGGAAGACCGGGACGCCGGCGGCCCGCAGCGCCCGCACCAGCGCGTCGTACCGCGGCCCGCTGTCCACGCTGACAACCACCGGCTTGCGGGCCTCCGCGAACAGCTTGGGCAGCCGCTCCGCCAGCGAACCGGGTTTGCCGATCTCGTCCGGCGTCGTGAGCATGGCCGGCGTCAGAGGGACGAACGATGCGACGACGGCGTCCACGTCCGCACTGTCGAGCATTACCCGGACGCACTGCTCGTACGCCTCGTCCGTGGCCATTGGCGTCAGGTCGAGCGGGTTGCGGGCGTTGACGAGTGCGTCGAGCTTGAAGCGGCCCAGCACGGCCGAAAGCTGCTGCTTCGAGGCGTCGGAAAGCGCCCCGATCTCGACCGCGAAATCCGGCCCGAGCACGTTGTCGGCCATGCCGACCGTCTCGAAGCCCGCGTTGCTGATGGCCCCGATCCGCGGCCCCTCGGCCGGCTTGGCGTGCAGCGCCGTGGCCAGATCGACGAGCTGCTCGAACTCCTTGAACGTCTCGACGACGATCGCGCCGGCGTTGGCCGTCGCGGCCTGGCACACGTCGTAGTCGCCGGCGACCGAGGCCGTGTGCCCCGCCGCCGCCGACCGCCCCGACGCCGTCCGCCCCGCCTTGTAGAAGATCACCGTCTTGCCCGCGTCGGTCAGCCGCCGAATCGCCCGCACCAGATCGAGCCCGTCGTAGTTGTTGAACCCCTCGGCATAGACGGCGATGACGTCGATGTCGTGGCGCTCGCCCACCGCCTGCACGCAATCGGCGATGCTCAGGTCGATCTGGTTGCCGAGCGAAATCGTCAGTGCCGGATCGAGCGTCTCCAGGTTGCTCAGCCGGCTGACGATGAACGCGCCGCTTTGCGACACCAGGGCGACCCGCCGCGGCGGCGCCGTCCAGCGCGTGTCAAGCTTGGCCTGCGGAATGAAGAACGTGTCGTAATGCCCCGGCCGCGACTGGATGCCCATGCAGTTGGGCCCCAGGAACACGGGGCCGCCGTCGGGCAGCTCGCGGCCGGCGGCGATCGCGCTGCGAATCTGCTTCTCGATCTCCTCCGACCCCTCCTTCTCGCCCATGCCGCCGGGGATGACGACCGCGGCCCCGACCTTGCCGCTGGCGATCACGTCGCGGGTGATCTGCGGCATGGCGGTAGCGGGGGCGGCGATGACGAGCATGTCCACCGGCTCGGGCAACGCCGCCACGTTCGGCACGCAGCGGACCCCGTCGATCTGCTGCTCGTTCTCCTTGACCACGTAAAGGTGGTCCGCCGGGAACCCGCAGGTCTTGATGTTGTTCAGGATGATGCGGCCGAAGTTCATCGCCGTACTGGACACGCCCAGGACGCCGATGGCCCGCGGCTCCAGCAATCGGCGGACCTTCTCGATCGGGCGGACCGCGGGGCGTTTGGCGGCGGGCCCGAGCCGTCCGCGGCCGTCGAGCGGGACCATGTGCTGCTGGCGGAACGCGAAGGGGTTGACCTCCAGCTCGGCCACGTCCGGGCCTTCGATGCCGCGATCGACGCAGAAGTGCCGCGCCAGCGAGATGAACGCCCGGAAGCAGCGCAGGAGCTCGCCGTCGGAGACGATCCGCCGGTGGCCGCGCGCCCGCCCCGACAGCACGTCGTACGCCGCGGTCTGCCGGAACAGCTCCAGGAACTCCTCGGCGGTGGTGTCGGTGGCGCAGGCCTTGGCGACGGCAACGCCGGGGCGCATCTTGCTGGCCAGGTATTCGGTGTCGATGCCGCCGAGGCCGGCCGCGATGACCGGGCCGAACTCGCGCGTGGCCCGCACGCCGACGAACAGCTCGTTGCCGAAGCCCGGCTGCGTGCGCTCGACGAACTCGACGACGAGGACGCCCTCGACGCGGGCGGTGCCGGCGTGGCGCTGAATCAGCCGCTCGATCTCGCGGCGGACCACGTCGTGGCTCTTGGGCACGAAGGCGATGCCGTCGGCGTCGCTCTTGTGGATCACGTCCTGCGAGACGATCTTCAGCACGACGCGATCGCCGGGGAACTGGTCCAGGGCTTCGTGTGAAATCAGATTGCCGGTGGGGATGAAGACGTAGCGCGGCGGGGAGATCGCGCCGATCAGCTCGATGAGCATGTAGACTTCGTGCTCATAGAGCGGCCGACGGCCCTCTTCGTACGCCCGTAGTAGCGTCCGTTCGAACGCCGTTGCCTCCGCCCCGGTCAGGCGCGTCTCGCCCGTGTCGAGGTCGTCGAACGTGGGTGGGGTCGGCGGCTCTTCCCGGAGCAACGCTTCGATCGGCAGGGTGTCGATCCACGCGCGGACGGCCCGCGACGTGCCGCCGCGCTGCAACCCGTCGCGGTACGCCGCCGCCGCGTTCCGCCCCAGCCGGAACGCCCGCCGATTCACCTGGATGATCTTCTCGCCCTTGGTGGCGAACATCTCGGCGACGGCGTCCTCCAGTTCCTGCGGCTCGATCTCCAGGAACAGCGAGCCGGCGCCGAGGGTGACGATGTTGGCCGCCAGGACCGAGCCGGCCGCCTTGGCGAGCCGGTCGGCGTCCAGCAGGACGTGTCGCGGGAAGGCGGCGATGCGGTCGAGCACCTGCTCGATCGCCGGGTAGTTCTCGATGTTCACGAAGGCGTTGGTGCTGACGACCATGACCCCGTCGTCGCGCAGGTACTGGACGTAGCGCAGGGCCTCCAGCGGTTCCACCGAGAAGATCAGGTCCGCCTGGCCCGCCGGGATCAGGTCGCTGAAGATCGGATGGTCGGCGATGCGCAGGTGTGACTGCACCGCCCCCCCGCGCTGGGCCATGCCGTGCACTTCGGCCTGCTTGAGGTGGAGGTTGCGGCGCAGCGCCGCGATGGAGATGGCCCGCGCGATGGACAGGATGCCCTGCCCGCCGACGCCCGCGAGAATGAGGTTCTGTTCCACGTCACCAACCCTCGGCGACCCGGTGTCCGGGCCGCGCACCGACTCTCTCTTGACCGCGGATTCACCACAGAGGCACAGAGACGCAGAAAAGAACAATCAGATGCCACTTAGATTGCGGGATCCCGCAACAGCTGCGGCGTGCAGCCCGACGGCCGCGAGCGTGGAAGCGCGATAGAGACGAATGGCGTCCGCATTCTCCGTTTCCCTGGTCTCTTCTTCTCTGCGCCTCTGTGCCTCTGTGGTTATCTGTTTCCTCTCTCACGGTGGGGCGCGCGACCGTCAGGCCGGCGTCGCCGCCTTGCCCGCCGCCGGCTCCGCCTTGGCCTTGCGGCGGTTGTGGATGCACTCGCGTTGGGCCACGATGACCGACAGGCCGCGGTGCTCGATCGCCCGCTTGATGGTCTGCACGCTCTGCTCGTGGTTCTTGGCCAGCGGTTCGAGCAGGTGCATCTGGTCCGGCTTCACGCCCAGGCCGCGGAGCAGGTCGATGAGCTGCTGCCCCGCCGCCATCGTCTCCTGCCCGCCGGTCATCGCCACCGTGGCATTGTCCAGGACGAAGACGGTGATGTCCGCGTCGGCGCGAATCGCGCCGATCAGCGGGGTCATCCCCGAGTGCGTGAACGTCGAGTCGCCGATCGTACACAACACGGGGTACGCCCCCGCCTGGGCCGCCCCGTGCGCCATCGCGATCGACGCCCCCATGTCCACGCACGAGTGGACGGCGCGGTACGGCGGCAGCACGCCCAGCGTGTAGCAGCCGATGTCGCTGAACAGGCACGCCTCGGGGTACGACGCCGTCGCGTCGATGATCGCCTTGAACGTGTCCGCGTGCGGACAGCCGCGGCACAACGCTGGCGGACGGCCCGTCAGGTCAGTCAGGGCAGTATGGCCGGCGGTATACGGCTGGCCGAGTGCTGTGGCGACGAGATCGGGCGTGAGTTCGCCGTCGGGCGGCAGCGCCCCGGTCAGCTTGCCCTTCACCGCCTTGCCCGCCAGCCCGAGCAGCCCGTTCAGCCGCTTCTCCAGGAACGGGTAGCCCTCTTCCACAATCAGGATCTCGTCACAGTGGTTCACGAGCTGGCGGATCAGCTCCACCGGCGGGGGATACGTGCCCAGTTTGAGCAGCGACAGCTCGTCGCGGCCCGCCAACGCTTCGCCCACGTAATTCGCCGCAATCCCCGCCGCCAGCACCCCGCGTCGCCCCGCCAATCGCAACGTGTTCAGCGGGTGCTTCTCCGACCACTCCCGAAGCTGTGGTTGCATCTCGATCAGGCGGCGAAATCGCCGGCGGGCGTTGGACGGCACCAGCGTCCAGGCGTTCGGATCGGGGGCTAGGCGGCGACCGTTGCCGGCGTCCGTCTTCTCGGGCGGCCGGGTGTGTACGTTGGCCCGGCTGTGCGACAGGCGCGTGACGACGCGGACCATGACCGGCAGCCCGAACCGCTCGGACACGTCGAACGCTTCACGCGTCAGGTCGTACGCCTCCTGCTGGTTGGCCGGCTCGAAAACGGGAATCTGGGCGAACTCAGCGTAGTACCGGCTGTCCTGCTCGTTCTGCGACGAGTGCATCCCCGGGTCGTCCGCCACCACCAGCACGATCCCGCCGTTGACCCCCGTCAGGGCCGAGTTGATGAACGGGTCGGCGGCGACGTTCAGGCCGACGTGCTTCATGGAGACGAGGGCCCGCTTGCCGGCATATGACATGCCGAGGGCTTCCTCGTAGGCAACCTTCTCGTTGGCCGACCAGCGGGCCCACACGCGGCCGCCGTCCCGCGCCCGCTCCGCGATGAACTCGAAGATCTCCGTGGCCGGGGTGCCGGGGTAGGAGAACGCTCCGCCAATATGGGCGTGCAAGGCGGCCATGCCGACCGCCTCGTCGCCGAGCAGCAGTTCCACGCTCATGGCATCGGGCTCCAGTGGGCCGCCGACCCGCCAGCGGCGGCGAACGATCAGCTCCCGGGCACGCGGCGCCGCGGGGGAGCCGAAAGCTCAGGCTCCTTCAAGATAATGGATGCTGCCCGTGCGTTCAAACCGTACCGCCGGGGTGCCCGATGCCCGCAAGAGCGTGCTCCTCCACAGGAGGGGGCACCAACGCCCCGCGCGGCCCCGTCGTGCCAGTGCCCTCGCCGTCAGCTCAGTTCGTGCGCGAGCCGCACAGCCGGGCACCGACCACGCGAACATCGACGGTTCGCCGCTTGTGCTCGGCGGCGTGCGCCTTATGATGGTCCCGTATTGGGCCCCGATCGGCGCCCGGTGCCCGCGGGGCAGGTCATCTCCAACGGTCCCTGAGATAAGGAGGACGCCTCATGGTCACAACACGGATCGCGCATTGCGGATGGGCGTTGTTGGTGCTCGGCCTGTGCGGCGCCGGCGTGTGGGCGCAGGAGGCCGCGAACCCCGCCGGGGCGGATGAGGCGGACCGCGTCGCCCGACTGGAGTCGCTCCTGGCCGCCCAGCAGCAGAAGATCGACGCGTTGCGGCAGCAGGCCGCGGCGGCGGCCCAGCAGGACACGGACCGGTCGCGCGTCGACCAGATGAAGCAGCAGATTCGTGAGGTGCTGAGCGAGCGGGAGTTCCGCGAGAGCCTCATGCCGTCCACCCTCCAGGCGGGGTATGACCACGGCTTCTTCATCCGCAGCAGCGACGACAAGTTCTCCATGAAGTTCAACTGGCAGATGCAGTTCCGCTGGACGCACTACGGCACGCGCGGCCAGAACCGCTACCTGTCCCCCGGCTTCCGCCGGCACGACCGCACCGGCTTCGACATCGTGCGGATGAACTTCGACGTCAGCGGCCACGCGTATGACAAGGACCTGACGTACTTCATGGAACTGGGGGCCGCGGCGCCCGGCGGCTACAACGTCGGGCTGAACTACGCCTGGGTGGACTACCGCTTCTCCGACGCCTTCCACTTCCGGGCCGGGCTGATCCGGGCCAAGAGCACGCGGGCCAACGTGACGTCCAACGCCCTGTACCAGATGGTCGAATCGCCGACCATGGACGCCGTCTTCGGACTCAACGATGGCCTCGGCGTCGAGTTCTGGGGCCAGCTCGCCGACAAGAAGGTCGAGTACTTCATCGACGTGCTCAATTCGGTCGACAACCCGGCGACGCGAACGATCACGACCGATGAGAACCTCTATGCCGTCGGGCACGACAACAACCCGGCCCTCCTGGCCCGCGTCGTCTGGCACGCGCTGGGCGGCCAGTGCCGTACGCCCCTGCCCGATGCTCCGGCGCACTTCGCCGACTTCTGTGACATGGCCCACCACATGGAACCGGGGTTGGACCTCGGCTTCCATTACATGTTCAACGAAGACTGGCACGACGGCACGCTGCGCATTCCGTACCCGCGCAAGAACGTCTTCCGCGCCGGCGGCTTCGGCCTGGCCAGTTCCGAGGGCCTCCAGATCAACCAGTTCGGCTTGGACGCGGCGTTCAAGTACCGGGGTTTTTCCGCGACGGGCGAGTACGTCGTCCGCGTGCTCGATGTTCGGGAAGGCAGCCGGCCGCCTTTCACGCCGCTGTACCAACTCACTGGTGACGACTCCACCAACGCCCAGCACGGCGCCTACGTGCAGTGCGGCTACTTCCTGCCCATTCCGGGCTGGGAAGACAAGTTCGAGGTCACGGCCCGCGTGGGCGGCATCTCGACCCTGGCCGGCGGGACGGAAGGCACCTGGGAGTACGCCGGCGGCTTCAATTACTACATCGAGGGCCACCGGGTGAAGCTCCAGACCGACCTCGTCAAGATCTCCGAGGTCCCGATTTCCAACCCGACCTGGAGCTTGGCCAACGTGAACGACGACGCGCTGATCTGGCGCGTGCAGCTCCAGGTCGCGTTCTAAATGGGCATTCACGGTTGTGCGACATGGGAGGGCGAGGCTCCTGCCGAGCCGTGGCTCGCCGGGAGGCTCGCCCTCCCCGCTGGCGCCCCGTGATATGGCCGTCCGTCGGGGCTCACGGCGGTGACCCCGTCACCCGCGGCCGCTGGGCTCTCCTCAATAGCCCGCCAGCGGCACGATGTGGCGGTACTCGTAGTCCGGGTCGTTCGGATCGTTCCACCACGCCAGCGGGTCGCCGGGGTCATTTCCCGAGGCGCTCTTCCACCCCAGCCCGCGCGACCCCTGGGTCGTGTCCGTCCGCAGCGACGCCGCATGACCGTCGAGAAACAGCAGGTTGTTCCGCATCCACCCGCGGTGCCAGCCGCGACGTGGGATCCGCAGCCACTGGGCCGAGTCGAACGGGTCCTCGTAGATGATGATGAACGTGCTGGCGTGCTTCATCCGCTGCACACGCAGGAACGCGTTGGCCCGCTGGAGCCACCGCACCGGTTGCTCGTCTTTGAACGCCGCCCGTGCCCAGTTCCGCGCGAAGTGATAATTGCAGTCGTAGCTGTTCCCGCTGAACCAATACAGGTTCGGCGCGTTGGGGAAATCGCCGCCGTACCACATCCAGAACCCCCCGTCATCCGACGGACACGCGAACACCGGCATGTTCCGCACGATCTCGAACAGCGGATCCTCCGGCGGCACGTCGTAGTCCGGCAGGTCGGGGTAGATGTACGGGTTGAACGGCCGGCCGCGCGGCGTGTCGCGGTACGGCGGCTGCACGTAGCCCCACCACTGGTCCGAACCGGGCGCATCCTGACGACCCGGGTGCCCGCCGTAGTAGAACCCGTGCAGCGACGGATGTACCTCACCGGGGATGACCTCGTTGCGCTTCTCGAACGGGAACCAGTCGTTCTCGTCGTTGAAGTAAGAGTGCATGGCGATGCTGATCTGCATCAGGTTGGCCAGGCACTTGGTCTGCTTGCCCTGCTCGCGGGCCTGCCCCAGCGAAGGCAACAGGATCGACATCAGCAGAACGATGATTGCGATGACCACCAGCAACTCGATGAGCGTGAACCCCGCCGCGCGCGCACAGGCCGGCGTTGCCTCCGCCTCGGGCATCCCTCTTCGTAGAACCATGCGGCGCACCCGGCACCAAGCCCCCCGAAACTCACCCGGTTCTATTGTAGGGAGCCGGGCAACGCCTCTGTCGCCGCCGGGAGCGCCGACCTCAGCGCGCCCGACGATCTGCGGGCGCTGTCTGCGACGGCGGAAACAGGCGGCCACAACGTTCCCGTGACCGATTTCGCTCGAATGCGATGGCCCTATAATGTGCTCATGGTGGCGTTGCGACGGGGCCGACCTCGGGCGCAGCTTTGCCTTCCGCCACGGCGGACGGCGGTCAACACCAGAAAGTACTATAAGACAACGACTTAAGAGACTTCGGAGCGTGCGTTCTCAAGCCGGGCTGCCCGACATGGAACGCTCGTCCGGTTATCGGAACCGATTACGGTGGTCGTCCCGCGCGCGGCTGAGCCTAGAATCCGTGAGCGGTTTCGGTTTAGAATGGCGGCTATGGACGACGGCCAGCAAGCAGAACGGTCAAAAAAAACGCTTGCTGCGCCAGAGAAAAGGGTTTATCGTACTAGTAGAGGTCGGCTTGAGATCGAGACGCGGGAGTCGACCGGGCACGGATTCGTTCGCCGCTGTGTCATGTCTGCGGCTCGGCTAGAATCATCTCGGGCCCGTTCCGCCTGCGTACTCGGCGCACGCCGTCCAGCCGATAGAAAAGACTGAGGCGGATTACGCTCATGCGTCCGCACCGCTCAATATCCGCGACGCACCGCCGGGGGCGACGGGGTTTCTCGCTGCCCGAACTCCTGGTCGTGATGGGGATCATCGCGCTGCTGCTGGCCGTTTTGCTCCCCCCGTTGCGGGCGGCGCGGGAGCAGGCCATCGCGACCGCGTGCCGCGCCCAACTCCGTGAGTTGGGGAACTCGCTCCAGAGCACGCTGAACGAATATGGGTTCTATCCCCTGTGGGACGACGGCGGTTCGCCGTACCGCTTTTCGTGGGTCGACGTGCTGCTTCAGCAGCGGGAGCTGCTGAATCGCAATGTGGCGTACTGCCCGGCCGATCCTCGTCCCGGGTTCATCAACGCGGACCGTGGCCGACACTATCGTGTCTTCTATCCGGGGCAGCCCGGCGTGTATGGGATGGACTACAGCTACGGCATCGGGGTGCCGCTCTCGGCCGGCGGCTGGGCTTGGCGCCCGGGCTTCGGCGACGACCAGCACCGGCGTTTCCTCCAAGACCACGACCGGTTCCCGGCGCAGCGGGTCCTGGCGGCGGACGCAAACTGGAGCACCATCTTCAACTTGAGCGGCGACGTGCTGAAGGATCACCACTGGACCTACCCGACGCAGTACGACAACACCGTCGAATGGCGTCACCCGGGTTTGGCG
This sequence comes from uncultured Planctomycetales bacterium, assembly GCA_964462635.1. Taxonomy (GTDB): domain Bacteria; phylum Planctomycetota; class Phycisphaerae; order UBA1845; family Fen-1342; genus JBFMAI01. The sequence goes on from CAYWYJ010000002.1 coordinate 34,522, forward strand.
GCCAACGTGTTCTTCCAGGATAGCCACGTCGAGCGATTGGCCTACAACCTGACGGCGGCCGAGCCGATCAACACCGGCCGGGCCTTTCTGTGGTACCCCAACGAGCCCATCCACGTCGGGCCTGAGGACTTCTACAACGGGAACTTCTACCCCAACGTCCCGCCCGTCGATCCGGTCACGGGCGAAGGTTTCTTCCCGCGTGAGCTGGTTCCCGGCTGGTACACGGCGAACTCGCTCTGGACCGTCACCAAGTAGGGGGTTCTTCCACTCCGTCGAGTTTGTCTAGTCCGCGCCGGGTGTGCGCTGTTCATCGTTGGCGCGCGGCGCAAACTCGCGCGTCGCGGCTGGAATGTCGCCCGCTCGCTGCACACGGTGGCACCGGCGTTTTCGCCTGTGTTTCGGCGGTGTGTGTGCCACTGTTCTTGAGAAGTGGTCCGGCGCCCAACGGCCGGTGCGGAGCTGGGCCGCTACGGACGGCCGGTGCGGAGCCCGGCCGCTACGGATGACGAGTACGAAGCCTGGCCGCCACCGGCCGCCACAGCCTCCCGGCGTTGCGGCTCGGTGCGCCTCTTGGCCGCTACGGGTTCGTCAGCAACAGCACGAACGGGTTAATGTCGCCGAAGTTGACCTGACCATCCTGGTTGATGTCACCGTTCATGATGTTGCAGTTCGGGAACGCCGCCGCATAACCGCCCGGGTTCGTTAGCGCCAACACGAACGGGTTGATGTCGCCAAAGTCCACCAGCGTGTCGCAGTTCAGGTCACCGCGCGGCCAGGGGGCCGTGCAGTCCAGCGCCGTCAACCTGACGTCGTCAATGTTCCAGCCGCAGTAGGTCCAGCCGCTGTCGGTGGTGCCCATCGTCCAGCGGAGGTAGACTGTCGGCTGGTTGTCGGCGATGGCGGCGATGTCGTACTCCGTCGCTTTCCACTCCGTGTCCGCGGTTTCGCTGTCCGGGTTTGACCAGACATTGGTCCACGTCGTGCCGTTCGTGCTGATCCGCACGTAGGCGTGGTCGTACTGGCTGCGCTCGACGCCCAGCCACCGCCAGAAGCTCAGCTTCGTGCGGTATGCCCCGGTGCAGTCGATGGCCGTGCTGGTCAGGTGATACTCCGGCATGTTGTTGGTGTAGTCGCCGTTGAGGTTGTAGCCGTATGCGTTCAGGCCGGTGTAGCCGCTGGTCGGGTCCGGCCCGCCGTACGCCCCGCCGCCGCCGGTCGGCCGGCCGAAGGCCCAGGCCCCGCCCGAGATGGTCCAGCCGGGGTTCGTGTCGAGGGTGTTCTCGTAGAAGGTGGTGACGCCGTAGGCCGCGGTGGCGGCGTAACTGGCGTTGGGGGCCTGCGACGGGTCGGTGAAGACCTGCCCGCCGACGGCCTCAGCGCTGAAGTAGTAGCGCACCGCGGTGCCGCACGTAGCCCCGGGCAGAACGGCGTCGTAGAGATTGGGGGACACTTCGGACATGGGGACCGCCTGCCAGCCGCCCCCCGTGTTGTAGTGCAGCATCCCCGTGCCGGGTTGCGGGACGGCCGCGCCGACGCCGGTCACGTCGACGCGGATCGTCGTTCCGCCGGCGGGACTGCAATACTCGGGCAAACCGCCGGGATACTGGAACTTCAGCGTGTTGATGAGCACCTGCACGGCGGCCGCGTCCACGAGCCAGCCGCAGAGGCTGCGGGTCATCTTGACGGCGAACGGCATGTTGAGATAGCCGGGCGTGTCGTAGCAATCGGTCTGCGTGTGATAGTAGGGATTGTTGTACACCTGGTCCTCAATGAGCAGACACGCCTGATAGCCGGCGGCCTCGAACGGGGCGTGGTCGCTGGCATCGTTCTGCCCGAGGATGTTGGTGGTCAAACCCTGGCCGTACTCGGTGATCGCGGCCGCCAGCGCGTTCTTGATCGGGTTGGATGCCGTACGGCCGTAAAGCCGGGCCTTGTTGGTGTTCGGGTCGTAGCAAACCATGTCGGCCGAGATCATCCCACGGATGTCCTCGCCGGGGTGCATCTGCACGTACGCCTTGGAGCCGTAGAGCCCTAGTTCCTCCAGGTCGAACGCAATGTACTTGATGGTGCAATTGGTCTGGTATTGGCTGAGGATGCGCGCGCATTCGAGCACCGCGGCCACGCCGCTGGCGTTGTCGTCCGCCCCGGGATTGCTCACCGAGTCGTAGTGCCCGCCGATAATGTACACGCGGCTCGGGTAGAGGGTGCCGACCTGCGTGGCGATCACGTTGACGCCATTCTTGCCGCTGTAGACGAAGGGTTCCAGTTGGGCTGACAGCCCATAGCTCTGAAACAGGGCCAGAATGTGGTCGCGGGCCGGGTCGTGCTGGGCCCCGCTCGGGCCGCGGCTGTGCCCTGTCCGCGTGTAGAGCCAGTTGGCCAGGAAATCGTCGTACGACGTTTGGCTCACCTGGTCGGCCGCCGCCTTGCCCATGTCCGACGCGACGGCGCCGGCGGTCAGACCGCCCGTAACGACTAGAACAGACACAATCAGCCAGAATGTGCGCCTCGTACTCACAGCCATGACCTCCTGCTGTTGTCCGGTAAAACGACGTAAGGCCGCATCAAGCACCCACACCGCGCGCCGACATGCCCGGCGGCGTGCCGACGCGCTCTCTCACGTTCTGCCTCCCGGGCGGCGGACGCCACGCGGCGCTCGTCCCCGGCGAATCCCCCGTGGCACTACGGGTTGGTCAGTAGTCGGACGAACGGGTTGATGTCACCGAAATCGACCAGCCCGTCGCCGTTGATGTCTCCGTTCCTGATGTCGCAGTTCGGGAAGGCGAGCACGTAGGCCGTCGGGTTGGTCAGCGCCAGCACGAACGGGTTGATGTCGCCGAAGTCCACGAGTGTGTCGCAGTTCATGTCTCCGCGCGGCCACGGGGCCGTGCAATCCAGCGCGGTGATCCGCACGTCGTCGATGTTCCAGCCGCAGTACGTGCGACTGGAGTTGGTGGTGCCCATGGTCCAGCGGAGGTAGACCGTCGGCTGGTTGTCCGCCACCGCGGAGATGTCGAACGTCTGTTCGATCCAGGCAGTGTCGCCCACAGCGCCCGTCGGGTTCGACCAGACGTTGGTCCACGTGCTTCCGTTGGTGCTGATCCGCACGTAGGCGTGGTCGGATGCGCTGCCTTGCACACCCAGCCAGCGCCAGAAGTTCAAGCTCGTGCGGAACGCCCCGGTGCAGTCGATCGCCGTGCTGGTCAGGTTGTATTCCGGCATGTTGTTCGTGTAGTCGCCGTTCAGGTTGTAGCCGTACACGTTCAGCCCGGTATACCCGCTCGTGGGATCGGGGCCGCCGTACGCCCCGCCGCCGCCCGTCGGCTTGCCGAAGGCCCACAGCCCGCCCGAGATCGACCAGGCGGGGTCGGTGTCGAAGGTGTTCTCGTAGACGGTGGCGATGCCATAGGCGGCGACGGCTGCGTAGCTGGCGGTCGGGGCTTGCGACGGGTCCGTGAAGACCTGGCCGCCGACGGCCTCGGCGCTGAAGTAGTACCGCACCTCGGTGCCGCACGGGGCCGCGGGCAAGGCGGCGTCGTACACGTTCGGGGACACTTCCGTCATCGGGACGGCCTGCCAGCCGCCGCCGGTGTTGTAGTGCAGCACCCCCGTGCCGGGCTGCGGGACGACCGTGCCGATGCCCGCGACCTCCACGCGGACGGTGGTTCCGCCGGCGGGACGGCAAAACTCCGGCCGGCCCAGGGGGTACTGGAACTCCAGGCCGTTGATGACCACCTGCACGCCCGCCGCGTCCACGAGCCAGCCGCACAGGCTGCGAGTCATCTTCACGGCGAAGGGGATGTTCAAGTAGCCCGCGGTGTCGTAGCAGTCGGTCTGGGTGTGATAGTAGGGATTGTCGTCCGCCTCGATCAGCAGGCAGGCCTGGTAGCCCGCCGCTTCAAACGGGGCGTGGTCGCTCGCGTTGAGCTGGCCGTTGATCGTCACGGCCAGTCCCTGCCCATACTGACCGATGGCCGCCGCGAGGGCCTGCTTGATCGGGTCGGACGCGGTGCGGCCGTAGATGTCGGCGCGGTTGATGCGGTCGTAACACACCATGTCGGCCGAGATCATCCCGCGGATGTCCTCGCCGGAGTGCATCTGCACGTACGCATAGCTCCCGTACAGCCCGAGCTCCTCCAGGTCGAACGCCACATACTTGATCGTGCAGTCCGACGGATACTGGCTGAGGATGCGGGCGCACTCGAGCACCGCCGCCACGCCGCTGGCGTTGTCGTCCGCCCCCGGGTTGCTCACCGAGTCGTAGTGTCCCCCGATCAGGTACACGCGGTTCGGATAGACGGTCCCCGGCTGCACGGCGATCACGTTGACGCCCTGCCGGCCGGAATACACGAAGGGCTCGAGGTAGGCCGTCAGCCCGTAGCTTTGGAACGAGGCCAGGATGTGGTCCCGGGCCGGGTCGTGCTGGGCCCCGGTCGGGCCGCGGCTGTGCCCCGTTCGCGTGAACAGCCAATTGGCCAGGAAGTCGTCGTACGACGCCTGGCTCACCTGGTTGGCGGCCGCCTGCCCCATGTCCGAGGCGACGGCGCCACCGGTCAATGCCCCCGCCACGATGAGAACCGACACGAGCAGCCAGTACGTGTGCCTTGCACTCACGGCTTGGGCCTCCAAATGTCCTTTTTGAGCAGGGACGTGGTGTCGCATCACTCGCCAGCGCAACGACGGGACCGGGGGGAACCCCGGCCGATGCAAGGCCGCTTTCCGACCTCCGCGCGCATTATAGACCCTGAGCATCCCCCGCCGCAACGCAATCTTCTCCCCTTCGCCGCTCCCTCGGAAGCCGGCGACCGACGGCGTAGCCGCCGGTCGCCGGACCCGCCACCCGAGGGACGGAACGCCCAGCCCCGCACTCGCGTGCGGGGTTCTGATAAGCGTTCCAGGTTGTTGGCCCGCCGGCCACTGCAGGGATCCGGGAATATGGGACGCCGCACGGCAGGCCGCTCGCGTGACACTCGCCCGCGGCTGAACGGCTGCGCATGTGCGCCGATGTCCTGGCACACCGGGGCCGCCGGAGGGTCGTCTACGCCGTCAGATCGGCGAGGTTCCTTTCCAGCGTGGCGCAGCGAGCCTGCATTTCCGCCAGGCGCGTGCGTTCCTGTTCCACGACCGTCGCCGGGGCCCGCGAAACGAAGTCCTCGTTCGCCAACTTGCCCGTCAGCCGCTCGATGTGGCCGCGCAGCGTGTCGCGCTCCTTCTGGAGCCGCTGGCGCTCGGCGGCCAGGTCCATCAGGCCGGCAAGCGGGACATAGACTTCGATTCCGCCGGCCAGCACCTGCGTCGCCGACTCGGTGGGCTTGGCGATGTCGGCGCCAATCTCCAGCCTCTCGCAGCGGCCCAGGCGCAGGAGCACGGTGCGCTGTCGCCGCAGGCCGGCGGCGGTTTCGTCGTCGGCCCGGATGATCGCGTGCGGCAGCTTGCCGATGGCGGGCGTCTTGGCCGCGGCCCGGCTGGTGTTGATGCGAGCCAACGTGTCACGCAACGCCCGGATCACGTCCTGAAGCGCCGCCATCTCATGCTCGACGGCGGCGTCGTGCGCGTATGAGGCGGCGTCGGGCCAGGCGGCGGTGATGAGGGCCGGTTCGGCGTCTCGGATTTCAGTGAGCCCGCGGCGCGGGGCGGCTTCACCAAGCTTCTTCCACAGTGCTTCGGTGACGAACGGCATCAACGGGTGCAACAGCCGCAGCGACTGGTCGAGCACCCACGCGAGCACCTGCCGCGCGACGGCGGCCGACGACGCCTGCCCGTCGCCCCTCTCTGCATTACCGTCCCCCCTCTCCGCTTTACCGTCCCCCCTTTCAGGGGGGACCACAGGGGGGTGACGTCCGTGGGGCACCGCAGGCCGTGACCCTCCCCCAACCCCTCCTCGCCACAGCGAGTCGCCGGTGGCGACCTGAGAGGGAGGGGGGTCATAGCCCCGCGCTGCCTGAGAGTCCGTTGTGTCATATAGGCGCGGCTTGACCAGCTCGAGATACCAGTCGCAGAAGTCGCCCCAGAAGAACCCCCGCAGCGTGTCGGCCACGTCGCTGATCTGGTAGCGCTCGAACCGGCGATCCACCTCGCGGATGCACGCGCCCAACCGCGACAGAATCCAGCGGTCCTCAATCGCGAGGTCATCGACCCGCAGCGGCCGCGCATCCATGCAGCGCCGGACCGCGGTATCTGCCGACGTACCCCCATGCGTGTAGCGCCGGACCTCCGAGTCCGGCGCGTAGCGGCCGGGCTCTGCACCGGCCGTTGGCTGCGGTCCCGGCGCGCCGGTGTAGCGGCCGGGCTTTGTACCGGCCGTACCTGACGGCCCGGGCCCCCCGGGGCCCGACAACCGATCCGTACCGCGACCGTGAGGGAGCGGCCCGGACGCCGGACTCGGAGGTCCGGCCTCTTCCGGTCCACGGCCGGTACGGAGCCCGGCCGCTACGGTGAGGTTCGGCAGGATGAACCCCGTCGCGGCCTGCCAGAGCTTGTTGCAGAAGTTGCGGGCGGGTTCGAAGCGGTCGGAGGTGTTGATCTCGCGGCCGTCGGGGAGCTTGGTCCGCTTGACCGGCATGCGGGCGTCCTGCGTCTCGGTCGCCATCTGGGCCATGGTGAAGCGCAGGGCGTCGGTACCGTACAGCTCGATGATGTCCAGCGGATCGACGCCGTTGCCGAGCGACTTGCTCATCCGCCGGCCCTGGCCGTCCTGGATGTTGGGGTGGATGTACACGTGCGAGAAGGGCACGCGGCCGGTGAAGTGCAGCCCGGTCAGCACCATGCGGGCGACCCACAGCGTGATGATCTCGCGGGCGGTGACGAGGACGGTCGTGGGGTAGAAATAGGCCAGGTCGGCGGGGGAGGGCGAGGCTCCGGCCGAGCCGCCGTCCGAGCCGCGACCGTCAGGGAGCGGTGTCTTTGAAGGCTGCCCCGCGTCGTCCGCTCGGACCGCTTCCTCACGGGCGCGGCTCGGACGCTCCGCTCCCTCACGGTCGCAGCTCGGATCGTGCGGCCATCCCAGTGTGCTAAAAGGCCACAACGCGGAGCTGAACCAGGTGTCGAGGACGTCGGGATCCTGCGTGAAGCCCTCTTCCTCCAACTGCGGCCTAAGTTCGTCGTCCCACGGCCGGATGCAGACGTGAACCGCGACTTCGTGATCAGACCGTTGAACGTGGACCCAGACGCGATGACCGTATTTCTCCTGGCGCCATACGCGGGCGACCGGTTTGGGCAATGTCGAGTCCACTGGTAGATGACTGGTTTCCGCCATTGGCAACCGCCTCGTCCACACCGGAATCCGGTGCCCCCACCAGAGTTGCCGGCTGATGCACCAGTCGCGCTTTTCGCCCAGCCAGTCGAGGTAGGTCTTGGCGTAGCGCTCCGGGAAGAACCGCACGCGGCCGTCGCGGACCGCCTCCATCGCCGTCTCGGCCAGGTCCCCCATCTTCACGAACCACTGCTCGCTGAGCATCGGCTCGATCGGCGTCTTGCTGCGGTCGCTGTGCCCGATCTCCGTTTCGTAATCCTCGACCTTCTCCATCAGCCCCAGTGCTTCGAGGTCCGCGACCACCCGCTTGCGAGCTTCGTAGCGGTCGAGGCCGACGTAGTCGTACACCAGGGAGGGCGAGCCTCCCGGCGAGCCGTGCGGCTCAGCAGGAGCTTCGCCCTCCCGTGGCGCGGCGGCGCGCCGTGGGGGCACGACGCCACGTTGAGTGCGCCCGTTCTCGTTGATCTTGCCGTCCGGCGTCAGGATGTTGATCGGCCGGGCTTCCGGGTGCCGCTGCGAAAACGCGTAGTCGTTCGGGTCGTGCGCCGGCGTCACCTTCACGCAGCCGGTGCCGAACTCCGGGTTGACGAGCTCGGCGTCGGCGATGATCGGGATCGGCCGGTTCATCAAAGGCAGCAGGCAGTGCTTGCCGATGAGGTGCTTGTAGCGCGGGTCGTCGGGATGGACGGCGATCGCCGTGTCGCCGAGCATGGTCTCAGGGCGCGTGGTGGCGATGACGAGGTAATCGACGCCGGGCCGCGCGTCGGGGGCGACGGCCCGCGCGAGGGCGGCCCTCGCGTGCGCTTCGGGCTCCGATGGGCCGCTCGCTGACGCTCGCGGTTCGGATTGCCCCGTTGCGGGCGCTCCGGGCTCGTTCGGATCGCGCGCCCTCCCCGTTCCCTGTTCCCCGCTCCCTGTTCCCCTGGAGGCGGGCGGGACGCCCGCACTCCCCCCGTTCCCCGTTCCCTGTTCCCCGTTCCCCGCTCCCCCCAGCAACGGGTACCGATAGTGCCACAAGTGCCCCTTCACCGTCTCGTGGATAATCTCGTCGTCGGCAACGGCGGTCTGAAGGTGCGCGTCCCAGTTCACCAGCCGCAGACCGCGGTAGATCAGCCCCGCCTTGAACCACTGGAAGAAGACCTCGTACACCGCCCGGGCACAGACCTCGTCCAGCGTGAACCGCGTCCGCTCCCAGTCGCACGAGCAGCCCATCCGCCGAAGCTGCTGGAGAATGCGGCCGCCGTACTCCTCTTTCCATTCCCAGATCTTCCGCACCAGCCCCTCGCGGCCGAGTTCGTGGCGGGTGAGGTTCTGCTGTTCCTTCAGCCGTTTCTCGACGACGGCCTGGGTGGCGATGCCGGCGTGGTCCGTGCCGGGCATCCACAGGGTCTCGAAGCCGCGCATCCGCGCCCGGCGGATCAAAACATCCTGGAGCGTGTTGTTCAGCGCGTGGCCCAGGTGCAGCGCCCCCGTGACGTTCGGCAGCGGGATGTCGATGACGTACGGCGACTTGTCGGGATTCGGCGTGGCGTGGAAATAGCCGCCCTCTTCCCAGAAGCGATATATCTCCGGCTCGACCGCGTGGGGATCGTAACTGCCACCGTTGCTCATGAAGGCTCCTGGACGCAGCGTCAGCGGGCCGGACCCCGCGAAAACGCTGTTACGCCGCGCGGCGCCGGGGCGGCGCGCGGGACCCGGACTCATCCGCTTTGTCCCACGACCCGGTTAGGCGGTCAAGCCACGAGGCGTTCGGCCACGCCGATGACGGCCCGCGCGGTGGTGCCGCTCTGGGCCTCCTGGCCGAGCTCGATCAGGGCGCGCAGGATGGCCCCGAATACGCTCGTGGAGACGTTGATGATGCCGTTCTCGACCGTCGTCCTCAGCGTCGGATCGCAACCCCCCAGGAAGAGGGTCACGCCGCCCGCCGCGACCACCCATCGCCACCATCGGTGCATGGTCTGCTCCTTCGAGGCCGCGTCACCCGTTCATGGTACCGGGTCGCCAGGCGTCCGGCCAGACGCCGCGCGGGAGCGGGCCGCGCCGGGGGAGGGCGACAGAATCGGCGGGCGTGTAGCGTCGCCCCCCCCGTGGGCGACGTAGGCTGGCGACGTCCGCCCGTGCCCACCGTCGGTCCCGGCGCGCCGGGAGGGCCAACGCGACCTTCCGGCGGGGCCGGGAGGGGGCGCGATGTTCTCGCATTGACCGTGTACCGCCGGCGTGGTATCGAAGCGCCATGCATCCCCGTGAGATCATCGCCATCCTCGATTTCGGCAGCCAGTATTCGCAACTGATTGCCCGCCGCGTCCGCGAGAACCACGTCTACAGCGAGCTTCTGGCCCCGCAGACCCCGCCGGCCCGGCTCAAGGAGCTGGGGGTCCGCGGCATCATCCTGTCCGGCGGGCCGGCAAGCGTGTACGAGGCGGGCGCTCCGCGCTGCGACCCGGCGATCTTCGACCTGGGGGTGCCGGTGCTCGGCATTTGTTACGGGATGCAGTTGGCGTGCCAGCTTCTGGGCGGCGCGGTCACGCCCGGCCAGGCCCGCGAGTTTGGGCGCGTCCGCGTGCGTGTTCACCGGCCGGAGGGCGTGCTGGCCCACGTGCCGCCGGAGATCACCGTATGGATGAGCCACGGCGACGTGGTCCGCGCGGTGCCCGAGTGCTTCGAGCCGCTGGCCGAGACCGACAACTGCCCGGTCGCCGCGGTCCGGCACCGCTCCCGGCCGGTGTGGGGGGTGCAGTTCCACCCCGAGGTCACGCACACACCCAACGGCGAGTTGATGATCCGCAACTTTGTGTACGACTTGTGCGGGTGCCGGGGCGAGTGGCGCGTGCAGAACGTCATCGAAGCGGCTGTCGAGGAGGTCCGCAACCGCGTCGGACCGAACGAGCGGGTGATCTGCGGGCTGTCGGGCGGGGTGGACAGCAGCGTCACCGCGGCCCTGGTCCACCGGGCCATCGGCGACCGCTTGGTCAACATCTTCGTGGACAACGGGCTGTGCCGGCGGCGGGAAGCCGAGCTGGTGGAACTGACGTTTCGCGGCCACTTCGGCATGGAGCTGCACGTGGTCGATGCCCGCCGGCGATTTCTCGACAAGCTGGCCGGGGTCGTCGATCCGCAGGAGAAGCGCCGCCTGATCGGCCACGAGTTCATCGAGGTGTTCCGAGACGAAGCCCGGCGGATCGAGGGGGCCCGCTTCCTGGCGCAAGGCACGATCTACCCGGACGTGATTGAGTCCGGCCACGGCCCCACCGGCCACGCCGCCGTCATCAAGTCGCACCACAACGTGGGCGGCCTGCCGGCGGAGCTCGGCTTCGAGCTGATCGAACCGTTGCGGCAGCTCTTCAAGGACGAGGTGCGCCTCGTCGGCGAGGCGCTCGGCCTGCCGGAGAACCTCGTCTGGCGACACCCGTTCCCCGGGCCGGGACTGGCCGTCCGCATCGCCGGCGCCGTCACGCCCGAGCGGCTGGAGGTGCTGCGCTCGGCGGACGAGATTCTTCTGGAGGAGTTGACGGCGGCCGGGTGGTACCGCAAGGTCGCGCAGGGCTTCGCGGTGCTGGTGCCGGTGGCCAGCGTGGGGGTGATGGGTGACGGCCGCTCATACGAAGGCCAGAACGTGATCGTCATTCGCCTCGTCGAGTCGAAGGACTTCATGACCGCCGACTGGGTCCACATCGACTACGGCGTGCTGGCGACGGTCAGCAACCGGATCATCAACGAAGTCGCCGGCGTGAACCGCGTGGCGTACGACATCTCCAGCAAGCCGCCGAGCACGATCGAGTGGCAGTAGGCCCCCTGGGCGCTCGACGCCTCACGCGGCCGGCCCGGCGGCCACGGGGCTGGTGGACACCTGAAGCGCGTCGTCGCCGCGCACCAGGTCGATGTGGCAGTGCCAGCGGGGGTCGGGTTGCGGGAAATCCGTGCGGTAGTGGACGCCGCGGGACTCGCAGCGGGTCGCCGCCCCGGTGGCGATGGCCAGGGCGACGGTGAGCATGTTCTGCGTTTCCCACGCCCGCGGCTCGTCGAAGAGCTTGTCCATGACGTAGCGCGCCCAGAACGTAATGATCTCGAGCGTTTCCTGGAGGCGGTCGCCGCTGCGCTCCACGCCGACGTTGCGCGACATCAGGCTGGTCAGGCTGTTGAGCACGTCGACCAGGTCGAGCTCGGTGCGCGTGGACCGCGGCAGCAGGTGGCTGATGGGCAGCGGGCTGTTCAGGTGACGGTTGGCCCGCGCCCGCTCGGCGGCCAGGCGCCCGGCGCGCCGGCCGAAAACCAGCCCCTCCAGCAGCGAATTGCTGGCCAGCCGGTTCGCCCCGTGCAGGCCGCTCGATGTGACTTCGCCGCACGCCAGCAGCCCGGGAAGGCTCGTCCGACCGCTCGCGTCCACGACGACGCCGCCGACCGCGTAGTGCGCGCTGGGCCGCACGGGGATCAGGTCGCGCTCCGGGTCGATGTCGAAGTCGCGGCACAGTCGCGTCAGGTTGGGGAACCGCTCCGCGAAGCGGCCCGTCGGAAAGTGCCGCACGTCGAGATAGACGCACGCCGCGTGGCTCCGCCGCATCTCGTTGGCGATCGCCCGGCTCACCACGTCGCGCGAGGCCAGCTCGGCCCGCTCGTCGTACTCGGGCATGAAGCGGCGGCCGTCGCGGGTCACGAGGTAGGCGCCCTCGCCGCGCACGGCCTCGGTGATGAGCTCGCGGGCGGCCCCGGCGACATAGAGCGTGGTGGGGTGGAACTGGATCATCTCCATGTCGCGGAGGACGGCGCCGGCACGGAAGGCCATCGCCAGGCCGTCGCCGGTCGCCACGGGCGGGTTCGTCGTTTCCCGGTAGACACGCCCGCAGCCGCCGGTGGCCAGGACCGTGGTCGTCGCCCAGAACATCTGGTAGCGGTACTTGGGGTGATAGGTGACCAGGCCGACGACCTGGCCGTCGTGGGTCAGCAAGTCGATGGCGAAGCACTGCTCAAAGACGCGAATTCGCGGATGGGCGCGGGCCTTGTCCAGCAGGACGCGCAGGATTTCCTGCCCCGTGGCGTCGCGGGCATGGATGATCCGCGGCACGGTGTGCCCGCCTTCCCGACCGGCTGACAGGCTGCCCCCGGCCCGGTCGAAGTTCGCCCCGCTGGCCTGAAGGTCGGCGATGATTCCCGGGGCCTCGGTGGCACACTGCCGAATCGTGTCCGCGTGCCCCAGGCCGCAGGCAACCTCCAGCGTGTCGCGGGCGTGCTGTTCGGGGCTGTCGCCGACGCCCAGGGCCGCCGCGATGCCTCCCTGGGCCCACGCCGTCGCCGACTGCTCCGCCCGGTCCTTCGTCACCAAGACGACGTCGCCGCCCTCCGCCGCCTGCAATGCCGCCTCCAGCCCCGCGATTCCCGATCCGATGACCACCACGTCAGTGAATAGATGAGGGACGCGGTGATACTCAAAATTGGTCAGGTAACGACGGCGGGCCACGGTGCTGCTCATGGGACCTACTTGGTGTGCGTGAACCGGCGGACCTGGGCGTCGGTCACGAGCATGTCCACGCAAACGTCGGAGGGGCCGACGGGGATCGCATCGACCACCTGATCTTCCAGGGCCAGCGCGCAGGCCACGCCGCGGAAGTCCGGGTGCGACAAGAACCGGTCATAGAAGCCCCGGCCGCGGCCCAGCCGATTGCCCTGCCGGTCGAAACCCAGGCCCGGCACGACCACGAGGTCGATGTCCGCAACCGGGACGGGCAGGCCCTCCAGCGGCTCGCGGATTCCCATGTACCCCTCCTCGACGCCGCTGACCAGCGAGTGGATTTCGACGGGGAGCATTCGGCGCTGGTCCCACGCCACGCGAGGGGCCAGGACGGTCTTGTGGTCGGCCCAGGCGTCCAGGGCCAGGGGTTGCGTGTCCACCTCGTGGGCCGTGGACAAGAAGATCATGAGCGTGTTGGCCCGGCGATACTCGTCCTGCTCGCACAGCCGCCCGCACGCCGCCGCGCTGCGCTGTTGCAGCACTTCCGGCGGGATCGCTCTCAGCCGGGCTCGCAGCTCTTGACGCAGGGTCTTCTTCGGCACGGCTAGCTCTGCTTCCGTTCGGCGGCGGCGCGGGCCCGCGCCGCGCGCAACCCGCGCACGATCTCGGCCAACTGGGCTTCGTGCCCCTGGGTCGTGGGATTGTAATACGTTTTCGACTGGGTGAGGTAGCCCTGCTCCACGATCGCCCGCGGGTCGTCGGGCGGATACCGATAGCCGGTCCCGTGGCCGAGGCGCGCCGCGCCGCCGTAACTGGCATCCCGCAGGTGCTCCGGCACCGGCAGCGTCACGCCCTCCCGTACATCCTGCCGCGCCGCCGCGATGGCGGCAGCGACCGCGTTGGATTTCGGTGCGCAAGCGATGTAGATCGCCGCCTGCGCCAGGGCGTATTCGCACTCGGGCAAGCCGACGGCCTGCGTGATCTGGACGGCAGCGGCCGCCAGGATGGCCGCCTGCGGGTCCGCGTTGCCGACGTCCTCGGACGCGCAGATGGCGATGCGCCGGGCGATGAAGCGGGGGTCCTCGCCCCCCTCCAACATGCGGGCCAGCCAGTACAGGGCCGCGTCGGGGTCGCTGCCGCGCATGCTCTTGATGAACGCCGACGCAATGTCGTAATGCGCGTCGCCCGCCGCGTCGTAGGGGATCGCCTTCTGCTGCAGCGACTCGGCGGCCACCTCGAGCGTGACGTGCGGCGGGGCGGCGGGCGCCGGGGCGGTCCCCCGCGTCAACGACAGCACGGCCACTTCGAGCGCGGCCAGCGCGCGGCGGGCGTCGCCGTCGGCCCGCTCGGCGAGAAAACGCAGGGCCGCCTCGTCGGCCGTCGCCCCGGTACTCCCGAGGCCGCGCTCGGCGTCCGCCAGCGCGCGACGCAGGAGCGTCAGGAGCTGCTCCGGCGTCAGCGGGCGGAACTCGAAGATGTGGCTGCGCGACAGCAGCGGGGCGGTGAGGGAGAAGAAGGGGTTCTCCGTCGTGGCCCCGATGAGCGTGAGGGTCCCCTCTTCCACGTCCTTGAGCAGCACGTCCTGCTGGGCGCGGTTGAAGCGGTGAATCTCATCCAAAAAGAGGACCGTCCGTGGGCCGCCCGCCGTCAGACGCTGGTGCGCCGCGTCAATCACCGCGCGCACGTCCTTGACGCCGGCTTCGGCGGCGTGCAGGGTGACGAACGCCGCGTGCGTGTGGGCCGCGACGAGCAGCGCCAGCGTCGTCTTGCCTGTTCCCGGGGGCCCGTACAGGATCGCGCTGCCCAGCCGATCGGCGTCGATCAGGCGGCGGAGCAGCCGGCCGGGGGCGGCGAAGTGCTCCTGCCCGACGAATTCGTCCAGCGTCCGCGGCCGCATTCGTACGGTCAGCGGCTCAACGGCACGACGGGCCGCTTCTCGCTGCTCGCGGAACAAGTCCATGGCAGCGGAGTATACCCCCGCGGGAAGCCCGACGGTCAGTTGGCGGGGCCGACCGCGGTCCCGGACTGCCGCTGGACCTCGGCCCGCGCCCGCTCGACCCGCTGGATCCAGCGCTCCCGTTGCGCTCGCACGACCTCGGTCAAGAGCGTCGTGTAGCGCGGGTCGAACTGCCGGCCGGCCTCGGCCTCGATGGCCCGCAGGGCCTCGTCGATGCCCAGGCTGCGGCGGTGGGGCCGCTCACTCGTGAGCGCGTCGAAGGTCTCCGCGACGGCCAGCAGCCGCGAGCCGATGGGGATCGTGGTGCCGGCCAGGCCCAGCGGGTAGCCGGTGCCGTCGAAACGCTCGCGCAAGTGACGGATGATAAGGGTCTCGGTCTCGAAGACGCGCAGCGGTTCGAGGATTTTGCAGGTCATCAGCGGCACTTGCCGCAGCACCGCCGCCTGCTCCTCGGTGAGCGGCGCCGTGCTCTGGAGGATGCTGTCGGGCACGCCGATCTTGCCCAGGTCGTGCAGCATGGCGGCGTTGGCGATGATGGTCTGGAGCGGCTCGGGCAGGGCCGCGGCTTCGGCCAGGCCCACGCAGTAAAAGGTGGTGTTGCGCGAGTGCCAGGCGGTGAAGCGGTCGCGGGCCTCCAGGGCTTGCACCAGCGCCCACACACTCTGGAGGCACAACTCCTTGGCCTGCATGCTCAGCGACACGACCTGCTTGCGCAGCCGGTCCACCTCGACGTGCTCCACGTGGGGCCCGGCCGCGTCCTCGCCCACGTCGTCGCAGCGGACGACCTGGTTGCGCCCCCGCCGCTTGCCCTGGTACAAGGCCTGGTCGGCCAGGTCGATCAGGTCGCGCACCGAGCGCACCCGGGCGTCGGTCGTCGCCGCCACGCCGATGGACGCCGTCACGAGCAGTTGCGGGCAACTGTCCACGCGCACCTGGGGCGGGATCGTCTGGCGAATGCGCTCGGCCAGCAGGGCGGCCTCGTCCAACCCGGTTGCCGGGCACACCACGGCGAACTCCTCGCCGCCGTAGCGGGCCACGATGTCCGTGTCGCGGACCATCCGCAGCAGGTGCGTGGCCATCGCTTCGAGCACGAGGTTGCCGATCTCGTGGCCGTACGTGTCGTTCACGGCCTTGAAATGGTCCAGGTCCAGCATGAGCAGCGACGCGACGCCGCCGTAACGGCGGGTGCGGGCGAACTCGCGGTCCAGGAGTTCGCGGAACTGGGCGTGGTTCCACAGACCGGTGAGACCGTCGGTCAGGGCGGCCCGCCGCAGACGCTCCTGGAGCTTGTGGACGCGCAGCCCGTTGCGGATGCGCGCGACCAGCTCGTCGTAGTCATACGGTTTGACCAGGTAATCGTCGGCGCCGGCATTCAGCGTGCGGTGCTTGAGGTCGCGGTCGTCGCAGCTCGTCACGATGATAAGGTACGTGCCGTCGAGGGTGGAGTCGGCCCGCACGCGCCGACACAGCTCCATCCCGCTCATCCCCGGCAGCATCATGTCGGAAATGACCACGCGCGGCCGGTGGTGACGAATCTGGGACAAGCCGCGCTCGGCGTCGGGGGCCTCGACGACGCTGAGGGGCTCGGCCAGCAACCGACGAAACAACAACGCCCGTTGGGCGTCGTCGTCATCGATGATGCAGATGTCCACCGGGTTTACACGCATGTCGTGTCCGTTGGGTCGCGGGTCGCCGTGTGTCCGGCGGCACGGCCTGCCGGCGGTACGCCGACCACGGGCCGCGGTTCACCCCCGGACCGCGGGCCGCTCGGATTGTCCGCCAGAACTGGTCCGTGTGCGGTCAGCACCGGACGGTCGCTGTTTTGGACGTCACGGGGGCCGTCGTCAGGCGTACGTATCCACCCGAGTTTGGGCTGAGCCGCCCACCGACCGCCATGTTTCCAGCACGTCCTCGACGGTCTGCTTGACAAGCTCCGCCGCCTGCTCGCCGGCCTGCTGGACCAGCTTGAGTACGCGCAGGCCAACGGCGGCTTCCACCTGGGCCTGCGCTGTGACGCTGCTGAATGTCGCTATGCTGGTCACGTCGCTCATGGCTGTTTACCTCTGTCGTGCCAAAGTCGACGATCCGCGCCGGGAGTCCGACGCGCCCAGCGCTTCGCCGCTAAGGGTAGAATGCCAATTGTTAGGTTCGCGGGCGACGCATTCTAATGATGATTTGAAGCCGCCCCCGGTCGGTGCCCCCGATAATGTCGGCTCCGGAAGCGTCCCGTTGGCGCCGGGCCGCTGGTCTGATAGTCATTGCGCCTGCGGAACCCCGCGAAAGCGAGAACCATGACGCCGGCCCCCACCGCTTCGCCCCGCATCGACCTGGCCACGCTGCGTTGCATGAAGTCGGAGGGGCGCAAGTCCGCCTGGCTGACCGCCTACGATTATCCGACCGCGGCCCTGGCCGAGGCGGCGGGCGTCCACGCGCTGCTCGTCGGGGATTCGCTCGCCACCGTGCTGCTTGGCCATCCGACAACCCGTACCGCCCCCCTCGACCTGATGATCTCGTTGGCCGAGGCCGTGCGACGCGGCGCCCCGCACGTCTTCCTCGTCGGAGACATGCCCTACGAAGCCGTCCGCGGCGGCGGCGTGGCCGGGGCCGTCCGGGCCGCCCGCCGCTTCCGTGAAGTCGCGGGCTGCGACGCGGTGAAGTTCGAGGCCGCTCCCGGCGACGAGCCCCTGGTCAACGCCCTGACCCGTGCCGGCCTCGCCACCATCGCGCACCTGGGGCTGCGACCGCAGGAGATTCTCTCGGCGGACGGCTACCGGGCGCAGGCGCGGGACCCGAGCGCCATCGCGGCCCTGGTCGGCCATGCGCGGAGCATGGTCGCTGCCGGCGCCGTCATGCTCTTGCTCGAAGCCGTGCCCAACGAGGCTTCGTCGGCGGTGGTCGCCGCGGTGGATGTGCCGGTGATCGGGTGTGGGGCGGGTCCGGCGTGCGACGGCCATATCCTCGTTACACAGGACATGCTGGGCCTGGGCGCGCCGCGCCCGCCGCGGTTCGTCCCCGTCATGGCCGACCTTCGCCGGACGATGGCGGAAGCGATGCAGCGCTACGTGGAGGACATTGTCGCCGGCCGGTACCCCGGCCCCCAGCATGTCTACCACATGCGGGCGTCGGCCGGCGAGGCCCCGCCCTCGTGACGCCCGCGGCCGCCCCGAGCCGGTGCCTTGCCTGCGGCCCGGACGCGCCGCGGCCGCGCGCCGCGCTGCGTCTGATGAATGGCCGACCGCTGCTCCAATGTCCGCGCTGCCGGTTGGCCTGGTGGGACTGGCCGCCGTTCGACCCCGCCGCCCTCTACGACGCATCGTACTTCCAGTCCCCGGACAGCGCCGCCGGCTACGACGACTATGCCGCGTTGGAGCCGGGGCTCCGTCGAACCGCCTGCGGCCGCCTGCGACGCATCGCCCGGTGCCAAACCCACCGCCCCCCCGCCCCCCGCCTGCTGGAAATCGGCTGCGGCCCGGGAGTGTTCCTGGACGCCGCCGCCGCGGCGGGCTGGGAGGTCCACGGAATCGAAGTCAGCGCATACGCGGCCGAACAGGCCCGTCGCCGCGGGCACCCCGTGCAGTGCGCGGCGAGCGAAGCGCTGGATCTGCCCGGCGAGGCGTACGACGCGGTGGCCATGTGGGACGTCATCGAGCACCTGCGTGACCCGGCGCGCGTGCTGCACGCGGCGGCCCGGGCGCTGCGACCCGGGGGTGTTCTGGCGTTATCCACCGGCGACGTGACCTCGCTGTGTGCCCGCTTGTGCGGGGCGCGCTGGCACCTGTTCAACCTCCCCGAGCACCTGTTCTTCTTCTCCCCCGCGGCGCTGCGGCACTTGCTGGCCGCCGCCGGTTTGCACGTCCGGCTGTGGACGCGCGAGGTCACGTGGCTGCCCGTGGCCTACTTGCTCGAACGACTGCGCAAGTCCGCCGCCCCGAAGTGGTGGCGGCCGGCGGCGCGTTCACCGTCCGGCGTCCTCGGCGCTCTGTTGCTCCCCGCGACACTGCTGGACGTGCTCGGCGTGTACGCGGTGCGCGGTCGAGGTAATCGCCAACCCGCCCGTGACGCGGTACACTGAACGGGCCGGGTCGGCGCCGGAGTTGCCGGTGTCGGTGAGGGCGTGCGACCGGCGGCCCGCGGAGTGAACTGCCCATGATCTTCGGTGAGGAAAACGAACAGAACGCCGGGCCGCCGCCGCCGCACCCGCAGGCGACCTTCCGCCTGGACACGGCCACGATGGAAACGGTGTACGCGAACTTCTTCGCGCTGGCCGGCTCTCCGGACGAGCTGGTGTTGTACCTGGGGGCCAACTCGCCGCTGCCCAACGTCACGCAGCCGGAGATCAAGGTTTCGCACCGGCTGATGTTGTTGCCGGCCAACGCCAAGCGGCTCATGCTGGCGCTGCAACAGGCGATCAAGGCGCACGAGGACCGCTTCGGCCCCATCGAGCTGCCGCCGCCACGCCGGCCGGAACCCCCGAACCGCTGACTCGCGGTGGGCCGCCGCCCATGTTGATCCGCACGTTGTTGTCACGGGAGTTGTTCGCCCTGGGGCTGCGGGACCTGCGGGCCCACAAGCTCCGCTCGCTGCTGACGGCGCTGGGGGTGATCTTCGGCGTGGCGGCGGTGATCTGCATGTTGAGCATCGGCGAGGCCGCGTCCGCCGAGCAACTCGAACAAATCCGCCTGCTGGGCAGCAACAACATCATCCTCCGCAGCGTCGAGCCCCCGAAGTCCGAGCAGGTCGGTCAGGCCCAGGATGCGGTCAAGAAATACGGCGTGACCCGCGAGGACGCGGCCCGGCTCCGCGAGCTGCCGCATGTCGCCGACGTGGCACGGCTGCGGGAGGTGGCGGACACGGCGGTCCACGGCGCCCGGCAGTTCGACGGGCGCGTCATGGGGACTTCGGAGAACTACTTCCGCATTGTCAACGTCCGTCTCGCCCGCGGGCGTTCGCTGACGATGCTGGACGAGGAGGAGCGACGCAAGGTGTGCGTCATCGGGGCCGCGGTCGCCCGTTCGCTCTTCCCCGAGGACGATCCGCTGGGCCAGTCGATCTCCGTCCAGAGTCGCTCCGCCGGCAGCGTCCCGTACACCATCGTCGGCGTACTGGCCGCCGTCACCACCGCCGGGAACCCCGCGAAGGGCCTGGCGGCCCGCGACGTCAACCGCGACATCTACCTTCCGCTGGCCACGGCGGACCTGCGTTACGGCGACTTGAACATGTCGCGCACCGGGATGTCGCGCGAGTTCAAGGAGGTGCAGCTCAGCGACCTGTATGTCCACGTCCAGCCCCAGGAGCGGGTGCTGGCCGTGTCGCGCATGGTCGAGCGCGTGCTGCAACACAGCCACCCGCAACTGGACTACACCATCACCGTGCCGCTGGAACTCCTGCAACAGGCCGAACAGGTCAAGCGCTCCTCGCAGATCGTGCTCGGCAGCATCGCCGGCATCTCGCTGCTCGTCGGCGGCATCGGCATCATGAACATCATGCTTGCCTCGGTCACCGAACGCACCCGCGAGATCGGCATCCGCCGCGCCCTCGGCGCCAAACGCTACCACATCACCGCCCAGTTCCTCATCCAGACCTTGATCCTCAGCGTGCTGGGCGGCCTGATCGGGATCGCCCTGGGCGTGGGCCTGGCCCGCCTGGTGACCGTGGTCGTACACTGGCAGACGATTATCCCGCTCTGGGGCGTGGTGCTGAGTTTCGGCGTCTCGGCGCTGGTGGGCATCGTGTTCGGCCTGTATCCGGCCCGCGCCGCCGCCCGACTCGACCCCATTGAAGCCCTCAATTCCGCGACGCGGATGGCCTGAGCAGCCGTGCCCACCCCTCTGTACGTCCTCCGCGACCCTCCCCTCGACGGGCCCACCAACATGGCCCGCGACGAGCACCTGCTGTACGACGCCCGGTCTTGGCCGGCGGTCTTGCGCATCTACGCATGGACCCCGCCGACGCTGAGCCTGGGGTGTTTCCAACGCTTCGCCGACATTGAAACCCTGCCCGCCGACGTGCGCACCCTGCCGGTGGTCCGACGTCCCACCGGCGGCGGGGCGATCCTCCATGACCGCGAGGTCACCTATGCGCTCGTCATCAACGAGGACCGGCTGCCGGCCAAGGCGTCGCCGGCGGAGTTGTACCGGCTGGTACACGCCTGCTGGCAGGCGGTCTTGTCGCCGCGGGTGGCGGACCTGACGCTGGCCGACGAGGCGTTTCCACCTCCCCACCCGCGCCACGGCCCGTTCTTCTGCTTCGAGAAGCCGGGCCGGACCGATCTGCTGCGCGGGGCGCGTAAGGTTCTCGGCAGCGCGCAGCGCCGCATTCCCGGCCGCGTGCTCCAACATGGTTCGCTCATCCTGGGTCGGCGCTTCGCCCCGCATCCCGGGGGGCATTTGGACGAACCGCCACCCGCGCTCGTCGCGGATTGGATTGCCGCGTTCATCAGCCGATTGGCCGAGGGCCTCAACCTCCATCCGGGGCCGGCCGCCTGGACCCCGGAGCAGCTTGCCGCCGTCGCCGACCGCCGCCGCCGCTATGAGTCGGACGAGTGGACGCGACGGCATTGACCGGTCCGCCGGTTTGAAGGCCCGACCATCCGGCTTATGATGCCGCGCGATGTCGTTCGAGGTTTACGCCGGAGCCAAGCCGGGCCGCCCGCGGCTGCTCGCGCTCACCACGGGCGGCCTGCTCGCGTTGACCCTGGCGTTGGCCTGGTGGCAGGTCCGTGACACGCGTGCTCTGACCCCGCCACAGCGCATCGGGGACACGCCCCTGTCCGTGCGTCTGCCGCGCGGCTGGCAGCCCGACCCCGCCAATCCGCAGCGTTTCCTGCTTCCGGTGGCCGATCGCGGGCGACGTACGCTGTTCGAGTTTGAACGCCGGATCGAGTTCACCTTCGCGCGCCTGCCCAGCTTCGAGTCCCCGCGCGAGTTGCTGGCGCGGCCGGTCTTCGGGGGGGTCGTGGAGACCTCGCGGGCCGAGCACGCCTTCATCGGCCCGTACGACGCGCTTCAACGGTACGAATCGGTCCCGACGCGGATCGGTCGGGCCCAAGTGCGGCGCGACACGGTCACGCGCGTGACCTGCCTGCCACGTGGCCACCTGTTGCGTGTCGTCTACGAGCCGCTCGTGGAGCTGCGGCCGGCCGACCTGGAAATCCTCGACGAGGTCTGCCGGAGCTTGCGCGTGGACGACCCCAGCCTCAATCGCCCCCGCAACGAGTACCTGGAGCAGGCTGGGCTCGTGCTGCCGCTCGACCCGGCGTGGCTGGTGGTCGGAACCGATTTCGCCGAGGTTCCCGGCGTCTTCCTGGGTGGCCTGATTAACAGCAGCCCCGAATGGGCCATCGCGGTCCTGCGAACCTGGCTGGCCCCCGACCGCACGCCCCGGGACCTCCTCGCGGACTTCGCCGCTCAGGAATGGCTGCAATGGGAGACGGCGGACCTCATCCGCGACTCGCGGCGGTCCGACGGGGCGGCGGTGGCCCACATTCGGCACCCCGGCTTTGGACGCCTGGGCCCGTCGATTCCGTCCGCGTGGGTCGTGGCCACGTCGCCGGCGGAGGCGGCCATCCTTTTCGTCTATACCGGGCCGGATTATGCGGAGGCGGTGGATGAGATTGCCGGCCGCCTCGTCGCGGAGATGCGCCTCCGCGCGATCGACGGCATTCCGGCCCCGGACGCGGCCGTGGCGGCGGGCCGGGAGCTGAGCGCGGACCTGCGGAAGCGTGGACCGGCGCCGCGCTGGGGCCGCGAAAGCCTGGAGACCACGTATCGCCGCGAGAACCGCGACGAGATCGTCACTACCCGCCGGGCCGCCGTTCAACGCGACCCGACGCGCGGCTACGAGGGCTTGCAGTGGCGGCGCGTCGGGCCGGGGCACGAAGAACGGATCAGTTGGACGCTCGACGGCATGGCCGCGGCCTACCGGTGGCAAGCGGACTTCTACTACGGGCAGTTGCCCGTCCGCGTCATCGAGCAGCGCGCCGATCCCACAGCGGAGGTGGTCCGGCAGGTCTTCGTCGAGCAACGGCGCGAACAGCGCTGGAGCTTTCGGCCGGGCGACTTGTTCGTGCCACCGCCGGCCGAGTCCATTATCAAGGGCTGGGTGGCCCGCGGCGACGCGCCGGCTGCCGCCCTGATGGTCGTCTCAACCCCGCTGGGGCCCGGTGTCCACAGCGTTCTGCTGCGCCGGCTCGCGCCGGATGGTCCCTACCCGCGCGTCCTGGTTCAGCAAGACTTCTGGCCCTTCGGCGCCATCGAGGCCTTCGACGACGCGCGGGCCGAGACGCACGGCGAGGTCTACCCGACGGCCACATACATCCGCATCCGTTGAGCCCGGTCGGTCGGAACAAGGCCGCGGGCGGGGTCTTTTCAGCCCCCCCGTCATCGCGTATTCTCGCGGCTTGTGCGTGGTCAAGGACGACGCGCCGTCTCGGAATGGAGGCCGTGCCGGCGGCGGGCCTGCCGCGATGCCGGCCGGCCCGGGGGCGCGAGCGTCCCGCCAGGCCAACCTTGAGTGGACACTAGCGCACGCCGTACAATTCCGGGCGTTCGGGCGGCGTGCCAAACGCGAGTCTTAGTCTGCAACAACGCATGGGCACCGTGTCGGCTACCACCCCGCGCCTCGTCACGCCCGCGACCCCCTTTCCACGGGCAACGGTCGACCGGCCGGCATCGTCCGAGGCCGACCGGCACGCGACGTACGACGGCTTGGCCTGGTCGCACCGCCCCGGGGCGGAACCGCTCCTGATCGGCGTCCCGGCCCAGGCGTGGTGCCAGCCGGAGCGCCAGGGCTGGCAACGCGTCAAGCAGAACACCAGCCGGGAAGTCTGGCGCGCGGTCATCGGCGGCTCGCCGTACTACCTGAAGTACTACTTCCGCGATCATTGGCTGCGGGTGCTGCGGCGGCTGTTTCGGGCCGCCTCGTGCCGCGCCGAGTGGGAAGCGGGGCGGTTCGCGCAGCGGGCGGGGCTGCCCGCGACCCGGCCGGTGGCCTACGCCATGAATCTCCGCCGCGGCCGCCGTCGCTGCGATCTGCTGGTCAGCGAGGCCGTGGAGCCGGCCCACGCGTTGAGCGACTTCTGGCGGTCGCTCATCTCCGACGACGACGTTCGCCGGCGACGGCAGGACGCCGCTCAGCTTGGTGAGCGACTCGCCGAGATGATCGCCCGCGCGCACCAGGCGGGCTTCGAGCACCTGGATCTCCACGCCGCCAACGTGCTCGTGCAGCCGGTCGGTCCGCGGCGCTACCGGACGCTGTTTGTCGATCTGCAAAGCGCGCGGCGGGACGTGCCGGTCGGCGACCACGCCATCGTCCGCAACCTGGCCCAGCTCAATCAGTGGTTCCGTCGGCACAGCTCGGTCGGGGACCGGCTGCGTTTTCTGCGGGCCTACCTGCGGTGGCGAAACGAGTACGAGACGGCCTTCCCGCACGGACGCCCCATCGGCCTGACGTTTCGGCAGCTTGTGGCGGCCCTCGGCCGGGCCGCCGAGCGCCACGCCCGACACCTCTGGGCCCAGCGCGACCGGCGGACGGCCCGCGACGGGCGGTATTTCACGCGGCTGCGGCTCCCCGGCGGGTGGCGTGGCATGGCCGTCGTCTCCGCCAAGCACGCGACGGACGATTCCCTCGCTTCGCGCCTGAGTTTTGATCGCACGTGGTGGCAGCAGCAGCTCGCGCAACCGCTGCGGTGGTTCGCGGACGAGACCACAGGCGTCTGCAAAGATTCGCACTCCGCCAGTGTCCGGCGGGCCACGTTGCTTCACGACTCGCAACCTCTGCCCGTGATTATCAAACGGCCGCTGGCCCGCGGCGGGCGCCGCCGCCTGGCCCAGCTCTGGCCCCCGTCGCGCAGCCGGCGGGCGTGGGGCGTCGGCCACGCGCTGCTCCACCGCGATCTGCCCACGGCCCGTCCGCTGGCCATGCTCGAACGGCGCTGGGGGCCGTTCGTGCTGGACAGCCTGCTGATCACTGAAGCCCTGCCGGGCGCGCGGGACCTGGAGTCGTATCTGCGCGACGCCCATGAGTCCGGTTCGCCGCGCGGCTGGGCCCGTACGAAGCACATGCTGGCCGGCGTGCTGGCCGCGCACCTGCGCCAGCTTCACGATCGCGGGTTCCAGCACCGCGACTGCAAAGCCTCGAACATCCTGGTCCGCCCCGGCTCCCCGCCCCGGCTCACGTGGATCGACCTCGACGGACTCCGCCGTGCCGGGCGTTTCGCGCGGCGGCGCCGGTTGGACGCTTTGGTCCGCCTGCACGTGAGCTTATGCGACGTGCCGGGCCTGACGCGTACCGACCGGCTCCGCGTCCTCAAAGCCTACCTCACGCGCCTGGGCCGCGCGACGGATTCATGGCGGGAACTTTGGCGCGCGATGACGCGGGCTGCCGCCCGTAAGCAGCGTGCCAAGGCGGCCCGCCGAGCGTGGAAGCTCAAGCACTACGGCCGCGAGTAGGGGGCCGGCACTCTCCCGTCACCCAGTGGTCTTGCGCGGCTCGGCGGCGCACGCGGGGAGGGCGAGGCTCCTGCCGAGCCGCGGCCCGGCAGGCCCGGCGCGCCGCGGCTCGGCAGGAACCTCGCCCCCCCCGCGCCGCATGTTCGCGCATGGCGATCTGGTATGCATGAACAATCAATGGCGGTCTGGTACGCACACGCCGCCAATAAAGAAGGGAGCCGGACGTGAATCCGGCTCCCGGGTGTTACTGCTAGCTGGACTGCGCGACTAGCGCCGACGCAGAGCCAGGCCCGCCAGGCCGAGGAGCATCAGGCTCGCCGGCTCGGGGACGCAGACGACCTTGTTCAGCGTGCGAACGCTGGGGTTCTGGCCTTCCGCGTAGTTGACCGGGGTCTGGCCGTAGCTCAGGGTCATCTCGCCCGGGCACACGCCGCACTTGACAGCGCCGAGCAAGAAGACGCGGTCGGTGCCGCCGATGTAGAGGTTCCACGGCAGGTTGCTGTTGCGGTTGGTGACGCCAAAGGCGGTGACCGCAACCAAGCCGGCCGGGTTGAAATAGAAGACCTCATCATCGCCGTCCCAGCGCTTGGCGCCGATGTCCTCGTCGTCGAGGTTGTTCAGCGCGTACCAAGCGATGTTACCGACGCCGGGCAGGCCGCCGTTGACGTTGATCGAGATGCCGTTGATCTTGGCGCCAACCGGCTCATCAACGAAACGGCCCCAAACGTACGCCCACTGCGTCGGGGCGTTCGGCTCGCAGTTGAGCTCGACGTTAGCCATGCCGACCGCGGCCGGGGGGGCGCCAGCCGGCGACAGCTTGTACCCGTCGATATAATCCGTCTTGTTGCCCTTGCTGTGCAAGAAGGCAAGCGCCGGATTATTCAGCCCGTACGGATCCAGGCTGCTGGTGAAGAAAAAGTCGACGCTGGCCGTTGCTGAAACGGCGAGCGTGACCAACAGGGACAGACACAATATCCTCTTCATACCCATTCTCCCTCAAGCTTTCTGTTTGCCAGTGGAGTTTGCCTCCAAACCTCCTGAAGACCATCGTCCGACGTGGGTGACGCTCACCCTTCCTCTCACAAACTAGTTTATACCCCGCGCGCCGCGCGATTGCAAGCGATTTCTTGGCCCAATTTTTCGTGAGCGCCCCGTATCGGGCAGGATCGGGTGGCGCCGCGGCCACTTCGCGGCCTTATCTCCGCCACCGGCGGCAAAAGAAGACCGTAAGTAATTATTGCACGTAAGTTTATGAAAGAACAACCCTCCAGGCCCGTGTTCAAAGTACTCCTCGCCGCGGGAACACCGCAGGTTCCCTCGCGGCATGGCCCGCTCAGACCGCGCCAGCCGCACCCGGCCAACTCCGGCGGCGCCGCGCACGCATGAACTTCGTGCTTGCGTGGTATCAACGGCTGGGCTATATTATCGGCTCAGGTACAATATGTTGTAGGCGCGGTTGTCGGTGCAGCGGACCCCGTACGCCGACATTGTGGGTCGTTTTGGTGTTCCTCAAGCGCATCATCCTGCACGGCTTCAAGAGCTTCGCCGACCGAACGGAATTTGAGTTCGGATCAGGAGTTACAGCGATTGTCGGGCCCAACGGCTGCGGCAAGAGCAACGTCCTCGACGCCGTCCGGTGGG
This sequence comes from uncultured Planctomycetales bacterium, assembly GCA_964462635.1. Classification (GTDB taxonomy): domain Bacteria; phylum Planctomycetota; class Phycisphaerae; order UBA1845; family Fen-1342; genus JBFMAI01. Next base: position 61,263 of record CAYWYJ010000002.1, read on the forward strand.
TGCTGGGCGAGCAATCGCCCCGCAACCTGCGCGGGGGAAAAATGGCGGACGTGATTTTCGCCGGCTCCCGCTCCCGCCCCCCCGCCCCCTTCGCCGAAGTGCAGCTTATTTTCGACAACCGGGGTGGGCTGCTGCACTGCGACGCGGAAGAAGTGATCGTCGGGCGGGTGCTGTACCGCGCCGGCGTCAGCGAATACCGCCTCAACGGCAACGCCTGCCGCCTGAAGGAAATCCGCGAATTGCTGCTGGACACCGGCGTCGGCGTGGACGCCTACAGCGTCATCGAGCAGGGCCGCGTGGACCTCCTGCTGCAATCCAACCCCGTCGAACGCCGCGAAATCTTCGAGGAAGCGGCCGGCATCAGCCGCTACAAGTTCCGCCGCGCCGAGGCCCAGCGCCGGCTCGAGCGCACCGACGCCAACTTGCAGCGCTTGCAAGATGTTCTAGAGGAACTGGAGCGGCGGCTGCGCAGCGTGCGCCTGGCCGCCGGCAAGGCCCGCAGCTTCCAGCAGTACGACGCCCAGTTGCGCAGCCTGCGTTCGACCTTCTCGTTGGCCGAGTTTCACGAACTGGAGCAGCAGCGGCAGCGGGCCCAGGCTGCCGCCGATGACCTGACGGCCCGCCTGGCCCAGCGGCGGGCCGAGCTGGCCGCCCGCGACGCGGAGACGGCCGAGATCGAAGAGGCCCGGCAGCGTCTGGATGAGGAAATCCAGGCGGCGGAGGCGGCGCTGCTCGACGTGCAGACGACGCTGGGGGCGCTGGCCGAGCGCATCGACCAGGTTGAGAAGCGTCTGCCCGAGTTGGCGGCCCTGGGTGAGCGGCGGCAGCGGCAGGCGGCGGACGCCGCCGCTCGCCTCGCGGCCCAGCAGGAGCGTCTGGCCCAGGAGGCCGAAGCGCTCGAGGCGCTGCGGGCGCGCGAAGGCGAGACCGCCACCCTGGTGGCGCAGCTTCAACAGGAGCGGCAGGCGGTGGAGTCGCAGGCCGCCGCCGCCCGCCAGGCCCTGGAGGCGGAAAAGCGGGCGGCGTTTGAGGCGGTGCGGCAGGCCGCCCTGCTGCAAAACGAGCAGGAAAACCGCCGGCAACAGCTCGCCCGCTTGTCCGCCCAAACCCAGCGGTTGGATGAACGGCAGGCCGAGTTGACGCGGGAGCACGCCGCGGCGGAGGCTGCCCTGGCCACGCAGACGGCCGCGTGGCAGCAGCTCGACGCGCGACTAGGCGAGTTGACGGCGGCCCTGCGCGACGATGAGGCCCTGTGGCGAACCTCCGTCAACGAGGCCGAACAACTCGATCAGGCGATCGGGGTGGCCAAAGAGCAGCGCAGCGCGCTGCTGTCGCGCCTGTCCGTGCTCGAAGACCTTGAGCGGCGCCTGGAAGGCGTCGACCAGGGGACCCGCGCGGTCCTGGCGTGGCGTGCCGACGAGCGCGGCCGCCAGCTCGTGGCCGGTCTCGTCGCCGACCTGCTCCGCATCGACGACCCCCGCGTGGCCCTGCTCCAGCCCGTGCTGGCCACGTTCGAGAACCACCTCGTCGTGCGGGACACGGCGGCGTTCCTGGCGGAACGGCATGAGCGCGGCGTATCGGACGGGGCCCTGCGCGTGCTGGCGCTGGATCGACTCGGCCGCGGCAGCCCGCCGCTGGGCTATGGGCACACCGCGGGCGTGGTGGCGCGGGCCGCGGACTGGGTGACGTGTGCCGCGGAGTTCCGCCCCCTCGCCGAGCATGTCCTGGGTCGCGTGTTCATCGTGGATTCGCTCGACCTGGCCCTGCGGTTGGCCGCCGAAGCCCTGGCCGGGTGCGTGTTCGTCACGCTGGCCGGCGAGGTGGTCGGGGCCGACGGGCGGCTGACGTTCGGTGCGACCGTGGCGGCGACGGGGCTCATCAGTCGTCGGTCCGAGATTCGGCAATTGGGCGCTGAGCGGGACGAGGTGGAGGGCCGTCTGGTCCAGCTCACGCGCCGGCGGCTGGAACTCGACGCGACGATGTCGGACCTCCAGTTGCGCAAGGACGGGCGGCTGAGCCAGATTGCCGGCCTTCAGCGGGAGCACGCCGACGTTCGTCACCAGCAGACCGCGGCGGCGGCGACGGCCGAGCGACTACAGAAGGAAGCCCGGCTCGTCCGCGAGGAGCTGGCGGCGTTGTCGCGGGCGCGGGAGGAGCTGGCACAGCAGTTGGAGTCCTTGCGCCGCGCGGGGCAAGACGCCGGCGAGGCGCAGCAGGCCCACGAAGAGCGCGTGGCGAACCTGGCCGCTGATCTGGCCCAACACGAGGCGGCGGTCGCGCGGTTGGTGCATCGGCACACCGACGCCCAGGTCGAATGTGGACGGGCCACGGAAAAGCGGTCGGCGGCGGAACAGGCGTTGGCGGAACTCGAAGCCCGTGCCGCGGCGATTGTCGCGGAGCAGCGCGCGGCCGAGGACGAAGCCGCCGAGACGCGGCGCCAACGCGAAGCCGCCCTGGCCGAACTCCAGTCCGCTCGGCAGCAACAGGCGGAATTGCAGGCCGCGTGGCAGGGGCGACAGGCCGCGCTGCTGGCCCGCCGTGAGGCCCGCCAGCAGGAGCGCCAACGACTCGAGGCGTGCGGCGCCGCGGGCCGGGCGATCCAGCACCAGATCGAGGAACTGGAAGCCGAACTCCACGCTTGCCAGATGGAGCTGCGCGAGAGCGCGGTGCGGGCCGAGAACCTGGTCGCCCGCGTGCGCGAGGAGCTGGGGCTGGACCTTACCGAGCTCTATCGTACCTACGAGCACGCCGAGCAGGATTGGGAGGCGGTCCGGGCCGAGATCGAGGACCTGCGCGGCAAGATCGCCCGCCTCGGCCATGTGAACCTGGATGCCCTGGCCGAGCTCGAGGAGCTGACGCCGCGCTACGAGCACCTGACATCCCAGCGGGAGGACCTGACGGCGGCGCGGCGACGGCTGGAAGCGCTGATCGCGGAGCTGGACGAGCGCTCGCGGACGCGCTTCGCGGCGGCGTTCGACGAAATTCGCGGGCATTTTCAGGAGATGTTCCGCAAACTCTTCGGCGGGGGGAAGGCCGACGTCGTGCTGGAAGACCCGGAGCGGCCGTTGGAGTGCGGCATCGAGATCATCGCCCGGCCGCCGGGAAAAGAGCCGCAATCCCTGTCGCTGCTGTCGGGCGGGGAAAAGACGATGACCGCGGTGGCGCTGCTGTTGGCGGTGTTTCGCAGCCGGCCGTCGCCGTTCGCTTTTCTGGATGAAGTCGACGCGGCCCTTGATGAAGCGAACATCGAACGCTTCAATAGCGTCCTGCAGGAGTTCCTGTCGCATTCGCAGTTCGTGGTCATCACGCACAGCAAGCGGACGATGGCCGTTGCCGATGTGTTGTATGGCGTGACGATGGAAGAGCCGGGCGTGAGCAAACGCGTCAGCGTCCGGTTTGAAGATCGCGTGCGAACGCCCAGTGTGGCGTGAGCGGTGTTTCGTTTCCGGATCCCTGTTTTGAGGTAGCGCCATGGCAAAGAAGAAGAAAGCCGCGAAGAAGAAGAAGGGCACGAAGAAGAAGACCGCCAAGAAGCGGAAGGGCACCAAGAAGAAGGCCAAGCGCAAGGCCAAACGCTCCAAGATGAGCTGCGGGCCCTGCTAGCGGTCCAAGGAACTCGGCCGGGCGCCGCGACCTGGGACCGGCGCTGCGATCATGCTGTGGCGTGACTCGGCAGCGCGAGCATCCCGGACGCGGGGCCCCGCCGAACGGGGCACAGGCCCACAGCGCGGTCCCGCCTGAGGGCGGGAGGCTGTGAGCGATCGACCGGCGTCATCGGCGCCGTTTGATCGCTGACAGAAACGCGCGGGGCGTGTGCCTCTTTCTTGCGCGCCCCATGCCGCGCCGCCGCGGTCACATCCGATGCGCAAGAATGACGGTGATGTCGTCGGGTTGGGAACCGCCCTCTGTGAAGTTGCGCAGGTCGGTCAGCATCTCCTTGAGCATGGCGCTGGCCAACTGCCCGAACCCGTCGCAGAGGATGTTCACGAAGCGCTCCTCGCCGAACACCTCGTCGCGGCGGTTCTTGGCGGTGACGACGCCGGGCGTGAACAGCACGAGCGTCTCGTCCGGTTCGAGTTGCTCCGAAAGCAAGGGGTACACCGTTGCCTTGGCCGTGCCCAGCGGCACGGTGGGTTCCTCGCCTCCCAGCGGACGGGCCTCGCCGCGCTGGCCGATGATGTACGCGCCGAGGTGACCGGCCAGGGCGTAGCGTGTCAGGCCGCTCGCCGGGTCGATGACGCCGACGAAGCACGCCAGGGGATGGTCTTTCTGTCCGTCGTACATCAACCAGTTCAACATACGCAGGCAGACGCCCGGGTTGTCCTGGTGCATGACCGCGGACCGGAACGCGGTCTGGGCCTGGACCAGCAGCAAGCTGGGCAGGGCGCCGGCGGCCGGCGTGTAGGCGATCATCAGGGCCGCCAGGTTGTTGGACAGCCGCACGACATCATAGATGTCGCCGCTGCGTTCGCGCCCGGGCTCGCGAAACGCCCCGAAGACCAACTCGTTTTCCCACTGCGGGAGCTTCCGCGGGGTGAGCCGGGCCTGGATTTCGTGCGCGACGCTGACCTGCCCGTCGATCAACGCGGCCCGGTTGCGGGCCGTGACCTTGAAGATGGCGTCGAGCTGGTGCGCGAAGATGTTGAGTTGCAGGATGAAGTAGTCGAGGTCGGGGGTCTCATAACGCCGACCCGATTCTCCGCTGTCCAGGTAAACCATGCCGAGGGTGCCGTCCGGCCCCAGCAGGGGACCGGCCAGGACCGACATCGGCTCCTCGCGGCTGACCCGCGGCACCAGGACGAACTGCGCCCGGTCGAGGGCGCGCGGCTTGAGCTCGTGGCCGAGTTCGGGCAAGTCGGTGGTCTGTCCCGTGATCAGCCGCCCTTCCTCGTACTCCATCGGTCCGTAGCTCAGTCGCCGGACGCCGATCCAGGCCCGCTGCGCCGCGAATGCCGCCAGCAGACAGCCGAGGGCCGCGTCCATCAGCTCTTCGACTGTCTGGTTGCCGGAGGCGGCCAGGCTGGCGCGACCGACCCCCGCCAGGTGTTCGGGCTGCACGGTCAACAGGTCGCTGCTCTTCTTCAGGAGGGCCCCCGCCGGCAAGCGGGCCTGGGCGAACCGCTCGAGCTGCGCGCGGGTGGTCCCGAGCGTCGCCCGGGCCGCCGGCTGCTCGTCGTACTCCGGGTACACGCGAATCTTGAAATCGAGGAGAGTGATCTCGTCCCCCGTCGACAACTCGGCCTGCTCGCGCACCACCATGCCGTTCAGGCGCAGCTCGCAGCTCGCGTCGAGCTGCTGCAACAGCCAAGCGCCGTCCCGCTCGGGGATGATTACCGCCTGCTGGGGGGCGATGCGGTTGTCGCCCAGCCGCACGCGGCACTCCTCGCGCGATCCGACGTAGACCGCCTCGAGTCCGCAGACCACGTCGGCCACCATCGCGTCGTTTTGCAGGACGATGAGTCGCATGGAGCGCGTCGATTGGTAGTCGCGGCCGATACCGCCGCGGGGGCCCGCGCTCCGTCCGGTGGAGACCGCCGGGGCCCGCCGCGCCGCGGCCGGACCAGCGAAACTGTTCGCTGGCGCGGCATCCTACTCAGCGGTGCGGGGCCTGCCCAGCCCCAGCAGCGGAAGCTCAGGAGAGGAGGCGGGTTTTCAGCCGCCGGCGGGGGCCGGGGCCCCGACGACGTGTTTGACCTTGGCCGCCAACTGGTCCGGCGAGAAGGGTTTGATGAGGTAGTCGTTGGCGCCGGCCTTGATGGCCTCGATGACGCGGGACTTCTCGGCCTCCGTGGTGACCATGATGACCGGGGTCTTGTTGCCCGCTTGACGGATGGCCCGCAAGGCGTCGATGCCGCTCATCTTGGGCATGTTCCAATCCAGCAGGATCAGGTCGTAGCCGCCGCCCTGGAGGGCCTTGACCGCTTCCATGCCGTCGCCGGCTTCGGTCGCCTCGTTGATCCCGACCATCCCGAGGGCCTTGATCACAATCCGCCGAATCGTCATCGAGTCGTCGACGACCAGTGCTTTCATACCGCAGCCCTTTAGTTCGGGTTGTAGGTCACTTCCAAGGTGAAGTTGCCCGCCTCGGACGTAAACGGGACTTCCAGCCAGACCGACTTGCTGGGGTACTTCAGCTTGTAGCCGGTCCCCTCCACCACGGTGGGCAGTCCGAGTTCGAGCGGCGGCTCGAAGTGGAACTTGGCCTTCGCCGACCCAGCCACCATGTTGACGATTTCCGAGATCGCGTCGATGACCTCATCGTTCACCGTCTTCGTCTCCGCCCCGAGCATCCGGCCGGCCAGGGCCAGGGCGGTCTTCGGGGGGAAGCGGAGGGCCACCACGCCGCTGACCTTCCCGCTCAGGCCCACGAGCGACGTGATGACTTCGCCGACGGCGCGCCCGTCGCTGACCTTCAGGCCGTTCCGCTTGGGCGTCACGCCGAGCATCGTCGTGAACACCGTGTCGACGGACTCGATGAAGGGGTTGATGTAACTGACGTCCACGATTCATCCTCCGCCGCAGGCTCCTGCGACGACCTCCGCGGCCCGAGTTTGGGCCACACCGTCGGCCGGCCGCGGCACGCCGCCGTTCGCGCTCCCCCGTCCGCGTCCATCGTCCCGCCGTGTTAGCTACATCGTCCCAAACGCGCGCGACGTTTGAAAAATCAACGTGGTCCGGAAGCGCCGGCCTGCTAAATAGGTACTCAGGATCATGGGGCGCCAACCGGGAGGGCGAGCCTCCCGGCGAGCCGCGGCTCGGCAGGCCGGTAGGGTCGCCGCAGGAGACAGCCTCGCCCTCCCGTGTCGCACGACCGTGAATACCCATTTAGATCGCCTGTTCGCCGGAAGCGCAGCTTCTGCGCCCGGTCGTGGAGCGGCGCCGGCGTCACTCGCGTGCTTCCCGCGCCTCGGCCGCGTCGCGCCGCGTGCCGCCCATCATCAGTTTGGCGATCGTCTGCGGTACCTGGGGCAGGGCGACAATGTGGCCCACGCAGCCGGTGTCCTTGGCGGCCTTCGGCATGCCGTACACCAGCGACGTCTCCTCGTCTTGCGCGACGGTGTGCGCCCCGGCCTTGTGCAACTCGACGATGCCGTCGGCGCCGTCCCGCCCCATCCCGGTCATGATGACGCCGACCGACCGCGGCCCGCAGGCCTTGGCCACCGACTTGAACATCACGTCCACGGACGGGCGATGGCCGGATACCGGCGGACCGTGGTCCAGGGCCAGGTGCAATTGCGCCCCCCGCCGCACGAGGCACAGATGGTCGTCCCCGGGGGCGATGTAGATCGTTCCGGGCATCAGGGGTTCCCCGTGCTTGGCCTCCCGCACGTTCATGGCGCAGCACGCGTCCAGGTGCTGGGCGAACGGTCCGGTAAACTGCGCCGGCATGTGCTGCGTCAGCACGATCGGCACAAAGTTGCTCGGAAACGCCGGCAGCATCTCGTACAGCGTCTGCGGCCCGCCGCAACTGATCCCGATCGCCACGACCCAGCCGCGGACCTCGTTCGGCGGGAGGGTGGGAGCGGTGCCGGTGATGGGGCCGCGGCCGGCCGGCGCGGGTCGCCGCGCGCGGACGCGCGCCACGGCCAAGACCTTGTCCACCAGTTGTTTACGGAACGTCGCCGTAGCCGCCGGCCCGGTGGCCTGGGGCTTGGTGATGTAGTCGATCGCCCCCTTGTTCAGTGCCTCGAAGGTGATCCGGGCACCCGCCTGGGTCAGGGTGGAGACCATCAGGAACTTCACCGGCGCCCGGCCGGCCAGGCGTTCGAGGACGCCGATGCCGTTCAGACGTGGCATCTCGATGTCGAGGGTGACCACGTCCGGCCGCAGGGAGCGAATCTTGGCGACCGCGTCCAGGCCGTCGCTGGCCAGCCCGACGACTTCAATCTGCGGATGCTGCGACAGGGCGCTGCGGACCAAGGCCCGAACAATGGCGCTGTCGTCAACCACCAGGACCCGGATTACCGCTGCGCTCATGCGTTGCGCCTCGAACAGGTGCCAAGCCCCCGGCGCGGGGCCAACGTGCCGATTCTCCTATCGGCGTGTACTGGGGCGTTGCCCAGCGGGGCGGTGAGGACTGCGGGAGTGCTCGACAGGCGACGCCCCGGCCCCCGTCCGTCCGCCGGCGGTTGCCGGCCTCGTGCGATGCGACGTAGGTTCTTGACGCACCGCCGCGGCGGCCCTAGCCTAGCCGGTCGCGGCGGTGGGCCAACCCCAGCGGGGCACGGCCGGCTTGTTGCGACTCGGTCAGGTAGCTCAGTTGGTAGAGCAACGGACTGAAAATCCGTGTGTCGCCGGTTCAAATCCGGCCCTGACCACTGATGGCGGAACGGCGGATGGCCGTTGGCGAATGGAGAACGATCACGGGCAGAAATGGGTGAGTTGCCGGCGAGAAGAGCAATTCGCCATTTGACATCCTGAAGTGACTCTTGGGGCCGTAGCTCAGTTGGGAGAGCGCTTGCATGGCATGCAAGAGGTCGTGAGTT
>CAYWYJ010000003.1:0-28371 GCA_964462635.1 uncultured Planctomycetales bacterium
CGTTTCGTCTGGCTGAAGCGGCGGGTTTCGGACGAGGTGGCGGCGGCGGTCCGGACGGTCGTGGAGTCACGGCGTCTGCGGGCGTTTGACATTCAGGATGAATCCGTGCGTGTCTATCCGCAGGGTCGCGTGGCCCCGCACGTGCTCGGCTTCGTCGGCGCGGACCTGCAAGGGTTGGCCGGAATCGAGGCCACCTTCGACGACACGCTGCGCGGCACGCCCGGCCGTTGGACGGCAATCGTCGATGCTGGAAGGCGCAGCGTACGGTCGCGGCACGACGAGTTTGAGCCCGCGGTGGACGGCGGCACCGTGGTCCTGACGCTCGACGCCTACATTCAGCAGATCACCCAGGACACGCTGCGCCGCGCGTTCGACAAGCACAAGCCGGAGTGGATCAGCGCGGTCGTCATGGACCCGCACTCCGGCGAGGTGCTGGCGATGGCCACCGTCCCCGACTTCGCCCCGGACGAGGCCATCCCGGCGAACTTCAGTGCCTTGACCCCGGCCCAGCGCGAGGCCCGGGCGGCACTGTGGCGGAACCGGGCGGTGAGCGATTCGTTCGAGCCGGGCAGCATCTTCAAGCCGTTCGTGGCCAGTTGCGCCCTGGACGAAGGGCTGGTGCGCCTCGACGAGGTCTTCGCCATCAACGGCCCGGTGCGCAGCTTCGGCCGGCGGACCATCCGCGACGTCCACGCCTATGGTTCGTTGGCGCTGCACGAGATCATCAGCAAGTCCAGCAACATCGGCATGGGGCTCGTCGGGGCGCGCTGCGGCATGGAGCGCCTGCACCGCTACGTCCGCTCGTTCGGGTTCGGCGACCTGACGGGGATCGACTTGCCCGGCGAACACACCGGGCTGGTGCAAGACTTCTCGCGCTGGAACCCGTCCTTCTCGCCCCAGTCCATTCCCATCGGCCAGGAGATTGCCGTCACCCCCATCCAGGTCGTCACCGCGTTCAGTGCCTTCTGCAACGGCGGCCTGTTGTTGCGGCCGCGCATCGTGCGGGGCGTGATCGGCCCCGACGGGCAAACGTGGGAAGACTGGTCGGCCCCGGTGGCCGTCCGGCGGGTGCTCAGCGAAGAGACGGCGGAGGCGTTCCGGCTGCGGGCCCTGGTGGAGACGGTCCGGGAGGGGAGCGGCAAGTCCGCCGCGCTGGACGAATACCAGGTTTTCGGCAAGACCGGGACGGCCCAGATCGCGACGCCGGGGGGGCGGGGATACCTGTCAGGGCAGTACGTGGGTTCGTTCGTGGGGGGGGCGCCGTCGGACCGTCCGCGCGTGGTGGTGCTGGTGTCGATTTACAAGCCGACGCGGGAGGGGTATTACGGTGGGGTGGTCGCGGCCCCCGTGGTGCGGGAGATCATCGCGGAGACGCTGGCCTACATGCAGGTGCCGCCCGAGCTGGTTCCCGAGGTGTCGCCGGGGCCGGCCGGCGCGGACCGGCGACGCTGACGCGGCGCGGAGACCACGGATGGCGTGCAGTGCGATGACGCGCGTCGGAACGGGACAAGGCGAGCGAACGTGGGGCGGACTGCTGGCGGGGCTCGTCCCCGCGGAGGAACTGCGCGGACGGGCGGACCAGCCGGTCAGCGGGGTGTTCGACGACTCGCGGCAGGTGCGGCCGGGCGGCCTCTTCGTTGCCGTGTGCGGCACCAGCGCGGACGGGCGGCGCTTCGTGGAGGACGCGGTCCGGCGCGGGGCGACGGTGATCGTGGGTGAAGACCTGCCGGCCACGGGGGCGGCGCTGGCGGCCCACGTGCCCGACGCCCGCGCGGCGCTGACGCAGTTGGCGCTGCGCTGGCACGGTCTGGCGGCGGACGGCTGCGGGGGGCTGCGGCTGGCGGCGGTCACGGGCACCAACGGCAAGAGCACGACGGCCTTCATGGTGCGGGCGATTCTGCGGGCGGCGGGGCGGAAGTGCGGCATGTTGGGGACGGTCCACTACGACCTGTGCGGGCGCAGTGTGACGGCCCGCCTGACGACGCCCGGCCCGCTCGAGCTCGCGGGGTATCTGCGGGAGTGCGCGGACGCGGGCGCCGACGCCGCCGTGATGGAGGTCTCGAGCCACGCGCTGGACCAGAAGCGGACGGACGGGCTGCGGTTCGCGGCGGCGGCGTTTACCAATCTGACGGGCGACCACCTCGACTATCATGGGACGCTGGAGAACTACCGGGCCGCGAAACGGCGGCTGTTTCAGGGGCTGGGGCCCGAGGCGGTGGCCGTCGTGAACCGCGACGACCCCAGCCACGAGTTCATGCTGGAGGGATGCCGAGCGCGGGTGGTGACGTTCGGCCTGGAGCAGCCCGCGGACATCAGCGCGCGGATCACGCGCGGCACCAGCCAGGGGACGTTCTACCGGCTCCGGCTGGAGGGGCGGGAACTCGTGCTGGAGAACGCGGTCGTCGGGCGGCACAACGTATACAACGCGCTGACGGCCGCGGGCCTGGCGCGGGCGTTGGGGGCCGATCTCGACGCCATCGCGGCCGGACTGGCGTCGGTGCGCAACATCCCCGGTCGTCTCCAGCGGGTGCCGTGCGCCAGCGCGGCCGACGTGTTCGTCGATTACGCGCACACCGACGATGCCCTGCGAAACGTGCTCAGTGCGCTCAAGCCCCTGACCCGCCGACGCTTGATCGTCGTCTTCGGTTGCGGCGGCGACCGCGATCGGAGCAAGCGGCCGCGAATGGCGGCGGCGGTGGCGGAGCGGGCCGACGCGATCATCGTGACCAGCGACAACCCGCGCACGGAAGAACCTCGGCGGATCATCGACGAGATCCTCACGGGGTTCAGTGCCGACGCCCGCCGCCGGGTCACCGTCGAGCCGGACCGGGCCGCCGCGATCCGGGCCGCGCTGGCCGGGGCCGGGGAGGGCGACGTGGTCCTCATCGCGGGCAAGGGGCACGAGGATTACCAGATCGTCGGTGACCGCCGCATCCACTTCGACGACGTGGAGGTGGCGATCCAGGCGGCGGCGGAGCTGCGGTCCGGTGGGTCAGGAGTGGCGTAGGCCGTGATCAAGTTGACGTTGACGGAGGTCGTGCAGGCCATGCAGGGGCGACCGTGGGGCGAGCTGGCCACGGTCAGCGTGGGTGGGGTGTCCACCGATTCACGCACGGCCGCCGCCAGTGACCTGTTCTTCGCCATTCGCGGCCCGCGCTTTGATGGCCACGATTTCGTGACGGATGCGCTGCAGCGCGGGGCGGTGGCGGCGGTGGTGGAGGCGGCGCAGGCGGCCCGCGTGGCCGAGCGGCTGCGGACGGCCGACGTGCGCCTGCCGCGCAGCGCCGTGCTGATCGAGGTGGACGACACGCTGGCGGCGTTGGGGCGGCTGGCGGCGTTCCACCGCCGGCAGCACCCGGCGGAGGTCATCGCCGTCGTCGGCAGCAACGGCAAGACCACCACCAAGGCGATGATCCACCATATTCTGAGCGGGCGGCGGCGCGGCCGCTGCTCGCCGAAGAGCTTCAACAACGCCATCGGCGTGCCGCTGACGCTGCTGTCCGCGGAACCAGGCGACGAAGTCCTGGTCGTGGAGGTCGGCACGAATTCGCCGGGGGAAATCAACGCCCTGGGCGCGATCGTTGGGCCCGACATGGCCGTCATCACCTGCATCGCCGAGGAGCACCTGGAGGGACTCGGCGACCTCGACGGCGTCGCCGCCGAGGAGTGCTCGATCCTGAGGCATGTGCGGCCGAAGGGCTTCGCGGCGGTGAACATCGAGAACCCCGCGGTGGTCCGGCACCTGCCGGGCGACGGGGCGATGCCGGGCGCGCGGACGGGCCCGCTGCACGTGGCGACCTTCGGGCGGCACCCCGGGGCGGACGTGCGCCTCACGGAGCTGAGCTACGAGAGCCCGTGGCTGCGATTCAAGTTGAACGATCGCTTCCCGTTTCGCCTGCGGATGGCCGGCATGCACAACGCGGTCAACGCGGCCGCCGCCGTCACGATGGCCCGGCGGTTGGGGTTTGACTACCCGGAGGCGGCGGTGCGGCTGGAGTCGTTCGTGACTCCGCCGATGCGGAACGAGATCATCGAGATGGGGGGCATCACGGTGATTAACGACGCGTACAACGCCAATCCGCACAGCGCGGCGGCGGCGATCGAGGTGCTGGAGCAGATGCCCTGCCGCCGGGAGCGGATCGCCGTGTTCGGCGAGATGCGGGAGCTGGGGCCGCAGTCGGCGGCGTTGCACCGGCAGGTGGCGGACCGGCTGCGGAGCAGCGGCGTCCACCGGGTGATTCTGGTCGGCGCGGGGACGGACGCGATGCGGGACGCGCTGGCCGGCGGCGACCTGTTCGGGCCGCGTGTGGAACGCTGCGCCGACGTGGACGATTGCCTGGCGCGGCTGGCCGACAGCGTGCGTCCCGGCGACGTCGTGCTGCTGAAGGCCTCGCGGGCCGTGGGGCTCGAGCGCGTCGTCGAGCCGCTGCGTGAGCGTCTGCACCCGCGTCCAAAGTCCTAGCGCCGCCGACGTGGCGCCGCACTTCCACGGACGTTCGGATCGACGATGCTGTATCACCTGCTTCACTGGTGGCGAGCCGAGGGGCCCTGGGCCCACAATGAGCCCTGGTTTCGCGCCGTCGTCGCGGTCCTCGTCGCGTTTCTCATCGTCTGGGGCCTGGGCCCGCGCGTCATCCGCAAGCTCGTGCAGTTCAAGATCGGCGACCGTCCCGAGTTCGATCACGCCGCCCTCAACCAGGCCATGCGCGACAAGGCCAACACGCCGACGATGGGCGGCGTCCTGATCGTCCTGGCCATTGCCGTCACCGTGCTCCTGCTGGCCGACCTGCGGAACTTCTACGTGGCGATGGGCCTGTTCTGTCTCGTCTGGCTCGCCGTGCTCGGCGGCATTGACGACTGGCTGAAACTGACCGTCACGCGGCGGTCGGGGACGCGGGACGGGCTGCGGTTGTGGGAGAAGCTCGTCTTCCAGATCGCCCTGGGCGTCCTGCTGGCGACGTTCATCTATCGCTATGGGGAAGCGAACCTCGCGGAGGCCCGCTACGGCGACCTCAGCACGCCGGTCAGCCCGTTCTACAACGTGCTGGCGTTGCCGTTTTTCAAGAGCCCGGTGGCGCTGAGCGGGACGGCGTTCGCCATCATCGCGGTCATCGTCATTGCCGGCACCTCCAACGCGGTCAATCTGACCGATGGCATGGACGGTCTGGCCAGCGGGTGCATGGTGCTGACCTCGCTGGTGTTCATGGTGTTCGCGGTGGTCGTCGGCAGCTACCGGCTGTCGCAGCAGTTCGTGTTTTATCACGTGGCCGGGACGGACGAGCTGGCCGTGTTGTGCGGCGCGGTCGCCGGGGCCTGCCTCGGCTTCCTGTGGTTCAACGCCTACCCGGCCCAGGTCTTCATGGGGGACACCGGGGCGTTGCCGCTCGGCGGCCTGATGGGATATGTCGCCATCGTCACCCGTCAGGAGCTGATGCTCTTCATCGTCGGCGGCATCTTCGTCATCGAGGCCGTGTCGGTGCTGGTCCAGATTCTGGTGTACAAGGCGACGGGGGGCCGGCGCGTGTTTCGTTGCGCGCCGCTGCACCATCACTACCACCTCGGCGGCCTGACGGAGACGCAGGTGGTGATGCGCTTCTGGCTGCTGTCGGCGCTGTTTGCCGCGTTTGCGCTGCTGACGATCAAACTCCGGTAGGCGGCGGAATGAAAAAGGAAAAAGGAAGAACGAAAAAAGCGGATGGCCGGCCGGGACAGCCATCGGCCGGCGGCGAGCGGTCGTCCAGCGGCCGTCCGGCCCGGTCGGCGCGTCCGGCCTTCTTCATTTTGCCTTTTTCCTTGTCCATTGGCGACGACCGGCGGGACGCCGACGCTCCCCGGAACGGTCGAGACGACCGGCGGGACGCCGATGCTCCCCGAGTCGGGCGCCGGGTGGAGGGCTCCCCGGTCCGGTCAGCGCTCTACGACCCCGTGGTCGTCTTCGTCGCCGGCGTGCTGATGGTCCTCGGCGTCACGATGGTCTATTCCGCGTCGGTGACGGTGCAGGGGGCCGCGTTTCACTGGCGCCAATGGTGGGATTCGCCGTTGCGGCAGGGCGTGTTCGCGCTGGCCGGCTTTCTGGTCATGCTGGCCGTGGCCCACATGGACTACCGCGTGCTGGCGTGGCGGCGGCCCGGCGACGGCTGGCGGGCCGGCGCGCTGTACGCCCTGTCGGCCGTCCTGCTCGTGGCCGTGCTGGTCCCGGGCATCGGCCGCGCCGCGCTCGGGGCCCGGCGGGCCATCGAGATCCCCGGGCTGGCCATCGGGTTTCAACCGTCCGAGATCGCCAAGGTCGTCCTGGTCATCTGGTTGGCCGCCCTGCTCAGCCGGTCCGCCACCGTGCGTCCGGCGGCGGAGTGGCACCGGCTGGGAAGCTCGTCCGTCGTGGGCGATCGACGACGATGGGACGTGCGTGACCTGCGCCGCGGGTTCTTGCCGGTGGTTCTCAGCGCCGGGGTGCTCATTGCGCTCACGGGAATCGAGGATTTCGGCACGGCGGCCCTGATGGGCGTCGTGACGCTGATTCTCCTGCTGCTTAGCGGTGCGCGCTGGAGCCACCTGTCGTTGATGGGGCTGTTGGCGGTCTTGGCGGGCGCGGCGCTGGTTCTGGTCAAGCCGCATCGCATCGAACGCATTACGACTTGGCTCACCGCCGAGCCGGACCCGCGCGGCGCGGGCTACCAGATTCAGCAGGCCCTGCTGGCCATCGGCTCCGGCGGCTGGTGGGGGCGGGGACTGGGCGCCGGCGTGCAGAAATACGGCTACCTGCCACAGGACAACAACGACTTTATTCTCGCGATCATCTGCGAGGAGCTGGGGGTCGCGGGCGGACTCGTCGTGGTCGGTTTGTTCCTGCTGCTGCTGTGGCGCGGCGCGTGGATCGCCCGGCGGGCCGCCGATCCGTTTGGGCAACTGCTGGCCCTGGGGCTCACGCTGCTGATCTGTCTCCAGGCCGCGATGAACGTGGCCGTGGTGACCAACAGCGTTCCCACCAAGGGCATCTCGCTGCCGTTCGTTTCCGCCGGCGGCTCGGGCGTGGTGTTTCTCGGTGCCGCCGCGGGATTGTTGGCCGCGGTGGGGCGCCGTCCGGGGAGCGCTGCCGTCCCCCCGGGGTAATTCGTCGCGCGTTCACTTCCGGCTAGCGGAACCTTGACGGCCGCGGCGTGTGCTGCATCGTGGCCCCAGGCTTGGAGTGCGGCGACGTGGCGCGAATTGTGTACGGCGTTTTCGGCTACGGGCGCGGGCACGCGACGCGGGCCGCCTCCGTGTTGCCGGAGCTCTGCGGCCGGCACGAAGTGCAGGTCCTGGCGGGGGGTGATGCTTACGACCAATTGTCGCCCGGGTATCCGGTGGTCCGCATTCCCACGATGGCTTACGGGTACGGCCCGGACGGGCGCACCCGTTCGTTCCTGACTCTGAGACGGAACTTCTGGCACGTGTTGGAGATGGTGTTTCGCGGCCCGGAGTATCAGGCGGTGCGGACCGCGATGCGCGACTTTCGGCCCGACGTCGTGATCTCCGACGCCGAGCCCTGGACCCACCGCGTGGCCCGCGACCTGGGCGTCCCGCGCATCGGCTTCGACCACTTCGGCATTCTGGTGTACTGCAAACCGCACATCCCCCTCGGCGACCGCATTCGCAGCCGCCGCGATGTGTTCGTTTATCGCTGGCTGATGGGTCGCCCGGAGCGCATCATCGTGTCGAGCTTCTATCATGCCAAGCCGCGCTGGCCCTCGGTCCGCGTGATCGGTCCGCTGTTGCGCGATGTGGTGTTGCAGGCCCGGCCGACCCGCGGCGAGCACCTGTTGGTGTATTTCAACAAGGGGCATTATCAGTTTACGCCGCACGTCGAGCAGGCCCTACGGGCGCTTGACCGCCCCGCGCGGATTTACGGCACGCCGCGCCGCGGGCGCGACGGTCTGCTCGACTTCCGCTCGCTGAGCGACGTGCCTTTCGTGGAGGACATGGCCAGCGCCCGGGCCATCGTCTCGACCGCGGGCAACCAGCTCGTGGGTGAGGCGGTGTACCTTGGCAAGCCCATGCTGGTCGTGCCCGAGCACTCCGTTGAGCAGCGGTTGAACGCGGCGGCACTGGAACGCCGCGGTTTCGGCCGTCAGGTGCGGCACCAGCACCTCAACGTGGCGGTCCTACGCGAGTTCCTCGATCAGGAGGAAATGTACCTCCACAACATCCGCCGTTCCGTCCGGGACGGACGACGGCAGGCCCTGGCCGCGCTCGAGCAATTCATTGGCGAACTCACCGGGGCACCGGCGGCGGCGCCGACGGTCGCCGATCTCGTATGAGACTGGCCGCCTGGCTGCGGGCTGTCCTGCGCAACCGGCATGGGGCCGTGCCGCGACCGGCTTGGTGTACCTACCTCGTGACCTATCGCTGCAACGCGCGCTGCCCGATGTGCGATTCGTGGCAACTCAAACCCGGCGACGAATTGGAGCCGGCGGCGGTGGGTGGAGTCTTCGCGCAACTCGGGCGTCTCGACGTGGTGCGCCTCACGGGCGGGGAGCCCTTCCTGCGGCGCGATCTGCCGGCCGTTGCCGAGGCGATCTGGAGCGCCTCCCGCCCCCTGGTCTTGCACGTCTCGACCAACGGGTCCTTTCCGCAGCGCGTTGCGGAGTTCGTGGAGCGGTTCCCGGCCCCGCGGCGGTTGCGGCTGATGGTGTCGCTCGATGGACTGGAGGCCGAGCACAACCGCAACCGCGGCCGCCACGCCGACTTCGCCACGGCGATGCAGACCATCCGCGCACTGGTGGAACGGCGCGCGACGCACGGCCTTCAGCTCAGCGTCAACCTGACCGTGAGTTCGCCCCAGACCCTGGCTGACGCGCCGGCCTTGTGCCGCGAGCTGGCCGCGCTGCACGTGGACGTTCATAGCGTGCTGGCGTATGCGGACTCGGCGATGTACGGGGCGGCCTGGCACGGGCGGGCCGCCGACGCGCTGGTACGGGCCGACGGGTATCCGTTGCACCCAAACCTTCTGGACGCCGACGTCATGGGCTTCGCCGCCGCGGAGCTTCGGAGGACGCGCTCGCTCCGATCGTGGTGGGGTCGCTGGGGCAAGCGGTATTACTGGGGCGGGCTGCTGTCGCGCCTGCGGCACGAGCGCGATCCCCGCCCCCGCCCGCGGTGCGTCGCGCTGCGCAGCCACATTCGCCTGCTGCCCGACGGCCGCGTCCCCGTGTGCCAGTTCAACACGCAGACCGTGGGCGACCTTCGCCGACAGACGTTCGCGGAAATCTGGCACAACGGTCGCAGCGCCGCGGCCCGCCAGTGGGTCGACCAGTGCCCGGGCTGCTGGGCGGAGTGCGAGGTCTTGCCCAACGCAATCTACACCGCCGATATACTGTGGCATAGAGCTAGAAGGTGCTGAATTGGCATTCAGGATCGT
The DNA here is from genome assembly GCA_964462635.1 of uncultured Planctomycetales bacterium. Classification (GTDB taxonomy): domain Bacteria; phylum Planctomycetota; class Phycisphaerae; order UBA1845; family Fen-1342; genus JBFMAI01. The sequence continues at coordinate 9,398 of CAYWYJ010000003.1, forward strand.
GGGACGCCCACCGGGAGGGCGAGCCTCCCGGCGAGCCGCGGCTCGGCAGGAGCCTCGCCTTCCCATGTCGCACGACCGTGAATACCCATTCAGCGGGACCCACCACGTAAGCGGTGGGCCGCGTGGCCCCGCACTGGCGTGCGGGGTTCTGATAGGCGTTTTGACGCGCCAGCGCGCGGCGGTCGCCGGGGACAGCGCTGAGGGCGCTGTCGATTGGTCCGCGACGGTGGGTGTCTGCGGGCGCGCCGCGCACGGAGTGATGGGTCGTTCAGACGGCGAGGGTGCCATGGTCAAGCAGCCATCTCCACGATCGTCGGCGCCGGACATGCCCCAAGCATTGCTTCAGGCGGGCTTGGCGACGTGGTTGGGCTTGCTCGGGGCTTGCGGGCTGCCGGCGCAGTCACTGCCTGTACTCGAACCGCCTCAGGCGGTGGCCACAATCACGGATGATCGGCTCGACGAAATCTCCGGTCTGGTCGCCAGCCGACGACATCCCGGCTTGTACTACGTCCACAACGACTCCGGCGGCGGGCCGTACGTCTACCTCATCGACCGCGTGGGGCAGACACGGCTGACCGTCCAACTGAAGGGGGCTGAGGCGGCCGATTACGAGGACATCGCGTTGGCCCCGGGGACCGACGCCGGCACGTTTGACGTCTGCGTGGCCGACATCGGCGACAACGACGCCCGCCGGCGACACATCACGATCTACCGCTTCCCGGAGCCGGAGTTGCCGAGCGCGGGCGACACCACGATCAAGGTCACGCCGCGGGCGTACCGTTGGCGTTACCCGGGGGGGCCCGCGGATGCCGAGGCGTTCTTCGTTCATCCCCGGACGGGGCACGGCTACATCCTCACCAAGCGCGCCACGGGCGCGAGCCTGGTCTATCGGCTGCCCGCCCCCTGGAGCGAGCGACGGGAGAGCGAGCTGGTGCGCGTCGGCCCGCTGCGGATTCCTCCGGCGTTGGTTCCGTTGCGGGTCGTCACCGCGGCCGATATTCACCCGGATGGACGGCACGTCGCGGTACGCTGCTACGCGGACGGGTGGGAGTGGCGGCTGCCGGCGGACACGGCCGACGCCGACTTCGAGGGCATCTTCGATACCCTGCCGGTGCGTCTCTCGTTGGCGGCCGAGCGGCAGGGCGAGGCGCTGTGCTACTCCGCCGACGGCAACGCGATCCTGACGCTCAGCGAGGGGAATCGACCGACGCTGTATGAATTGCCGCTCGTGGCACCGACCAGTCAGCCGGCGCCGTGACGCCGCACCCGCGGCTCGGCCGGAGCCTCGCCGTCCCGGAGCCTCGCAGTCCGTGGTCGTGTGGTCGCCCCAGACCCGCAGGTCTCACGAGCCACAGAGGCACCGAGACTCAGAGGTTTGCTGGAAGCGGAGTCGCGCTGAACGCACACGCGCGGAGCCAGTACGAGGTTGTCGCGCAGCCAGCTGATGAAGCCCAGCCAGTGTGCTGGGTTCTTTCGTTCTTCTCTGCGCCTCTGTACTACTGACGATCGAGTTCTTCTCGGCGCGACAAGATTGCTCCGCGGCCAACGGCCGGTGCGGAGCCCGGTCGCCAAGTCCGCCGCAGGCGAGACTCGCCGAGGCGAGGGCGACTCGCTGTGGCGAGCCGCTACATTTGGTTGCGGCCGCCGGCCGCGCTGTGCCTCTGTGGTGAGGCACCCCGCCTAGCGCGTAAGCAGGGCGGCCACGCGCTCGACGGCGTTGGCCGCGTCGTAGCCGTAGGCGTCGGCGCCGATCTGCCGCGCGAACCGCTCGTTCACGGGGGCCCCGCCGACGATGGTCTTGATGCGCGCGCTCAAGCCCCGTTCGCGCAGCAGCGTGACCACCTGCCCCATGACCGGCATGGTGGTGGTCAACAGGGCCGACATGCCGATCAGCGGGGCGCCCTCGCGCTGGGCCGCTTCGACGAATTGCTCCGGCGGCACGTCGTTGCCCAGGTCGATGACCTCGAAGCCGGCGCCTTTGAGCATGACGCCGACGAGGTTCTTGCCGATGTCGTGCAGGTCGCCGCGCACGGAGCCGAGGACGACCTTGCCGCGGGCCGGGACGCCGTCCTTGATGAGGAGGGGCTTGAGCAGCGCCATGCCCGCGTTCATGGCCTGGGCCGCCAGCAGCACGTCCGGCAGGTAGATTTCGTGGTTCTTGAAGAGGTCGCCGACCCGGTTCATGCCGGCGATGAGGCCGGCGTTCAGTATCTCGGCCGGCGGTCGGCCCCCGTCGATGGCCTGCTGCGTCAGCCGCGCGACGGTGTCGTCCTCGCCGCGCACCAGGTGGTCAGCCAGTTCTGTCAGTACGTCCACGTCCGTCTCTCCTCACTGAGCGCTGCTCCGGCCCTTCATCAGAGCCGCGACCGTCAGGGAGCGGTCCGGCCGGCCCACACGCCAGACGGGCAGGTCCGGCGCTACGGGCAGGGTATCGGATACCCGCCGCCGGAGGACAGCAGGCCGACAAACGGGTTGATGTCGCCGAAGCCGTTCACGCCGCCGTATTGTCCGTCGCCGTTCACGTCGGCATTCTGCTCCGGGCAATTGGGATACGTGAGCTTCCACAGTTCCCAATTCGACAGCGCCAGGACGAAGGGGTTGATGTCCCCGAAGTCGATGAAGCCGTCGCAGTTCAGGTCGCCGGGGCAGATGGGCACAGGGATCATGACCGCTTGCGCGTGCGTGTTGTTCGACTCATCGAACTCAAACACCGCTTCGGTGCAATCAGCAATCGCGTACACCTGCACCCACTCGCCCGGCGTCATCCCGGTCGTGTCCCAGGTGAAGCTCACGTCGCGCGCCGTGCCAGCCGGCATCGCCTCTACGTTGCTGCGCCCGATCTCCTGACCGCCGGCCGTATCGAGCCGCCAGCAGATCTGGAATGGCTCCGCCGGCACCACACCCGTATTCAGCGTGCGGGCCGTCAGCACCACCTCCCGCTGCGACACCTGCTGGCTCCAACCGGTCTCAATCGTCAGGTCAGGCAGGACCGCCTGGCGCGACAGCGTGTTGTTCGCCCGATTGCGATCATCGAACACTAGCGCCGGGTCGGCGACGACGAAGATCTGATACGACCGTGGCGGCTCGGGGATGATCCACTGGACGGACACCTCGCGAGCCGTGCCGGGAACCAGCAACCCGGCCACAGTCTGCATGGTCCCGATCAACTGCCCGTGCTGACTGGGATCGCCATCGTAGAACGCCACTTGCACGTTTTGAGCGCCCAGCTCGCCGCGGTTCTCAACGATTGCCCGAATCGTAGCGGTCGAACCCGGCTCCGGATTCGCCGGCTCCAGCACTAAGGAATTGGTCCGGATGGCCAGATCATGTCCGAGCGTGTGCCGTAACAGGCACAAATCGGTGCGCGCCGGCTGCGGAACATTTGGAATCACATAAATCTGGCCGCCGATTTCGACCTCGACCTCTTTACGCTCCGTCTGCGTTTTCAGATACGCCATCACAAGCTGGGTTCCGTCGCAGGCCAGCGAAACCGAGGTCTCGGCGTGCTCGTCCTGCGTCAGTTGCCGCGGCAGCGACCACTGATTCAGGTTGGCGTCGTAGAACGCCGCCACGATGTCGATGCCCTCCGGCCCCTGGACCGTGTAGGCAATCGCCGCCCCGCCCGGCATCGTCACGCCGTCCAGCGTCGGCGCCTCATTGGCCAGCGTGTGCTCGACGTAGACCGGCGCCGGCTGCCAGTTGGCCAGCGGCGTATAGACCACCGTGCTGTCCGAGCTCCACACGCAGATGACCTCACCGTTGGGCGTCACCAACACCGGCAACCCATCCTCGACCGCATCTGCGGTCAAGCGAACCGCAGTCTGCCACACGCCGCCGACTGTCGCCATGCCGTACAACTCGCGGTCCGTCCGCGTCTCCGGGTCGCCGTCCTCATCGACAACGAACACCACGTGCCCCTCGCCGGCGGCGTCCGCGGCAAACGCCATGTCGATGATCCCTTTCGGGTCCGACCAGAGCACTGCCGGCGTCGTCCAGCCGGCGCCGTTCCACCGGGCGTACATCAGCCGGTCGCCGGAGGTGGCATGCCCGGGGCTCGCTGCGCCTTCGTTCTGAATCCACAGCACGCCGGCGGTTGTGCCGAAGACCGCCGGCAGCGGGTGGCGATCCACGACATCGTTATTCACCAGCAGCACCGGCGGAGTCCACTGCTGGGTCGTGCGGTCGAACCACGCCGCCGCGATTTCGATGTACGGGATCACTTCGCCGGGGTTCGTGGTCCACGAGATATCCCCTTCGACCTGCTCCCAGGCGGCCAGGTCGGTGTTCGCATCGGCCGCCGCGATCCGCGGGACGAAATCTGCCACGTTGTCGTCGGCGATCAGCATTTCCGACCACGGCCCGCCCGCCGGCGACCGCAGCGAGGCGATGTCCGTCGCCGCATACCAGGGCTTGTTCGGATCGTGCCGCGAATAAAGGATGTGCGTCTGGGTCTCATCGGCGATGACCGATGGACTGCCCAGCGAAGTCACGTTTTCAATCAGCGTCTCTTCAATCGCATCGCCGCTGATGTCCAGACTGTTCGACCCTGGCAGCCGCACCGGCCGACCCGCGACGAGCCGGTTCGCCTCGCCCCAGCGCAAGCGCTCAGCACCAATGGGTCGCCACTGGCCGTCCAGCGCCGGGTCGCCCAACGGCACCACCGTGACGACCTGGCCGTCGCCTGCGCCGCCGAATTGTGTTTCCAGTGCCAACTCGACCTTACGGTCGAACCCCGCGCAGCTGGCGAACAGGCCGGCGTATTGCCGGAGCTTCACCTGTCGCAGCCGCAAGTCTGGGCAAATGTCTAATACCGGTGTACCCGTACCACCCATAAAGATCCCGACGCTAGCTCCCCACAAAGCAAGGGCGGCCTGGCCCTCCGCCCCAATGGTTCCAGAAGCATGCAGCGAACTAGCGCCCAAAAAGCAATTGGATGGCGGGCCTGAAGAATACACACCGGCAGCCGACAGGCCGGCGACGACGAAGAATCGAAATCGCACAAGTGCGATGAGATCTCCCAGAACAGGCAGCGCCTTCCAGCCTTCGATCACAGGTATGCATGGTGGGCAGATTGGATAGACGATGGTGATGGCTGGCGCTCCAGCACCGAGTTTTCCCAACAGGGACACGTCAAAGCCTCGCTCCATGAGCAGATTATTGCAGCCGCCAAACGTCATATCGAGCTCGCCGCGCGAACTGAATTCTGCGCTGGCGATGGCTTCGAACTTGTTTATTTCCGCCGAGAAATAGGCTTTTCCGTCGTGGAAGCTCACGGAGCCGAAGAGGGTGCCTGCCAGTGGGTCATATTGCAGGGTTCGCCGATCATTCCAGCGAATGTTGATTACAAGACTCGTAGGGCCCCCCCCGATGAGCGGCAGCAGGACCAACTCCGCGTCTTCCGACGAGTAACCTAACTTATGCCCCGACGGCGTCCAAACGATTTGGTTACCTGCCCATGCCTCTGCCGCAGCCGGAAGTGGATAGAAACAGACGCCCGGCGAAACGTTGGTCCGCTTGTTCTCCCCGTTCACGACCTCGATCGTCAGCTCTCTACAGTTGTTGATTACGGTCGGCGCCGGCACGCTCAGCGTGGCGCGAGCCAGCCCACCGCCCAGGTCCGTGATCGTCGCCGGATACTGCACCCCGTTCACCGTGTAGTACACCGCTCCCGGCGAGCCCTTCCACGCCACCGTCACCTCGAACTGAAGGTTACCGGGGGTCCGCGGGACGAAGTGCCGCCCCCTGGGCGAAAGGAAGTTGAACGCCGCGGGCAGGCTTCCAGACTCCGCCAGAAGCTGGAAGGTCTCATGTTTCCACTGCCCGGGGGCCACCGACACCGGGCGCTGCACCGAGTAATACCCGGTCTTGCTGACCGTCACATCAATCAGTCCCGCCGGGACGTTTAACAGCGTGAACTCCCCCTGTGAGTTGGTGAACGTGTGCCCCACGCCCGTCGCGGCCACCGTGGCGCTCCCCAACGGCCCCTTCACCTTCCCGAGGGCGTCCACTTCGAGCACCACGCCGGTGATGGCCTGCGTCGAGCCGGCCCCCGTCCGGTTGTCCACCGGGAACGGCCCCGAGTCGCTCCACACCCAGGCCCCCATACGTGTATCGACCCAGAACAGATTCGAGTCGGCCCAGCCGAAACTAAGCGAGTTGACGGCTTCGGTCGTGTCGACCCAAAACAGCCCGGAATCAGCCCAAACCAAGTCGGCGACCGCCTTGGCCGGGCCAGCGGCCAACCCTGCGCAAACCACCAGCCGCGTTACGCTCTTGTTTAGGCACATGCCGAATACCTCCAAGACCCGATGCGGGGGATTGTCGTCTGCTTTGCGCCTGAACGTGGACTTCTCCACGAATCTGCTTCGAACAAGTCACGCTTTGTCTTGAGCCGGCCCGCAGTCGGTAGCACGGCGCGCCGGCCGGATCACCCGCGGCGCCATTGCGGTTACTGAGTCCAAGTCGAGCCGATGGGCTGACTACGCCTGACTTACGGACGCCCCGGCCGGGGCAATGGCTGCATGAGCCGGCCGGGGCTAGTGCTGCATTCGTCTCCCGCGCAGAACGCCACGGCAGAACCGGAATCCGGTTCGGACTCTCCGGACGCGCTGTCGGCCACCGTGATGGCCGACATTCCGGTCCGCGACCTTGCGAGACTCCCCACCGCACAACGAAACCCGTTGTTGTTGTTGCGGTTGCCAGGCGTGTTGTTGTTGCGATACGCGACGCGGCAGTTGTCAGTATTGTTGTTCCAACTTCCGCCGCGCACAACACGGCTTTGTCAACCGGACCCCGTGCAAACTTCAGCCGGCCCAAGACGCGCCGGCGAAGTGCCCAGCTATTGGCGGTGGCCGCGTGGGCGTTCCACGCCGCCAGCGACGCCTTCACCTGCGCCCACGTCTTGCGGCCCCGTGCGTACTCGCGCTGAAGTAAACGTCCTCGGCGCCGAAACCGTCGGATGTTTTCCTTGGTCAGGTACCGATGCGTCGGCCAGCAGCGATAGCCGAGAAAACGCGTCGGCCTACTGACGGGCCGCACCTGGGCCCGTTCCTCGTGAATGCGCAGGCGCAGACGCTCCAGGTAGCGGATAATCGCCGCGCGGGCCGCCGACAAGGCCTCCTTGTCGTCGCCCAGCAGCAGGAAATCATCCACGTAGCGAACGTACCCGCGCCAGCCGAGCCCCCGCTTCACAAAGTTATCCAGCCCATGCAGGTACACGTTGGCCCAGAACTGGCTGGTCATGTTCCCGATCGGCAGGCCGCGCCGGCGCTGGTGCGGCGTGAAGAGATCATCCCCCGCGAAGTAGTGCAACACCGGCTCCTGAACGTTGCTGCCGTCAATGATCAGATCGCACAGCCAGAGCACGCCTTCATCGCGAATCCGGCTACGTAGCAGGGTCTTGAGAATCTGATGGTCCACGCTGGGGAAGAACTTCACGATGTCGCACTGGAGCACGTACCGGTACCCCCCGGCGAACGCCTGATAGCGATCGACCGCCCGGTGGGTTCCCTTGCCGATCCGGTTGGCGTAGCTGTCCGTGATGAAGTTCCGCTCGAACAGTGGGCCGATCACGTTCACCAGCGCATGATGCACCACCCGGTCGCGATACGACGCCGCGCTGATCATTCGGCGCTTGGGCTCCCGAGCGTAGAAGGTGCGGTATCCACCCGGACGATAGGTGCGTGCCCGTAACTCGTCCTGCAACCGCAGCAACTCGCGCTCGCGCTCCAGCTCAAAGCGGGCGCAGTCGGCGTGGCGCCGCTTCCCCAGCCGCGTCTTGCGGGCCGCCGCCAGCAGGTTCTCCCAACTGGTCAGTCGGTCGAAGAGACTGCCCTGCGCTGTTGCTGTTTCAGCCATCCACCTACCATCCGGCCGATTTCGATCATCTCCCGAGCGGCGTACTCCTGCGACTTATGCGGGAGCATCCCCAACTCGTGCGCCAGCCGACACAACATCCGCAACGATTCCAGTTCGAGGTTGACCGCGGTCAGACTCGCCTGCTTGTCTCCGGGCCCGGCATACTTGGCCTGCAATAGACCGTGGAATACGGCATACAGGCGTTGCTCGATCTGCTGGCCCAGGCCGTAGCGGTGTGACCGTGGGAACCGGCCCAAATGCCCCAGGAACCACTTGAGCAGTTGGTACGTACGGTCGATGACAAGCAACTCGTCTTTGGCCATTTTTGCGCGCTGCGCGGCCCTTCGGGCCGCGAAGGAAAAAGGGACACGGAGCAAAGCGTAGGAGGACAAAAGAACAAAGCATTACGGAGTCCCCACCGCACAACGAAACCCGAGGTGGAGTAGCGGTAGCCAGGCGTGAGGTAGTTGCGACACGCGACGCGGCAGTAGTCAGTATCGTTGGTCCAACTGCCGCCGCGCACAACACGGTACGAGCCCGAGGTGGGCCCGCGGGGGTTGTTATACGGGCTGCTGCTGTAGTACGAAGAGCTATACCAGTCGTTGCACCACTCCCGCACGTTGCCGCTCATGTCGTACAACCAGTACCCGTTCATGCCGTTTGACGTCTGGTAGCTCGTCTGGCTGCCCGGCCAGCCGAAGTTTTCCTTGTAATGCAGCTCACCGGTGTAGAAAGCGACCGGCGTCGTCCACGGCTCCGCGCCGGCCTCGTAAGGGTCACCCGACGGACTGTAGTTCGCGATCGAGCCCCAGATCGTGTCGCCCCACGGGTAGCGCCGGTAGGGGTTGAACTGCCCGCCGCGGGCCGCCTTCTCCCACTCCGCTTCGGTCGGCAACCGGTAGCCGTTGTTGACGAAACTGCACACCCAGGTGCTCGTGTCGTAGCAGGGCGTGCGCCCTTGCATCGCGCTGCGCCAGTTGCAGTAGGCCGCGGCACCGTACCAGGACACCTGCACCATCGGGTGGTTCTGCTTGCCGGCGACGATGCCGAAGGTGCCGCCGGTCCAGGTGATCCGGCTGGAGGAGGAGCTCTGTGTGGTGTCACAGTAGGGCAGGTTGTTGCCGGTGCCGTAGACGACGCCGCCCTGGACATAGATTAACCCCTGCTGAAGGGCGTAGTTAAGCCCTTCAAGATATTGCTGGTTGGTGACCTCACAGCGGTCGATCAGGAACGCGTCGATGTAGACCCAATGCACGGGCACGGCATTAGACATGTTGTCGTGGTGGTCGCCCATCCGGTACTCGCCGGCGGGGATCGGAGCCATGCTGACGCCCCGGCCGTCGTCCGCGAAGACGCGGACGCGGAGCTGCCCGTACCAGCCGGGCAGGTCGGTGCGGCAGTCCCAGACGATCTTGCGGTTCAGACCGGGGTTGACGTTCGCGCCGATGTGGCCGGTGGCGTTCTGGACGACGACGGTCCAGGTCTGCCCGTTGTCGCAACTCGCGAAGGCCCAGATCGTGCAAGGGTCGCCGTCCAGGTCGGTCAGGTCGTAGTAGATGTCCACGATCTTCGAGCCGTCGGTGCGCTGGCTGGCCCGAACGTTGCTGACCACCGGCGGCACGTCCGGCTCTTCCTGGGCCCAGGCTGGGAGGGCTCCCAGCAACAAGCCTGCCAGTCCCAAGCCGACCATGATTGCGGTTCGCTGCTTCTTCGTCTTCATCTGCTCACTCCTTGCCGATTACTCAGAAAGCTTGCTGCGCCGGCGACCGGACGGCACGCGGACACAATGTTCCCATGCCGGCGGCGCTTACCTGGCGGGTGACACCGCCGTCCGGGCTGTAAGTCCGGGTGGCACATGCGTCTCGCCTGCGACGGCTGGACGCTCCCTGACGGTCGCGGTACGGGCCACGGCGCCACGCCTTCGCGGTCGCGCTTACGGATTTGTAGTCGAGGTCGCACTCAACCCCGACGTGTTCACCACGGATCAGTCTACCGTCCGCCGCCCGGCGCCCACAACGAAAAACCGTGGCCCGGGCAGCCCGCCGGCGGTGCCGTCCAGCCTCCACCAGTGGGCGCTCGGGCATTCCGCCGGCCGGTGGCCGGCGGACCGCCCGCGTCGGCGGTCCTTACGGGGCGCCGGAGCGATCCTCACAATGGCACATGCGTCAAAGCCGCGCCCCCGGCGCACGAAGAATCCAAAAAGAATCCGCGCCTTCACCTGATGCCGCCCGCGCCGCCGGCCGGGCAGTGCAATGGCGGGTCGGGCGGGTGTTGGCATCGGACCTTGAAGGCGAAGCCAAGGGGGCAGTGGGTGGGGCAGGCCTCCCTGTCCTTGACAGACCGGGGGGTCCGTCAAGGGCGTGCCTGCCAACGCCGGCAAGACTGTAGACACCGGGGCCTTGCCCGTAAAGTCCGTGGTCGGCCTGCCTCGGACCGGGCGGCCGACGCGGGGTCGCCCGGGTCCGTGCCCTTCCTCGGCCGGCGACGCGCATGCGGGACCCGTCGCTGGCGCTGCGGGCTCGTTCAAGCGCCGGCCGCACCGGCCATTGGCCGGTGCCATACCCACGCCGGACAGGCAGCTCCGGCGCTACAGGCGGTCCGTTTCCGCCGGCAGGCGCTCCACGCCGTGGCGGCGGGCTTCGGCCTCCATCCGGCGGCGCAGCTCGCGCCTCACATCGTCCGGTAGCGGCGGCGGCTCGTGCGCCGCGACCAGCCGTTCCACCTCGCGGCGGGCCCGGTGGTGCAGGCTCTCGCCGCCCTCTTCCAACCACCGCGCCCGATTGGCCCGGTCGATCACCGGACCCGGGCGATAGTGCTCCGTCTTCAGGTGCCGCCGCGTGTGCTTGGCGATCAGCAGGTGCTGGCCCTTGAGCAGCTCCTCGAACAGCGGGCGGGCGGGGAAATCGTCGTGCGGCTCGATGCCGGCGACGAGCCGCAACGCCAAGCCGGCGATTTCGTTGTCCAGCACAAGTTTTTAGAGGCTCAGGCAACATTAGAAGTCGAGCATAACCGGGCCGGAGACGTTGTTGATGCCGGCCAGGGCCGCCAGCGTCGCCCCGACGCCGCTCTCCAGCCCGTCCTGGGCGTCGAACTGCTTGCCGTCGCTGAGGCCGATGTACGCCTGCGTTGGCAGGCCCAGGTGCTTGCCGATCTCGTTGTACGCGCAATCGATCATCATCGTCTCGATCGCGCCCATCGGCGTCGTCTCGTAGCGCACGTCGAAGATCGCCGGCGAGCCGCCGTAGAGGATCGGCGCCCCGGGCCGGGCGATCTGGCTGATGACGATGCCGCTGAGCGTTTCGGCGGTGTGCTGGACGAGCGAGCCGACGAGCGTGACGGGGGCGACGAAGCCCGACAGCGGCATGGAGATGAACTCGACGGGGATGCCCGCCCGGGCGCAGTCCACCACGTTCTGCGAGGTGACGTCGCTCCACTTCAGCGGTGCCGTCGGGCAGCAACTAAAGATCGTCAGCGGCTTTTCGCGCAGGGCCTCCGCGGTCCCGCGCACGATGACTTGCAGGTCGCGCATCACGTCGAACGCCTCGATCGTGAACGCCCCGGTCACGACCGGCTTGCGGCCCAGCAGCAAGCTCAGGAAGAGCCGGATGCTGTCCGAAATGCGCGGGTGAACGTCGCTGGGCACCAGGGCCGTGCTTTGCGAAGCCAGGTGCGGCAACCCGGCGACGGTCTTCGCGTAGCGCACGTAGTCGGCCGTGGTCGCCGGGCGGATCGCGCCGCTGTCCGTATCGAGGATGTTGATGGCGGCCGAGCCGGGCGTGAAGTACACGTTGTGACCGGCCAGCTCGTGCGTGGGCTCGCCGAAGGTATCGTACAGACGGACGCAGCGTGGGGTCGTGGCCAGCGTCCGGCCGATGAGGTCGTCGGTCAGAAACACACGTTGCCGGTCGGCGGCGACCCGCGCCCCGTGACCGGCGAGCAGGTCCACTACGCCGGCGTTGTGGATCTCGACGCCGGTTTCGCGCAGCAGGTCGCGGGCCTCGGCCAGAATCCGCTCGATCAGCTCGTCCGTCAGAAACCGTACCACCGGTCGCATGAGCACACTCCCGGGTCGCGGCCTGTGTCGCGAGCGCACCGGCTGAAACCCTTGGGGCTTTGCAATCGTGCGCCGGGGAGGGCGAGGCTGTCTCCTGCGGCGACCCTGCCGGCCTGCCGAGCCGTGGCTCGCCGGGAGGCTCGCCTTCCCGGCAAGCTCCACGCGCTCCGCACCGCGTGCTCCCATCATACGGGCGAGCGTCCGAGAGAATAAGGGCCGCTAACAGCACCCTCGACCCGAGTGGTGGACGACTTGGCCCCGCACTGGCGTGCGGGGTTCGGATCTGCCGTTTGAGCCACCGCCGGCCGATGGTCGCGGCGGCCCGACCGAGGGACAATTTCAGGCCGGGCGGCGCGAACTTTCGACCGCCCTGGCGCGACGTACCCAATGGAGAGCCGCATGGACGAGGCCGGGACACGGTTGGAAACGCTCTACCGCGAGCTGGGCCCGGCCCTGCTGTCGTACCTGCGGCGGCGGCTGGCGGACCGGCACGCCGCCGAAGACCTGCTTCAGGAGACGTTTCTCCAGGCGGCCCGGCGGCTGGAGCGTGTGTCGCAAGCGGTCTCGCCGCGGGCCTGGCTGTATACGATCGCGCGCCGCGTGGCGGCGACGGGGTTGCGGCGCCGACGGCGAACTGAACCGCTGCCGGACGATGTTGCGGCGGAGACGCCCGCGGACGACCCGCGGCTGACCCAGGTGCGGGCCGCGATCGCGGAGTTGCCGGGCACGGTGCGGGAGACGCTGGAGCTGCGCTTGCGGTGCGAACTAACGTACGAGGAAATCGCAGCGGTGCTAAGCATCCCGGTGGGCACGGTACGGTCGCGGCTGCACTTGGCCCTGCAACGCTTGCGCGCGGCGACGAGGGAAACGGATGAACCACAGAGGCACAGAGACACAGAGAGCAGCAAATGATCTGTCGTCGCGGTGGTATGCGCATCAGAGAATCTCGGTGGAGAAGTAGCGGATGATCTGCTTTCTCCGTGCCTCTGTACTACTAGCGATCGAACCCTTGTCGGCGCCAGAAGATTCTTCGGCGGCCGACGGCCGGTACGGAGCCCGGTCGCCAAATCCGCCGCAGGCGAGACTCGCCGAGGCGAAGGCGACTCGCTGTGGCGAGCCGCTACGTTTGGTCACAGCTAGAGGCCGCGCTGTGCCTCTGTGGTGATGCTCCCCGTGCGGTGAGGTGTGAACATGGACGGTGAAATACTGGATCGGTTGTTGATGGACCGGGCGCTCGGCGGGCTGTCGCCGGATGTTGAAGCGCTCCTGGCCGCCTATCTGGAACAAACGCCCACGGCCGCGGCGCGGGCCGGCGACTACAACGCGGCGGCCGACGCGGCCCGGCAGGTGCTGCGCGGTGACCGACCGGCGACGCTGCCGCCGTTCCCGGCGATTCGTTTGCACCAGGTCGCGGAGGCCCGCCGCCGGTTGCGACTGGTGCGCCAGGTAGCGGGTCTGGCGGCGGCCCTGGTGCTGGGCGTGGGGCTGGGGGCGGGGCTGTTTCGAGGGCAGGCCCCCAGCGGTGGGACAGTGACCCCCGTCGGCGTGGATCACCAATTGGCCGCCGCTGATGAGCGGCCCGCGGCCGGTGATTTCTGGTCGGCGGTACGCCTGTACGAGCGGGCCCGCCACATGCGTCAAACGAGTTCGGCACGGTTGATTTGGGACTCCGCGGTCAGTCGGCCGCGTGTCGGAGGTGAGTCATGAAATCGCGATGGCTGGTACTCTCGGTGCTCTTCACAACGTTGGCCCTGGCGGGCTGTCTGCCCGAGAAGCGTGTGCTTTGGTCGCCGGACGGGAAGTGGGCGCTGGTCCGCGGCGACGAGGGACTCTATCTGTGCGACGAGGGCGGGCAGCTCTCTCCGCGGATGGCGGAGCGTGTCGATGCCGTCACTTGGATGCCCGATTCGCGGCAGATCATCCTGTCGCGCCGCGAGCCGGTGCATACATGGGCCGAGATGGCCGCGGTGATGTCGCCGGAACGTCGGGCCGAAGTCGAAGCCCGCGGGCCGAAGTTCCGCTCCGAGCTGCTGGCGCACGAGGGCGAATGGGACACCTTCAAGCCGCGCTCACTCGGCGGACTGAGCGGCGGGGAGGCCCTGGCGTTGCTGCTCTATGTGCGCGAGCGCCGCGACGCCGCCCTGGTTCAGAGAATGGGCGACAAGTGGGCGGACATCGAGAAAGTGGTGGGGGCGGTACACCTGTTCCAGCGGGGGCGAATTGACGACGCCGGCGGGCTCACGCTCGGCGACGTGCTCCTGCGTGACGTGGACAACTTCCAGGAGCTGCGTGTTTCGCCACAAGGCCGGTTCGTGGCTTACCGACGCCCGATGACAGACGAAGACCACACGCAGTGCATCTCGGTCCTGCCCCTGAAGGCGGGGGCCGCGCCGCGGGCCGTGGCCGAGCATGCGGCCCAGTTCTACGACTGGTCGCCCGACGGCCGCGCCATCGTCTACGCCGCCACGAAACGCGCCATGACCGACGAGTCCGACGAGCTGCGGCTCGGGACGCTCCTCCGGCAGCCGGTGGCCGGGGAAGACGGGGCAATACTCGAGGAACTGCCGGAGCCGGACGAGCTGGCGGGGCTGGTGTTTCAGCCGGAGGTCCGCGTGCGGTGCCTGAGCGACGGGCGGATTCTGTTCGCCTCGTTCGAGATGGGGCTGCCCTGCACCGCCAAGGACATGCCGCAGCGGGCGGCGCTGTTCGCCGTACACCCGGAGCGGTACCCGGGCGTCCTGCGGCTGGTGTCGCGGCAGGTCGAGCCCGAGCTGCCCGACGCGATGGCGCTGTTTGAGGTCAGCCCCGACGAGCAGCACGTCAGCATCCCGGGGATGGACGGCCGGGTCGTCGTGCTGACGCTGGCCACCGGGGCGATCTGTGAGGTCGTGGCCAAGGACGAAGTGGACCGGCTGCGCACGGAGCCCGCGTGGCGTACCGACGATGAGCTCACGGTCGGCGTGGTGCCGGGGGCTGAGGGGGCGAAGGAGCGTGCCCAGGTCGCCCTGGCCCGCATCAACTGGGCCACCTGCACCGCCGAGCGCCGCATCATCAGCAGCGCGTGGCCCGATGAAGCCGTCATCGGCGTGCTCGCGGACAAGCCCAAGCCAGAGGAGACCCAGGCGGATTCAGCCCCTCAGTAGGCGGCGTGCCACAGCGTGCTGCTCGCGTCACCCGGACGGGGCTCGTCCAACGGCCCCGTCCGGGTGACGCCGTGGAGCCCCGGAAGACGCCCGACCCGTCGTCGGCGGCGCGCTGGGGCCACGGCGCGGTTGTGCTGGGTGACGCCCCCCCCGCGAGCTACCCGGCCGAACCCGGATTAGCCCTCGGCCTTCATCTTTTCGGCTTTCTCCGCGGCCATTTCGATCGGGCCGACGTACATGAACGCCGCCTCGGGAAGGTGGTCCCACTTGCCCGCGCACAGCTCCTTGAAGCTGCGGAGCGTCTCCTCGATCTTGGTGTAGTTGCCGGGGAAGCCCGTGAATTGCTCGGCGACGAAGAACGGCTGGCTGAAGAAGCGCTCGATCTTGCGGGCGCGGGCCACGATGAGCTTGTCCTCCTCGCTCAGCTCCTCCACGCCGAGAATCGCGATGATGTCCTGGAGGCTGCGGTAGCGTTGGAGGATCTCCTGCACCCGGCGGGCGATCTGGTAGTGCTCCTCGCCGACGACGCCCGGGTCGAGCGCCCGGCTGGACGATCCCAGCGGGTCGATGGCGGGATAGATGCCCTTCTCGGCGATGCCGCGCTCCAGCACGATGAACGCGTCCAGGTGGGTGAACGTCGTCGCGGGGGCGGGGTCGGTGAGGTCGTCCGCCGGCACGTACACGGCCTGCACGGACGTGACCGCGCCCTTGGTCGTCGAGGTGATCCGCTCCTGGAGCTCGCCCATCTCGGTGCCGAGGGTGGGCTGATATCCGACGGCCGACGGCATCCGGCCCAGCAGTGCAGAGACTTCGCTGCCGGCTTGGGAGAAACGGAAGATGTTGTCCACGAACAGGAGCGTGTCGGCCCCGGACTCGTCGCGGAAGTACTCCGCCATGGTCAGCGCGCTGAGGGCGGCCCGCAGACGCGCGCCCGGCGGCTCGTTCATCTGCCCGAAGACCATCGCGGTCTGGTCGATGACCGACTTGCCCGTGTTGCCGATCTTCGCTTCCTGCATCTCCAGCCACAGGTCGTTGCCCTCGCGGGTGCGTTCGCCGACGCCGGCGAAAACCGAGAAGCCGCCGTGCTGGGTGGCGATGCGGGCAATGAGCTCCTGAATGACCACGGTCTTGCCGAGGCCGGCCCCGCCGAACAGGCCGATCTTGCCGCCGCGGACGAAGGGGACCAGCAAGTCGATGACCTTGATGCCGGTCTCGAACTGCTCGGTCTTCGGCGTGAGCTCGGAAAACTCCGGTGGGTCGCGGTGGATGGGCTCGGTGCGCCCGGCCTGGACGGGGCCGCGGCCGTCGATGGGTTCGCCGACGAGGTTGAAGACGCGGCCGAGGGTACACTCGCCGACGGGGACGCGGATGGGGCCGCCGAGGTCGACGACGGGCATGCCGCGGACGAGGCCGTCGGTGGAGCCCAGGGCGATGGCGCGGACCTTGCTGCCGCCGAGGTGTTGGGCGACCTCGCACCACAGCGTGCGCTTCGTGGTTTCGCCGCTGAGGGTGGTCGAGACCTCGATTTGCAGGCCGTTGTGGAGGTTAGGGAGCTGGTCGGGGTCGAACTCGGCGTCGAGGGTGGAGCCGATGACCTGGACGATCTTGCCGGTGTTCTGCGCGCTTGTCACCATGGACGACTCCCATGAAACCAGAACTCACCACAGAGACACAGAGGCACAGAGGAATGACGAACTATGGCCGCGTTGCGCGCTCCGGACCGCGAACGCGCAACGGGACCACACCTGGAGGTTCTTCTCTGTGTCTCTGGGCCTCTGTGGTTCATCTTCGTCACTGCACGGCATTGGCTCCGCCGACGATGTCCGCCAGCTCGAGCGTGATCTGCGATTGCCGGGCCCGGTTGTACTGCCGCGTGAGGTAGCGGATCATGTCGCCGGCGGCGTCGGTCGCGGCCTTCATCGCCACCATCCGGGCCACCTGCTCGCTCACGATCGCGTCGTTGAAACACTGGTACAGGCGGACCTTCACCGCCTCGGGAATCAGTCGCGCCAGCAGCTCGGCCGGCGGTGGCGAGAACTCGAACTCGACCTGCCGGCGCGGGGCCTCGCGGGCCCCGGCGGCGGCGGGGGCGACGGGCGACTCGGGCGCCGGCGTCTCGATCGGCAGGAGCTGGGCCACGGTCGGCCGCTGCACGCCGACGCTGTGGAACTGCATGTACACGACATCGACCCGCGCGACCTCGCCGGCCGCGTAGAGCCGCATGTAGCGTTCGGCCATCTCGGCCACGCGGTCGAAGGCGATGCGGTCCTCCACGTCGGTGATCTTCACCGCCACCTCGACCCGCAGGAACTTCAGGTAGTTGATGCCCTTCTTGCCCACGACCTCCATCGTCGGCGTCAGGCCGGACGACTCCAGCGTGCGGCGGGTCTCGAGCACCTGCCGCAGGACGCCCGCGTTGTACGACCCGCACAGGCCGCGATTGGAGGTGATGACCAGGAGGAGGCTTTGGCCCTCGGCGTCGTTGGGGCGCAACAGCGGGTGGTCCACGGCGGCCTGTCCGCCGAGGGTCTGGATCAGCTCGGTGAGTTTGCGCGTGTAGGGTTGCGACGCGACGGCGCGTTGCAGGCACTTCTGGAAGCGCGCGGTGGCGATGAGCTGCATCGTCTGCGTGATCTTCTTGATGTTCTGCACCGCCTTGCGGCGTTTGATGATCGCGCGGGCTTTAGCCATGGCTCACAGCCAATTCAAAAGGAAAAAGGCAGAATGCACAAAGTCACTCACCGTCGTCTCGTTTCTGACGCGAGCGCTTGACAATGCTCGTCAGGATGCAGATCAGCTCGTCACTCTCGTTGATCAGCGAATCCAGGCGCTTGGCGGTGAGCAACTCCGCATCCACAATCAACCGCAGCCAATAGCGGGTCTCCAGGGCTTCGCCCCGGGCGATGTTCATCTTCCGAATGAACTCGCGCCGGGTGTGGGTCCCTTGGGCCTCTTCGACGTTGGCCCCGATCGAGGTTCCCGAGCGCGCGAGCTGTCGGCTCAGCGTAAGGCCCGCGATGTCCCGGGGGAGCGAACGGACCACGCGCAACGCCCGTACCGCGAACCGCCGCGTCCGCTCCTCAATGTCCCGCGCCGTGCGTGCCATGTTTGTCACCGCGCCGAAGAACCAATGTGTGTCCGCGCGCCCCTTTTTGACTTCTTCATTTTTCCTTCTGCATTTGCGCGACGAAGCCGCGCTTGAAGTTCTTCACAATCTCCCGCAGCTTCGCATCCAGGTCGTCCGTCAACTGCCGCTCGCGTTGGAGCTGCTCGATGACCTCGGGGAACTCGTCGTGGTAGTGCCGCAGCAGGGCCTGCTCGAACGCCCGCACCTGGTTCAGCGGCACGTCGTCCAGGAAGCCGCGGACGCCGGCGTGGATCGCCAGGATCTCGTCCCACACGTCCATCGGCTGATACTGCGGCTGCTTGAGCAGCTCGACCATCCGCCGGCCGCGGTCCAGTTGCCGCTGCGTCGCGGGGTCGAGCTCGGTGCCGAGCTGGGCGAACGCCTCCAGCTCGCGGAACGCGGCGAGGTCGAGCCGCAACGAGCCGGCGATCTTCTTCATCGCCGGCACCTGGGCGTTGCCGCCCACGCGCGACACCGAGATGCCGACGTTGACCGCGGGCCGCACGCCGGCGAAGAACAGGTCCGGCTCCAGGTAAATCTGCCCGTCGGTGATGGAAATCACGTTCGTCGGAATGTACGCGGACACCTCGCCCTCGAGCGTCTCAATCACCGGCAACGCGGTCAGACTGCCGCCCGACTTCTTCAGTTTCCGCTCCTCGTGGGTGTCCTTACCGAGCTGCGCCAGATCGTGCTCCAGGGCGTGCTTGTCTTGCAGTCCCTTGTAGACCTTGCCATTGACGCCCTTTTCGACGTTCTCCGGCGTCCCCTTTTTCACGATGATGCGCTGTTCGGC
>CAYWYJ010000003.1:28381-69493 GCA_964462635.1 uncultured Planctomycetales bacterium
AAGCGGCTGTGGAGGTAGAACACGTCGCCGGGATACGCTTCGCGGCCCGGCGGGCGGCGCAGCAGCAGCGAAAGCTGGCGATACGACTGGGCCTGCTTCGACAAGTCGTCGTAGATGCACAACGTGTCCCGGCCGTGCTCGTACATGAAGTACTCGGCCATGGCGCAGCCGGCGTACGGGGCGATGTACTGGAGCGGGGCCGGGTCGGAGGCGCCGGCGGTGACGACGATGGTGTAGTCCATCGCGTCGTGCTTGCGCAGGATTTCGACCAGGCCGGCGACCGTCGATTCCTTCTGCCCGATCGCCACGTACACGCAGATGACGCCGCTGTCCTTCTGGTTGATGATCGTGTCGATCGCGATCGCGGTCTTGCCGGTCTTGCGGTCGCCGATGATCAGCTCGCGCTGCCCGCGGCCGATGGGGATCATGCTGTCGATGGCCTTGATGCCGGTCTGGAGCGGGACCTTGACGGGCTGGCGTTCGGCGATGCCCGGGGCGATGACTTCCAGCGGGCGGCGCAGCTCGGACTGCACCGGGCCGCGGCCGTCCAGCGGGCGCCCCAACGGGTCCACGACGCGGCCGACCAGCGGCTCGCCGACGGGCACGCTGAGCAGCCGCCCGGTCGTGCGGACCTCGTCGCCTTCGCGGATGCCGAGGTAGTCGCCGAGCACGACGCAGCCGATGGAGTTTTCTTCCAGGTTGAACACCACGCCGATGGCGCCGTTCTGGAACTCCAGCATTTCGGCCGCCATGGCCTGGGCCAGGCCGTAGACGCGGGCGACGCCGTCGCCGACCTCCAGCACGCGGCCCACCTCGGCCACGTCCAAGGCCGACTGGTAGCGGCTGATTTCCTGCTTGATGACGCTGGCGATTTCGTCTGCCTGAAACTTCATCGCTCACTCCTCACGCGCCGGCCGGGGCCGCCCCGGCGACCGTCCGTTCGAGCAGCCGGGCGCGGGCCGCCTGCAAGTGGTGCCGCAGGGAGTTGTCGTAGCGCACGTCCCCGACCTGCAGAATCAAGCCGCCCAGGATGTCCGCGTCGACGACGTACTGGACCAGCGGCGTCTTGCCGGACAGCTTGCCGGCCAGTGCTTCGATCTCGGCTTTCTGCCGCGCGTCCAGCTCCGCGGCGCTGATCGCGGTGACCTCGATCTGGCCGCGGGCGTGCTCGGTCCGGACGACGAACGCCCGCAGCAGGGCGGGCAGCAGGGCGACGCGGCCGTGCCGGTTCATCACCTGGAGCGTGTTGAGCACCCGGTCGCTCAGCCGGCCGCGGAACATCCGCTCCAGGCTGCGCTCGCGCTCGTCGTCGTCGATGGCCGCCGACGCCAGGAACGCCGCGAAGCGCGGATCGTCGGCTTGCAGTCGCACCAGCGCTTCCAGTTCCGCGCGGACGGCATCGACGGCCTGGTCCGCGGCGGCCAGGTCGAACAGCGCCGCGGCGTACACGTCGGCGAGGGCGAGGTCTTTGTCGAAGGTCTGGGCCATAGGATGAGATCAGAATGCAGAAGAAGAAAGGCGGAATTCAAGAAGGGCGCGCGGCCGCTGCTCGCGTTCTGCGGTGGTGGGGGCCCTTGGCGTCGGCGCGGTCCCTTTCTTCATTTTGCATTCTTCCTTGTTAATTGAGCCGCGGCTTCTCGCCCGCCTGCATTTCCTTCAACGATTCCGCCACCAGGGCCCGATGGTCGGCGGGGGAAAGCTCCTTGCGCAGCACCCGCCCGGCCACCCGCACGGCCAAATCGGCCACCTCATCGTGCAGCAGTTTGCGGGCCGAGTCGGTCGCCAACTGGATCTCCCGCCGCGCCCGCGCCAAGACCTCGTCCGCCTCTTGGCGGGCTTGTTCCTGGAGCTTGCGACGAAGAACCTCGGCGTCGCGGCGGCCCTCGGCGACGATGGCCGTGGCTTCGTCGCGGGCCTTGGCGAGCTGCGCCTGGTAATCGGCCAGCAGTTTCTCGGCGTCCCGCCGCTGCTGCTGGGCCCGCTCCAGCGACTCGCGGAGCAGCTTCTCCCGCTCGTTGAGCACGTTCAGCAGCGGCTTCCAGGCGAACTTGCCCAGGATGAAGAGCAACGCGCCAAAGATGATGAGCGTGAAGACGAAGTTGCCGATGTCGGCGTTGAAGATGTTCGGCTGCTCGCCATGTTCCGCGCCAAAGGCGGAGACGGTACCGGCGAGCGCTGCCGCCAGAGCACCGAAAAGCATCCCCCGGCCGCTAAACAAAGCGCAAAGGGAAGGGTCCGAGTCTGGGCGACTTAACCCCCTCCCATCCCTCCCCCTGACAGTGGGAGGGGTTCTGACATGCGCTTTCAATGCCAGCCAACGCAGTTTGTGCACCGGCGTATCTCCTCGGCGGCGGCCGGTCGCACTTGATGCACCGGACGCCGCCCGACATCCTGACCGCGGGTCACAGAATGCCCAGCAGGCACACCACGACGGCGAACAGCGTGGCGCCTTCGATCATCGCCGCCGTAATCAGCATGGCGGTATTGATGGCCCCGGCGGTCTCGGGCTGTCGGGCCATGGACTCGACGGCGCTGCCGCCGATACGACCGATCCCGGCCGCCCCACCCATTACTACCAGACCGACGCCGATTCCGGCCCCGATGCCTTTCAGCCCGGGGTCGCCGAAGAGCGGCGCGGCGGACGCGCCGCCGCCGTGCTCCTGGGCGAGGGCCGCGTCGGTGCCCATCAGGCCGAAGCCGACCAGGATGAGCCCGAGTGCGACGATTGCACGTGTCCTCTGCATGACGATCATCCTTTCCTGGGCGTCGCCGGGTGGGGGCGGGCGACATGGTTCATCGATGCGGCCATCGCGTATTCCAGCCTTGCGGCCCGTTACCCCACGTACCGGGCATGGCCTTCGATTTTCGGGTCCGGGCCGTCAGGCGGCCGCGGGAGAAGTCGCCTCCTGAGCGTGGTCCGAAGCGTGCTCTTCGTGCTCATGGTGGATGTTCACGGCCTGGCCGATGAACATCGCGCTGAGGAACGTGAAGATGAACGCTTGCAGGAACGCCACGAACAACTCGAGCAGGTTGATCGCCACGCTGCCCAGCACGACGGGGACCGCGATCACCAGGCCGCCCGCCGCCCCCAGGGCGTTCCAGGACATCCCGATGAAGCTGAGCAGCACCGCCAGCAGCACGTGGCCGGCGACCATGTTCGCAAACAGACGCATGGCCAGGGCGAAGGTCTTGGCCAGCAGCCCGACGACCTCCAGCCCGGCAATGAAGACGTTGAGCCCCGGCGGTCCCATGAAAAAGTGGGCCACATAGGCCCAGCCGTGCAGCCGCAGCCCGTTGACTACGATCATTCCCAGCGTGCTGATGGCCAGGGCCGCGGTCACCATGATGTTGCCGGTCGAGGTGCCGCCCAAGGCGTGCCCGGGGATGAACCGTGTCCAGTCGGCCAGCGGGATCAACCCCAGCAGGTTGCACGTCAGCACGAAGAAGAACGCCGTCCAGATGTACGGAATGAAGCGGTCCGTGTACGGCCCCAACGCCGGCCGCGCCACGTGTGTCCGAATCGCCTCGCACAGCCCCTCGATCGCCTTGCCGAAGCCGGTCGGCAGGAGCCGGCCGATCTGGTCCTGCCCCGCGCGGCGCCGGATCATCCGCGGCACGAAGATCACCAACAGCGCCGCCGCGATGAGCTGCATGATGATGTGGTTGCTGAGGAACGTGAAGGACTGAAGGAACGGCAGCTCCACGGGGAGCGGGATCGGCGGAAACAGACGGTGCTGGACGACGTGAACGAGCGGGTTGTCCGCCAGTGTCAGAGTCATGGCATCGAGTTCCCCTGCGGGCGTCGGCCCCAGCGGGCCAGCCCGATGGTGTCCACCGCGAGCAGCGCCAAGTACGCGATGACGGCCCACAGCGCCAGCGGCCGCTTCGGCCAGTCCGTACCCAGCAACGCGACCAGCAGCAACGCGAGCATCAGCACGAACCGTACGCCGGTACCGGCCAGCAGCCCCAGCGTGCGGTCCTTGGCTCCCATCCCGCGCACCAACAGCGGCGGCACGAGGCCCGCCAGCGACGCGACGAGCGCGACGCCGATGCCGGCGGCCATGGCCGGCACGCTCTCCGGCCCGCCGAGGGACCGCGTCGGCCAGTAGCCGATGGCCAGCACGGCCGCGGCGGTCGCGACCGACAACAGGACCAGTGCGGCCAGCGGGCGAGCATCCAGGCTATTGACCGGTGAGGTCGTCATCGCTCCGTTTCTCGCGGTTCGGCGGCGGCTTCCGGCCGCGCTCGGCCGTCAAGCGCAGCGCGGCACGGATGAAGTTGTACAGGCCGCCGGTTACGCCGAGGGCTGCTCCGACGAGCACGCCGGTCGGGGCGGTCTTGAAGTGGTAGTCGAACCATACACCGATCAAGGTCAACCCGACGATGGCGGCGGCGAGCTCGAAGCCCATGCTCGCGTAGCGAAGCAGGCCGGTCCGCTCCCGCTCCTGATCGCTTTGACGTTGCGGTACGGGCACACTCACGCGCCGGCCGATGACCGGGCAACCCGGGTCTCGACCCCACTTGAGATCAACCGCACAACGAACTTATCGGCACTCAGGCGACTTCGGCTGACCGCGCTGTCGCCGATTCGCACGGCAGAGTGTAGGCGCCGCCCGGCTGAGTGACAACCCGGCATGAGCGCGACGGGCGTTGTTATCGGAAGCGCTCACGCCCCCCCTCCCCCCCCGGGGCGGGCGTGCTCAGCCAATCTCCGCACCTGGTGCCACGGCGCTCTCTGACCTCTCCCTGGGAGGGAGCGCGGGTCCGTGGTAGCGTGCTCGCAGTCACCATGAGCACCACGCAGGGAAAGCTGTGGATCGGGCCGGCGGGGTGGAGCTACGACGATTGGGACGGGATCGTGTATCCGGCAACACGGCCCCGGGGGTTCAAGCCGTTGGTCCACATCGCCCGCTACTTCAACGCGGTCGAGGTCAACACGAGCTTCTACCGCATCCCCGCCGCCCGCATGACCGCCGCGTGGCCCAAGCTCGTGCCAACGGACTTCCGCTTCGCGTTCAAACTGACGCAGAGCTTCACGCACGAGCGGACGACGTTTCCGCCGCCGTCGGAGGTTGAGGCGTTCAACGCCGGCGTGGCGCCGGTGCGCGACGCCGGGCAACTGGGGCCGTTGCTGATCCAGTTCCCGTGGTCCTTCCGGTTCACGCCGGACGCGGTCGAGTGGCTGAAGCGGCTGGCGGGGAGTTTCGCGGCGTACGACCGGTTCGTGGAGGTCCGGCACGCGTCGTGGACGACGGACGAGGCGGTCGCGGCGCTGCGGGCCGTGGGCGGTCTGTGCAACATCGATCAGCCGCGGCTGCGGGACTGCCTGGGGCCGGCGCAGCACGTGCTGGGGCGCAACGCGTACGTGCGGCTGCACGGGCGG
The DNA here is from genome assembly GCA_964462635.1 of uncultured Planctomycetales bacterium. Taxonomy (GTDB): domain Bacteria; phylum Planctomycetota; class Phycisphaerae; order UBA1845; family Fen-1342; genus JBFMAI01. The sequence goes on from CAYWYJ010000003.1 coordinate 33,765, forward strand.
AACGCGTCGGCGTGGTTTGCGGAGGGGCGGCCGGCGTACGAGCGCTACAACTACCTGTACAGCGAGGACGAGCTGCGGGAATGGGTGACGCGGCTGAACGCGATGGCCGCCCAGGCCGAGAACGTCTACGTCTTCGCCAACAACCACTATCGCGGGCAGGGGCCGGTCAACGCGTTGGAGCTCAAGGCGCTGCTCAGCGGCGAGCCGGTGGACGCGCCGGCGGAACTTGTGGCGGCATATCCGCGATTGGCCCGGTGCGTCCGGCCGCGGCCGCGTGCGGGCCTGTTCGGCGACGCGGGCGGCTGAGTGCGACCACGCCGACCGTTCCCCAACTTTCCCCGGAAGTGGCTTTCACGGGTTCTCGGCGAGCCACCGGCCCGGCAGGGAGGGCGAGGCTCCTGCCGAGCCGCCGTTCCCGCGCCGCGGAACGGCACAGCAGGAGCGTCGCCCTCACCTCCCCGGAGATCCGCGAAGAACCGTGGGGCAAGGTGATGGACGCCGTTCCGGCGGGCGGCCGGGAGGGCGTGGCCGGCGACGGGGCGTTGTGGGTGCGAGACCGACCGCCACGCGACCTAGGCGGCCGGTGAAGCGTTCAAACGAGCGGGCCGCCCGACGAGGGTCAGACGGCCCGCGAAAGTGTCCGATTGAATTGGCCCGAAGCGGACCTAGCGCCGCCGCAGCGCCAACAGGCCCAGCACGAGGACCAACGTCGCGGGCTCGGGGACGCACACGACGTTGTCGACGAACTGGCTGAGGTACGCCGAAGGGACGTAGTCCCGCACGATCAGCAGTCCGACGTCGTAGGGCCCGCTGGAAGCCGGCGTGTAGTTGCCCGTCAGGTGGAAGTACATCTTCTCACCGGCGAGGATCTCGCCTGCCTGCCAGCTTGCCAGGACCGAACTGCCCGCGACGAGGGAGAACTGCCCGCCGTCCGCATTGCTGTAGTACGGGGGGTTGGTCGTGTCGAAGAACGACGAAATGTCCGCGTCGATCTTGTACTGCACGCCGGCCGTGAGATTCAGGCTTTGGGTCATGTACATACCCGCCGTCGGCCCGCTGTACGTGACCTTGCCCACACTGAGGCGGCCCGCCAGCGACTCGCCCAACGGCCCGGCGCCGTCGATGTCGTACAACTGGACCGTCTGAATGCCGGTCTGTCCGTTGGTCGTCGGCTTGACGCTCCACCCGGACCAGTCGCCGGTCTGGAAGTCGCCGTTGACCAACATGTTCTGACCGCTCGCGACGCCGCACAGCAGCGCCACCGCAAGCACAATCACGTTCCTCATCACTCAACCTCCTTCGCACGGCCTCATGCGGCGTCATCTCCCTGCACAACCACGGCGCACAACTCTGTCATGGGAGATGCGTGTTCGACGCGTGACTAGCCGGAGCCTCTCCTCATCCACAACGCTGCACCGAACCCGCGGCGCGTTGTGCGCCGCACCGCCGGCCGGTTTCCTCAGAAACAGCATAACCGATAGGGGTGTCCGGAAGCAATCTCAAATCCCGGCACTTGATGCATCTCTTTTCGCCAGCGCACGTTGCGTCCGATTCGGACGCGCGGGACGGGGCCCCACGACACGGGTGGCCCACGTCCGAGTCGGCCGGGACGACGTGGCCGTCAGTGCCGTGTGTCTACGCGGCCGGGATATCGCGCCGGCGGAAGTGCCCCAGCCCGATCAGCCACGTTACGAAGGCCAGGGCCAGCAGCGTGGTCAGGTCGCCGGGTGGCAGGCGACCGCCGCGGACGATCGGCAATGGCCGGTAGTAGTGCAGGAAGCCGAGAAAACGCAGCGGGCGCGCGGCGTCCCAGAACTGGACCATCAGGTTAACGAGATCGGAGATCAGCAGGATCGCCAGGACGATGCCGACGGCTTTGCCGCGGCGGGAACAGGCGCTCGACACGGCCAGCGTCAGGCCGCCGACGGCGAGGTTCAGGGCCAGGAAGTTCACCGAGACCGGCGCCAGGCGGGCGAAGTCCACGGGCGCATTCAGCGGGAAGACCCGATTGAACACGAACAGCCCCGCCAGCGGGGCGGCACTGACCAGGAGCGTCAGGGCCAGCATCACGGCGGACGTGCTGAGATACACGCTGGCGCGGGAGATGGGCAGGGTGAGCAGCACGTCGGCGGTGCCGCGGTCCACCTCGCCGGCGAGAACGCCCGTGCCGATCGCGATGAGCAGCGTCCAGGCCAGGACCCACAGGAGCGGGTGGGCCATGCCGAAGGTCGCCATTGCGGTGGGCGAGAGGTCGCCGAGCAGGTCGGCCCCCATGATGAGGTGGACGAAGTTGCGGACGAGCGGCAGCTCGAGCACGGGCTGCCAGTGTTCGAGCGTTTCGCCGGCGGTCACGAGCATCCGCGCGATCGCGGCTTCGAGCGCGAAGATCGCGGCGAGCGCGCCAAGACCCAGGAGCCAGGAGTCGCGGCTGGTCTTGAGGAACACGGCGCGGTTCATGGGGTCCGCTCCGTTGCCTTCTCGGCGTAGTACGCGAGGAACAGGTCATCCAGGTCGGGCGGGGCGATCGTCGCGTCGCCGACGCCGCCGCCGGCCAGCCAATCCAGCAGCGGCTGCACCGGGCCTTTCCAGGTTGCACGCAGGCAGCCGTCACCCGCGTGCGCGATTTCCAGTCCGGCCGGGGGCGGCGTGGCGAGCGACCGTCCGGAACCGAAGCGCACCTCGACGTGCCGCAGCGCCCGCTGCCGCAATACCTCGACGCGTTCCTGCTCGATCAGCCGGCCGTCCCGCAGAATGGCGATTTCGTCGCACAGGGTTTCCACCTCGGACAGCGTGTGGCTGGAGAACAACACTGTTCGCCCCTCGGCGACCACACGGCGCAGCTCGGTGTACAGTGCCTCGCGCATCAGTGGGTCAAGCGACGTGGTCGGCTCGTCGAGGATCAGCAGCCGCGGGCGGTGCATCATGGCGACGATGAGCCCGAGTTTCTGCTTCATGCCGCGGGAGTAGTCGCGCACGCGTCGGCGCACGTCGAGGTCGAGCAGCCGTGTGAGCCGGCGGATTTCGGGGCCGGCGTCGGCCCGCCGGGCGGCATTCATGAAGGCGAGCGTCGCGGCCCCGGTCAGGTGCGGGTACAGGCGGACATCGCCGGGAAGGTAGCCGACCTCGCGGCGCAGCGTCGGACCCTCGTGCCAGGCATCGCGGCCGAGCACCTCGGCGCGGCCGTGCGTGGCCCGCAGCAGCCCCAGCAGCAGGCGTAGCGCGGTGGTCTTACCCGCGCCGTTGGGGCCGAGGAACCCGAACAGCCGGCCCTCCGGCACGCGCAGGTCCATGTCGCGCAGGGCGACCTGCGTGCCGTAGTGCTTGGTCAGGCCGTGAGTGGCGATGGCATCCATGTGGTGCGCTATTCCGGGCCCGTGGGCAGCGTGTCCATACTATGACGCGGAACGGGCGAGGGGAACACAGCGCGGCCGGTGGCCGCGACCGAACGTAGCGGCTCGCCACAGCGAGTCGCCTTCGCCTCGGCGAGTCTCGCCTGCGGCGGATTTGGCGACCGGGCTCCGTACCGGCCGTAGGCCGCCGGCGACTCTCGCCACGCCGATGGGAATTTGATGGTCTGCAGTACAGGGCGCCATTGCGGGGCGGCAGCATGGCCGCGCGAGGCCGCGGCCATGCCACTTGGCCGACCCTCCCCCAACCCCTCCTCGCCAAAGCGAGTCGCCCGTGGCGACCTGGGAGGGAGGGGGGGCCAGCGCTACAGGGCAATCCGTTGGCCGCGGTGTGGGACCACCACGTCGGTGAACCCGAGCGGGCGGGCCCGGTCGGCGAGCTGGTCCGCCTGGTCCTCTTCGCCGTGGACCAGGCACAGCCGCCGGGCGTCGCGGGCCTGCGGCGTGAGCCATTCCAGCAATTCGCGCTGGTCCGCGTGCCCGCTGAAGCCGTGAATCTCGGCCACCTCGGCGCGCACGTCGTATTCCTCGTGAAACAGCGTGATCCGCTTCGCTCCGTCCGCGATCTTGCGCCCGAGCGTGTTGGCCGCCATGTGCCCCGCGATCAGGACCGTGTTCTTTGGATGGCCGATGTTGTTCTTGATGTGGTGGCGGATGCGGCCCGCCTCGCACATGCCACTGGCCGACAGGATCACGCACGGGTCGGTCCGCGCGTGCAGCGCCTTGCTCTCCTCCACGGTCCGGATGTACGTGCAGCAGCCGCTGCCGAGGATGTCGCCGGTCACCCGGTGAAACGCCCGCGCCTCGGCGTCGTAGCACTCGGGGTGCATCTTGAACACCTCGGTCGCATTCACCGCCAGCGGGCTATCGACGTACACGGGGATGCGCGGCAACGTCCCCGCGACCATGTGCTTGTGCAGGAAGTACACGATCGTCTGCGTCCGGCCGACCGCAAACGAGGGGATGATGACCTTGCCGCCGCGGCCGATCGTCCGCGCCACCACGTCCCGCAGGGCCGTCTCCGCATCGTCCACGCTCTCGTTGATCCGCCCGCCGTAGGTACTCTCGCACAGGATCGTGTCCACCGGCGGCAGCGGCCGCGGGTCACGGAGGATCGGCTTGTTCGGGCGGCCGTGGTCGCCGCTGTAGAACACCGACGGCGTGTGGCCGTTGCGCTTGGCGAACTCCAGGCGCACGCCGGACGAGCCCAGCATGTGTCCGGCGTCCTGGAAGCAAGCGAGCAGGCCGGGGACGACCTGGAACAGCCGGTCGTACGAGACGCTCTGGATCACCTGGATCGCCGCCAGGGCGTCGTCGTAGTCGTACAGCGGCTCGATCGGCCCCAGGCCCTTCTTCTTGCGACGTTTGTTCAGATAGTAGACATCTTCTTCCTGCACGTGGGCCGAGTCGGGCAGCATGATCGCGCACAGGTCGCGCGTGGCCGGCGTGCAGTACACCGGCCCGGTGAAACCCTCCTTGACGAGCAGCGGCAGTCGGCCGGAGTGGTCAATGTGCGCGTGCGAGAGCAGCACCGCGGCGATCTCGTCTGGCGGCACGGGCCATTCGCGGTTCTTGGCCTCAGCCTCCGCCCGCTTGCCCTGGTACAGACCGCAGTCGAGGGCGACCCAATGGTCGTCGATGCGGACCATGTGCATGGAACCCGTTACGTCGCGTGCCGCCCCGTAGAAGAGGATCTCCGCCATCGTCCGTCGCTCCGCAGGAGGTCGCGCGGCATGGTATGCCGCGGCGGCGGGCCGTGCCACTGGCGCGGCGTGGGGCCGCAATCAAAGGTAGCGGCTCGCCACAGCGAGTCGCCCTCGCCTCGGCGAGTCTCGCCTGCGGCGGATTTGGCGACCGGGCTCCGTACCGGCCGTTGCCTGCCCGAGAACCTCGTCGCGCCGCGAAGGACTCGATCGTCAGCAGCACAGAGATTGGGCAAACTCGGCTGCGGAGGAGGTTGCCGGCCCCCTCGGGGCGCGGCCTGGCCCCGCCGCCCCGGTCAACTCCCTCCCGAGAGGCGTTCGATCGCCGGCATCAGGTAGCGGACGACCACCTGGATCTGAACGACGTTGAACGCGAAGTGCGCGAGAATCACCGCCGTCAGGCTCCGGGACCACAGGAAGCCCAAGGCGAGCACGAGGCCCACACAGAACACCTGTGCGATGCCCACGGCCCCCTGGTCGATGTGCAGCACGGCGAACACGCCCGTGGACGCCAGCACGGCGACCGTCCAGGAAAGGCCGACGCGGCGGAGGTAGGGCAGCAGCAGACCACGGAACAGCAGTTCCTCGTGGATCGCGACCGCCAACATGAGCAGGAGCGTGGCCGGCAGGTTGTCGATCGGCAGAAGGCCGAGAAACTCCTTGCGCTGGTCGAACTCGTGTTCGAGCCCGGGGACGAGGAGCGCGAACATCCAGACCACGATCATCACCGCGGCCAGGACGCCATAGAGCGCCCCCAGGGTCGCCGCCCCGTGGAGGAGCTGCCGGCCGAGGCGCTGGGGTTGGAGGCCGAAGGCGGCGGCGGGCACGTGGTGGCGATAGACGAGGTAGGCCGCGAGCGACACCGCGAGCAGCGCGCCGAACCACTGGTGCGTGACGATGAGCCAGTTGAAATCGGGCAGCGCGGACTCGGCCTCCGACCCGGCCGCGGACAGCCGGGCCGCCAACTCGAACCCGTGCGGCACGACGAGCCCCAGGGTGACTACCAGGCCTAGATCGAGGGCGGCCTGACGGCGCGACAAGTCCGGCAGTGTGCGGGGATCGGGCGGCGGCGCGGACGGGCTTGGCGGCGGCGTGGGTGGGGCCGCCAGCGGGGGTGAGGGCTGCGCAATCGGGCGGGCCGCGACGATCTCCGTCGACGGCGCGGGACCGTTCTGCGGGGCTGCTCCCATACCGTCCCTCACTGGGTCAGCACAGCACCGCGTCGGCGACGGCGCCGGGTGGCCCTGGCCGCCGGGGATTGTAGCGAGGCGAGCGTGCCGGGCGAGACGAGGGACGCGCTCAAACCGGGCCGCGACGGTGAGGGAGCGGTTCGCGCGACCCCCTGGTCGACCGCTCCCTTACGGTCGCGGCTCGGTCCAGCACCCCGCGGCCGCCCGTGTGCGGGCATCGCCCCCAGCTCGTCGGGCCGGGGGGTTTCCGCTATGCTACGCGGCCAATTGGCGTGGCGGGGCGGCGGCGCGCCGCCCCGCGTGGCGTTGATGCCGTCCGGCCCAGGGAGACCACATCGTGTCCACCTCACCGTCGCCGAGTGCCGACCCCGCCGCTGCGTCCGGCGAGCTGCTCGGCCACCCGAAGGGGTTGTTCGTCCTGTTCAGCACGGAGCTGTGGGAGCGGTTCAGCTTCTACAGCATGAGGGGGATTCTGACGCTGTACATGGTGGGCGTCGTGCTTGCCCGCCTGGGTGATGAGGCCGCCAATGCGCGCGCCGATCAGATCTACGGCGCCTACCTGGGCTTCGTGTACTCGGCCACGTTCATCGGCGGCATGTTGGCGGACCGGCTGCTGGGCCAGCGCCGCGCGATCTACATCGGCGGCTTCCTGATGTCACTGGCCCAGTTCACGCTGATGACGCACGGGCTCTTGACGAAATCCGGCAGCACGTTTGCCTATCTCGAACCCATGTTCTTCCTCGGACTCGCGTTGCTGGCGTGCGGCAACGGTTTCTTCAAGCCCAACATCTCGACCATCGTGGGCACGCTCTACACGCAACAGGACGCGCGGCGCGACAGCGCGTTCACGATCTTTTACGTCGGCATCAACATCGGCGCCGCGCTGTCCAGCTTCGCCAGCGGGGCCGGACAGAAGTGGGGCTGGTACCTCGGGTACATGCTGGCCGGCACCGGCATGATCGTCTCGCTGGTGATCTTCGCCTGGGGCCGGCGCTGGATTGGAGGTCGCGGCCTGCCGCCCGCCGGCGCCCGCCTGCTGGGGCCCGGTCGCTTGGGTGTGCCCAACGTGGTGCCGTTGATCATCGGAGTGCTGATCTTCCTGCCGCTGGCGGCCTATCTCATGTCGCGGCCGGAATACGTCCAGGGGCTGGCCGTCATCATTGCCGTGCCCGTGCTGGCGTATCTGCTGTTCGAGGCCTGGCGTTCGCCGCGCCAGGAGGGAGCGCGGATGATCGTCATCATCGTGTTGTGCATGTTCTCGATGTTGTTCTGGGGCTTCTTCGAGCTGGCCGGCAGCACGATCCAGCGCTTCGTGGACCAGAAGATGGACTTGATGGTGGGACCGTGGAAGCTCGAAGCCGCTTTCATCAACAACTTCATCAACCCGGCGCTCATCGTGGCGATGGGCGTTTGGTTCTCCGCGGTCTGGGTTTGGCTGGATCGGCGCGGGCTTGACCCCTCGACTCCGGTGAAGTTCTCCCTCGGGCTTCTCCAGCTTGGCCTGGGCTTCCTGGTCTTGTGGTGGGCGGCCGAGCAGGCCGGCCCGACGGGCAAGAGCAGCGTCCTGTGGCTGGTGCTCGCCTACTTCGTAATCACGACCGGCGAGTTGTGCCTCTCACCTATCGGGCTTTCGATGGTCACGAAGCTCGCACCGGCCCGCCTGGTCGGCATGTTCATGGGGGTCTGGTTCCTGTCGTCGGCGATTGCCAACGTTCTGACCGGCGGAACGGTCGGCCCGATGACGCAGCGCTACGGCTTTGCCCAGGTGTTCCTCTGCATCGCCGGGCTGACCGGTGCCGCCGCCGTGTTGCTGTTCCTGCTCAGCCCGCTGCTGAAGCGTGGGATGCACGGGGTGAAGTAGGCGGCCGCGGCCGTTACGGCCACAACATGATGAGGTTGCCGAGGGTGGCCGGGAGGTAGCACGTGCCGCGGGCCCCGGACCACGACGAGTACTCGCCCCGGGCCGCGTCCAGCCGGGTGACGTTGACGCCCCAGATGCGTTCCCGGCGGGCCTCCGCCGGAAACGCCGCCAGCGGCACCGCCAGTTCCACGACCCACGCCTCGCGCTCGACCGCGACGGCGACGCGGGCCCCGCACGGCCAGGGGACCGACGACCCCGCCGGCGGCTCGGTGCGGCACCCCTGCCGGGCGATCAGCAGACCGGTGGGCTTGATCTGCAGCGCGTACACGTCCTGCGGCGAACCCACGGGCTCGCCACGCGGATCGACCAGGACCTCCACGACGTCCTGGCCCCACGGCGTGGCCCCGTCCACGGGGACGTCGTTGTCCGCCTGGCAGACGGGGGACTCCCCGGCCCGCAGTGTGCAACGCACGCCCACGTAGACGTGCTCCTCGTCCATGGCGAAGAACGCCCGCGTCGCCCGCGCCGGCGCCTCGGCCGCCGCACCATCCGGCGCCGGCCGGTTGAGCCGGAAGTCGCCGGCCGTGTTGTCGGCGGCCAGCGGCCAATCATCGAGCCGCCCGTCAATGCGGAGCGGGCCGTCCACCCGCGGGCAGACGGCGACCGCCAGCCGGGCCGTGAGACGCTGCGACGCGCCGCCCTCGGTCTCCAACGCCAGCTCGAACGGGTACACCCCGTCGATGTTGTAGGCTAGCCCCGGCAGCCCCAGCTCCAGGTGGACGGGCCGCCGCGCGCCGGGCTCAACGTGAAACGTGGTCGGCGTGACGAGCTGCCAATCGGGCGGCGGCGCAGGCAGTTCCCAGCGTCCCTGCACCGGCTGCGAACCAATGTTCTCGACGCGGCCGAGCACGTGCGCGCGCAGCCCCGCCGCTTCGGGCGTGAGCCGGATGCCCTCCAGGGTGGCGGCGAGCCGGTCACGCTGGCCCAGCAGGACGCCCCAGCGGGCCAGGCTGTCGACCTGACGCTGCCGCGCCGCGGCGTCGGGCACAAACTCCGCGGCCAGCTCGTGCAGCATCAGCGCGTGGGCCAAACGGAAGACCGCGGTCGATCGCGGCCAGCCGGCGGGCTTGCCGTGCAGGAGGTTGTCCAGGGCGGCGTCGGTGCCGGCCCACCGCACCATTTCCCCCGCCAGCTCGCGGGCCAACTGCGGTCGCCCGTTGACTTCCAGCAGCCGCAGTAGCTCGACGTCTTGCAGTCCCAGCGCCAGCCGCTTCAGCCGCACCGACGGCACCGGCCGGTCGCGCAGGCCGTAGGGCTCGCCGGCGTGAATCAGACCCGCGGCAAGCCACGGCCGCCCCGGGGGGTCGTTCGCGGCCGGCGCGTCCAGACGGGCCGCGTCCTCGATCCAGACCCCCGCGGTTTCGTACCGGTACGCCAACCACGGCAAGGCGCGGGCATCGGCCGCGGGCGCCTCGATGGCCAGTGAACCGCTGTACGGCGGATACGCCGGCATCAGCCACGTTTGCCGCCCCAGTTTTCGCTCGTGCGACATGGCGTCCGGTTCAAACCAGGTCGCCGGCGGGGCCCAGATGTTCACGTCGGACAGGTCGATGCTTGGGGCCTCGTGCCAGCCCAGGCCGCGCAGCGAGCGCGCCGGCAGGTGCGCGATCACCGGCGTCGGCGCTTCACCCTGCCGGAGAATGCCGACCACCCGCCGGCACCGCTCCACACCGGCGGTCGTCAGCGGCTCCGGCGGCAGCGGGCGCAGGGCGGCGCGGTCGAGCCACCCGCGTTCGGCGAAGTGTCGCCGACATTCGTGCAGGTAGGCCCGCAACACGCGGGCGTAGCGGGGCGAGTCGAGCCCGCCGTGCAGCTCGGCCGCAGGGCAGGTCGCGGCCAGGGGCAGCGGCCAGAACTCCAGCCGCACGCCGTCGGCGAAGGCCGAGCCGTCCAGCCAGCCGGCCACGAGCTGGTCGTAATCGTCCCACTGCACCTCGACGGCGTTTTCACCGACGGGGCGCAATTTGGGGAACGACGCCCAGAGCACGGGCGTCGTTCGGTGCGCCTGGAACAACTGCATCGTCTCGGCGACGAGCCGGATCGCGGCCAAGTGGCCGGGAGAAGACGGCAGCAGCCGCGTCAGCTCCGGGGCTTGTCGCGGCCAGCGCAGGTGCGTCGCCAGCAAGTCCGTCGGATCGACGCGGCAGACCACGGGCAGACTGCGGCGGTCCGGCAGCGCGACGGGGAGCACGTTGACGCGGAGCCGGCACGTGAACACGGGGGCCCCCGGGCCGGGGGGCGTCACTTCGACCTGTCCGACGTACTCGCCCGGTCGGGCCGTGACCGGGATGTGTACGTCCAGCCAGACGATCTCGTTGCGGGCCTCGGACAGCAGCACCGGCCCGCCGCCACGCGGCGCGTCCCACGGCACCAGGATGTCGGGGAACAGCGTCGGGATAGCGGGGCGGCCGGTGTGCGGCGGGTACCAACCGCGGAACGACTCGACGCGGGCATACTGGACGCGATACCGGGTGGCGACATCGGCCGCCGTCAGCGTCCCGGACGGCCCGCGCAGGTCGCTGAGGCGCAGCTCGAACGGGCCGGCCGGCGGGGCCGTCGTGCGCAGGACGACCTGGAAGGCGAGGGTCTCGTTCAGCGCCGCGTCCACGCGGACTTCGCCGCGCGATGCGGAATAGACGTCGTTCTCAGGACTGGGCGGCGTGTCGGCCGACAGATCGTCGTCGCCGCTGACGATCCACACCGATACCTGCCGCGCGGGGCCGCCCGGCATGCAACCGGCGGGGACGAGACACACGGCCAGGGCGGCCAGCCGAATCGCCGCGCGGCGCGCGGCACCGGCCGCGGCCCACGTCATCGCGGCTCGGGCCATCCCTGCACCTGGTAGAGCTTGCGCGGTGATTCGGGATGGCCGGTGCGCGCCGCGAGGTAGATCGTCTCCAGCAGCGCGCTCACGGCCACGTGCCGTTCGAGGGGCAGCGTCGCCCGTTCGCGGGCCCCGCTGCGCACGACTTCGGCGAAGCGCATCAGCTCGTCGGCCAGATAGTCGCCCGGCAGCGGCCGTCGCTCCGGCCCGGGCCGGTCCACCCGCTCCAGACGCACCTCCTCCGCCGTCAGCATCACCGTGGCCGTCGGACTATGGTGGACAAGCTGCTGTTCCAACGGGGGCAGGTCCCACGCGGCGGTGACGACGGCGTGCCCGCCGCCCGCGTAACGGAGAATCGCCGCCGCGGCGTCCTCCGTCTCGCGGGGGCCCCCGCCGGCCCCCTTGCGGAAGCGGGCCGCCGCCCCGACGACGAGATCGGGCAGGCCGCGAAGAGCGACCAGGGCCTCCAGCAGGGCATACCCGGCCTGCGCCAACGCCCCACCGGCCACCTGGCCCGCGCGGGCTTGGCGAGCGTCGGCGGGCGGACCGGGTGCCGCCGCCCGCAGGTCGGAGTACACCGGGGCGAAGTCCGCCGGCCAGTCCAGCTCGTGCCACACATGGTCCAGCACGTACTCCCACCACGACGCCACGCGGTGGACCGTCGGCGACTGCTTGGCCTGCGTCACCATCTCCGTCGCGGCGGCGAAGTCGGCGGCCAGGGGCGGCGGCCGCCACACGTGCAATCCACGCTCGGTCGCCAGCGCGGCCAGCTCGAGGTCGGACCGTGTCGAGCTGGCCAGCAGCACCGCCTCCAACCCCGGCTGCGACAAGAGCTGCCGCGGGTCGTCGAACCGCGGCACATCCGCCAGGCTGCCCGGCGCCGCGGTCCCGGCCAGACCCAGCGGCTGAAGCATCAGGCACGCGTCCACCGCCGCGATCAGCGCGTCGCCGGTCGCGGCGTCGGTGATCAGGCCGACGCGGACCGGACCCTGGGGCTTGTGCTCGTTGTCCATCGTGGGCATGGGCATATGATACGGGGCCGCACGTCGCGTGTCGGCGTAATGCTCCATGCGGCGCCCGGGTTGCGCGACGTTTCGAGCCCGCAGTCGGCGCCGCCGGGCAACATTGTGTGCCGGGCGGTGGGTTCGTGCCACCGCCTCCCGCTGGGCGACGCCCCCCGGGACTGCGCGGGGTGCTGGCGGCATCGAGCCCCGTGCGGTGGGCAACGGCCCGCCAGAAAGGACGGACCATGAACCACGACCTCACCACCATTCGTCAGACCGATCTGCCCGAGCTCGTCAACCGGGGCAAGGTGCGTGATCTCTACCGGCTGGGGGGCCGGATGATGATCGTGGCGACGGACCGCATCTCGGCCTTCGACGTGGTGATGAATGAACCCGTTCCGGGCAAGGGCGTCCTGCTCACGCAAATGTCGCGCTACTGGCTCGACACGCTGCCCGCTTGCCGCCCGCACCACCTCGAGTACGTCGTGGACGACGAGCACGTCCCCGACGGCTACGCCCGGTACCTCGACCAGCTCCGCGGCCGGGCGATGGTCGTCAAGCGCGTGGATATCATCCCGGTCGAGTGCATTGTCCGCGGCTACATCGCCGGCAGCGGGTGGAAGGAGTACCAGGCGGCGGGGACCGTCTGCGGCGTGCGCCTGCCCGCGGGATTGCAGCGCGGGCAGAAGCTGCCCGAGCCGATCTTCACGCCGTCCACTAAGGCGACTGTCGGGCACGATGAGAACATCTCGTTCGAACAGGCGTGCGCGGTCGTGAGCGAGTTCCTGGCCCTCAAGCGGGGCGTGCGCCAGAGCGGGCCGGAACTGATGGCCACGGTGCGGCAACGTACGCTCGACATCTACCAGCAGGCCGCGCGCCACGCGGAGCGACGCGGCATTCTCCTGGCCGACACGAAGTTCGAGTTCGGGCTGTACGACGGCGAGCTGTTGCTGGCCGATGAGGTCCTTACGCCCGATTCCTCGCGGTTCTGGCCCGCCGAGCAGTACCGAGTGGGACACGAGCTGCCCAACTACGACAAGCAGGTCTTGCGCGACTACCTGGAATCGACCGGTTGGAACAAGCAGCCCCCGCCGCCGCCGGTGCCCGCGGAAGTGCTCGCCGAGACCCGCCGGCGCTACGAAGACGTCTACCGGCGCTTGAGTGCGCCCGCTATGGCCTGAATGGTCGTGGGTGACCCGGCGACGCACCCGGGGGGGGCGAGCCTCCCGGCGAGCCGAGACTGCCGAGCCGCGGCTCGCCAGGAGGCTCGCCCTCCCGTCAAGCTTCCCGTGTTGCTGGATGTTCGCATCGAGCGGGGCCCGCCGCCGGGGTCAGTCTTCGTCCGCGTGGGGCCGCTCCCCGATGGCGAGGATGGCGCACGCGCAGATCGGGTCCAGGCCGAGGCGTTGTGCTTCGGCCACCAGCTCGTCACTGTCCGCCCCGGGATTCACGTAGAACTCGTCCGGCTTGGCCGCGGCGATCGCCGGCAACAGCGTGAGCCCCACGGGCGGCGGCAGGTATAAGAGCACGCGGTTGATCCGCACGGGGATGTCGGCCAGCGAACGGTAGCAGGTTACCCCTTCGATCTCGCCGCCGCGCGGATTGACCGGGTACACCGCCCATCCGCGCCGCAGGTAGCTACGCACGGCCTGGTTGCCGAACTTCCGCCGATCGGCGGACGCCCCGAGAATGGCGACGGTCGGCGGCATGGTTCACCTCCGAGTGGGGGAAGACGGCGGCGTCCGGGCCGCAGGATGGTAGCGCGGGGAGACGGCCACATAGGGGCGGCCGAGCAGCTTCTTGGCCAGCACGACCTCGCCCATGTCGTTACCTTCCAGCCGATGTCCAATGTATTGAAGCACATATCCCCCGACCAGCAGGACGGCCGGCCGCCACCACAGGTCCCACCGCCATTGGGCGAGCTGGACAAGGGCCAGCCCGACGGCGGCCACCGCCAGGGGGATGCCGACGTAGTGCAGCCCGCGCGACACGGGGTGCTGGTGCCGTTCGAGCCAGTTTCGGAGCCAGGCGGGGCGGTGGGGGGTCACACGGGCGATGATAGTCGGGGGGGGACGGTCGGCAAGTCTTGCCGCCGGACTTCAGCGGCCCCCGCCAAGTCCCGATAAGTCGGGCAGTCGGAGGCCGGCCATGATTGTCACACTCGACGGTCAGCGTGTGGACGAGTCGTTTCGACCCGGGTGCAAGCTGCAATCCGTGGTCGATCAAATCCGCGGCCGCATGTCATCCCCCAACCGCATCATCGTATCGGTCGCCGTCAACGGCCAGCGACTGGATGATGATGTGCTGACGGAGACGCTGGAGCGGCCCGTGGAGAGCGACGCCCAGGTGGACCTGGAGTCGTCCGAGCCGGAGGAACTCGTCGAACGGGCGTTTCGCGGGCTGGCCGAGAGCTTCGGCCAGGCCGCCGACGGCATCGACCACATGGCCGACGGCCTGAAGAGCTCCGACCCCACCCAGGCCATGCACGACGTCGGCGACTTCGTCACGCTGTGGCAGACCGCGTACCGGGCCATCGCGCAGTGCAGCGGGCTCTTGAATCGCGACCTGACGGCGTACGAGTTCGAGGGGCAGCCGGTGATCCAGTGCATCTCCACGCTGGTCGATCGGCTGTCCGAGTTGCGGGGCGCCCTGGAAGCCCGCGACATGGTGCTCCTGGCCGACCTGGTCCGCTATGAGCTCCAGCCCTTGGCGCGGTCGTGGCAAGCGCTGCTGGTCAGCCTGGCGGAACAGGTGCAAATGCCCGCCGCGCGGCCATCCTGAGTCACCGCGCCGCCACCGCCACGATCAGGGCGTCGCCGCCTTCCAGCGCCCAGCCCCCCTGCAACTGGAACTTCCCCGCCTCGAGCGTGACCGTGGCGTTGTATTGCCGCTGGTCGCCTTTCATTACCTCGACCTGGAGCGTCACACGTCGGCCGTCGTGCTTCTGCGGCGTGACGCGGGCCTGGTAGTCGCCGATCAGGGCCGTGCTGAACGCCTTGCCGAGGTCGGCCTTGCCGGTGGACCGTTTTTCCAGCTTGAAGCCGGTGTACTTGAACTGCTTCTTGAGCTGCTCGGCGATGGTCCGCAGTTCGGGCGAAATCTCGCTGTTCTTCGTCGTGGCGCGGATCGTCCAGACCTGGAGGTCCGCCGACTTGCGGTCCTCCTGTTGCGCGAAGCTGGGGGCAACCCCCGCCAGGCCCAGGGCGAGCATCAGTATTGCGCATCCGGTGCGTGGAGACATCGTGCATCCTCCTGATTCACTCTGTGACCGCGACACGCCGGACTCGGAGGTCCGGCGCTACGGGCAGCACGGACGCCGGACTCGGAGGTCCGGCGCTACGGGCAGCACGGACGCCGGACGCGGAGGTCCGGCGGTACAAGTCCGGCGCTACAGACTGCTGCCGGCGGGCAAGACCCAGATGATCTCGCCGCCGTTGTCGCCGCCCACGGCGACGACGAAGCTTGTGGCGCCCTGGAACACTTCCAGGCTGTCGATCTCGACCTCGGCCGCGAGTTGCAGCGGCCACGGCTCGACGGCCGCAGGCTGGGTGACACGCCAGCCGAGAACCAGTAGCAGGCACGCCGCCGCCGCCATCAACGGTCGCCACGCTCGCAGAACCCGTCGCGCGACACCGGCGTCCGGCCGGCCGCGCCGGGCGGCCGCCGCATCGATGTTGTCCCAGACCCGCTCCCAATCCGCCGTCGTCGGCTGGTCGCTTCGATCGAGTTCGTTGAGCGCGGCTGCGAGGTGCGGCTCGACTCGCGGCTGCTGGCCCGCAAAGGGGGCGGCCAGCCGCGCATCGCGGTTGAGCGCGGCCTCCACCTGGCGCACCTGCTCCGGCCTCAAGACGTCGAGCTCGCCGTCGGCGAGGGCCTTGAGAGCGTCGGCCAAGTTGTGCGGCGCAGGCGTCATGGGTCAGTCCTTCGCATCGTCATCGTTAAGGCGGACGGCCGAAGCCGGCAGACTATTCACAATGCCAATCGGAACCCCGCGCGCCAGTGCGGGGCCAAGCAACCCACCACTCGCGTGGTGGGTTGTGTCAGCGGGTCTTTGCAACCGACGGCGCGAGGTCCGATAACTGCCCATGCAGCCGCCGCCGGGCATGATACAGCCGGCTCATCACCGTTCCGATCGGGATGCCGAGCACTTCGGCAATCTGCCCATAGGTCAAGTCGCCCGTCGCATACAGGGCGAACACGGCTCGCTGGTCGGCGGGCAGGCTCTCGATCGCTCGTCGAATCCGGTCCGCCAACTCCGCTCGCTCCAGGTCCGCCTCGGGCGCCACCTCGGCCCGTCGATCCTCAAGCTGTACCCGTGCCTCGTCATCCTCGCCGTCGAGCGGTATCGCGAGCCGGACCTTACGCGCCCGCAGGACGTCCAGCGCGCGGTTGCTGACGATCCGCAACAGCCACGTCCTGAACTGCGCTCCGCGCTGGAACTCGCCCAGGCGCTCGAAGGCCCGGATGAAGCCGTCCTGCACCACGTCGAGCGCGTCCTCGCGCCGCCCGGTAATCCGCAAGGCCACGCGAAAGGCGGCGTCGCGGTGCAAATCAAACAGCCGACGTTGGGCGTCGCGGTCGCCGCCGGCCGCCTGGTCCACCAGGCGCAGTTCCAAGGGATCGACGATCGAGGGCTCGGCCCTATTCACAGAAATCCTCAAAAAAAGTCGCGCCAACACCATACCCGTTCGCGGCCCGGATTTCCGCTGTCGTGTGCCGAATAACCGCGTGGCTCCCGTACGGCCGCCGACGGGAGGGCGAAGCTCCTGCTGAGCCGCGCCGGCGGGGGACGAACGGCTCGGCAGGAGCCTCGCCCTACCGTGGGTTTCTCGATCGTGCATGGAAGAGCGATGAATAAACCCGCCGGCCGCGTCGTCCATCGACGCGGATAACAGCCCCGACGCGAGCCGCGTGGGGCCCAACGAAAAGGAGAACGCCATGAAACGCCTGCTCGCCGCAACGCTCAGTGCTTCGTTCCTGATGGCCGCGGCCGCGTCCGCGGGCGAGGCCATCGCCGTGTCCACCAGCTCCAACGGCGGCCGGGCGACGGCCACCGCCACCGCCGTCGGCAACGCGACCTCGGCGGCCATCGCGGGCGCGACCCGTGGCGGCCGAGCGGTCGCCACGAGCAGCGCCATCGGTGAGCGCAACGGTTACGCCGACAGTCGGGCCGTGGCCGTCGCCGACCGCGGCGTGGCGTTGAGCGATTCCCGTGCCGACGCGCGGGGCCTGTTCGGCGGCAGCGCGATCGCCGACAGCGAGAGCATCGCCGCCGCGATCGGCGGCCTGGCAATCAGCAACAGTGCGGCGGTCGCCGACGGCACGTTTTTCGGCCACGCCCGCAGCCGGTCGACCTCGACTGCCCTGTCGCATTATGGCGTGTCGGTGAGTGACAGCGTCGCCACCAGCCGCGGTGTCTTCGGCGGCCACGCTTCGAGCGACAGCGACTCAACGGCGATGACTTACGGCGGCGTGTCCACCAGCCGAACGCGCGTGATCAGCGACGCCAGCCTGCACGCCAGCGCCGAATCGAACGGCCTCGGCGTGAGCATCAGCGGACTGTTGCTGCGGAGTGATTCGCGGGTCCACGCCGAGAGCCGGTCGGTCCGGTTCGGCAGCAGCCGTTCGGATGCCGTGATGATCCGCGTGCGACCGTAACCCCGACCCTTCCCCCACCCCCCTCCCTCTCAGGGAGGGGTTGGGGGAGGGTCAAGCGGCCTCCCAACTCCCCTCCCTCCCAGGTCGCCACGGGCGACTCGCTGTGGCGAGGAGGGGTTGGGGGAGGGCAGGAGCGAGCGATGGCAAATAAGGCACAGAGAAGTCAACAGGAACCACCCTGACGGAAGACCGAGACCCAAACACGAACTCAGGCCCATGAAGAACTCGGGAGAAACAGCCATGAAGCGCACCATGCGAAAGAGCGTACTGTGTGGGATGATCCTCATGCTGGCCGGCGTCCTGCCGGCCCTGGGAAGCGACGCCGAGACCACGGCCCGGGCGACCGGCTCCCGCCTCGGTCCCGGCACCGCGGCGGCGACCGCCCGCTACGAAGGCGACCTCGGCTTCGCCCGTACCGACACCCGCAGCGGCACGGTGAACATCGCCCGCGGCGTTGCGGTCGGGTTCGACGAGGACGGCCTGTCGCTCTCGTTCAGCACGGCCATCGCTCCCCGCCTCGGACCGGCCTTTGGCACCACCTTCAACATGACCCTCGGGAGCAACGGCGAGGTCGCCCACAGCATCGGAACCAGCGTCGCCACCGGCGGCCTGGCCCGGACGGTGAGCGTCGGCGGCAGCGCCACGAGCACCCACTTCGGCTCGACCTCCACGGCCCTGGCCGGCGGGAGCACCCTCGGCGGCGGCGTGGTGAAGGCGAGCACGACCAGCGATCACTACCGGGTGCTGCCGACGGTCGGTCATGCGGCCCCGATCGAAGGGCGCGGTCCGGTCGTCGCGGTCGGCGGCCGGGTCGCGGGGCGTGACGACGGATCGACCCGCTATGTGCGAACCGTCCACCGCGTCGTGCGGTCGCGCTGACTGACTCCCCCCGCGTTCGGGTCGCGCTAAGTGACCCCCCTTCCTTCCAGGTCGCCACGGGCGACTTGCTGTGGCGAGGAGGGGTTGGGGGAGGGCAGAGCTGGCGCTCCCGGCCGCGTGAGCCGGGCGCCGAGGCCCTTGTCGACGGTGAGTTAGCGAACGGCGCCCGTGTGTTACCCGAGGCCGCGGGCGCACCAAGTCCCCACCCGTGTGCGTTGCACGGGTGGGGCACGCTTATGTGCGCCCGCCGGCCTCGGCTCGTTCGCTGCGTTGCCCCGGGGGTGCCCGCAGGCTCGGCGCGCGGTACAATTCCCGAACTGGGGCGCCGCGCGACGGCCGCGCGGCGCAGACGGACGATGCCCCGGCGGGTACCGCTAGAGCGTGATGGTCACCACCTTCGAAGATCCGGCCTCGACGTTACGCGAGTTGACGGCCCGCATTCACGCCATCCGGGACTCTCTTTGACCTCTCGGCCAAGGCCGCCCGGCTCGACGCCCTGAATGCACAGATGCAACGCGCGGGCTTCTGGGACCAGCCCGAACGGGCGCAGCAGGTCGTCGCCGAGCTCAAGACGCTGCGGGCGCAGGTGGAGCCCGTGCAGGAACTCCTGCGCCGGGTCGACGACGCTCATGTCCTGCTGGAGCTGTCCGAGGAGCAGGGCGGCGAGGACGCCCACGCCGAGATCCAGCGCGAGTTGACCCAGCTTGTCCAGAAGACCGATCAGGTCGAGTTGCTCACGTTGCTGTCCGGCCCCAACGATGCCCGCGATTGTTTCTTCAGCGTGCAGGCGGGGGCCGGCGGTGTCGATGCCTGCGACTTCGCCGAGATGCTCCTGCGCATGTACCTGATGTACTGCGAGAGCAGCGGGCTGAAGGCCACGGAGGTCGATCGCCGAGCGGGCGAAGAGGCCGGCATCCAATCCGCCACGCTGCACATCGCGGGCCCGTACGCGTACGGCTACCTCTCCTGTGAAGTCGGCGTCCATCGGCTCGTCCGCATCAGCCCCTTCAACGCCCAGGGAAAGCGGCAGACTTCCTTCGCCGCCGTCGATTGCTTCCCCGAGCTCGAGGAAGCGAAGATCGAGATCGCCGAGGGGGAGCTCGACATTGAGTTCTTCCGCCGGGCCAGCGGCGCCGGCGGCCAGAACGTGAACAAGGTGGCGACGGCCGTCCGTATCCGGCACAAGCCGTCCGGGGTCGTGGTCGAGTGTGTGAATGAGCGCAGCCAGGCGCAGAATCGCCGCGTGGCCATGAGCATGCTTCAGGCGAAGCTCGAGCAGATCGAGAAGGCCAAGCAGGACGCCGAACTGGCCAAGATCTACAGCGAGAAGGGCGACATTGCCTGGGGCAACCAGATTCGCAGTTACGTCATCCACGGCTCGACGATCCACGTCAAGGACCACCGCACCAACCTGGCCATCGGCGACGTGCAGCGGGTGCTCAACGGCGACCTCCAGCCGTTCATCGACGCCCGTCTGCGTCAGCGCCTGAAGTCGGGGAAATAGCGTTTGATCGGGTTGCCGGCCGGCCGGGGACGGGCAGGCCGCTGCTCAAGGGCGGTGGCACACCCGTCGAGGGACGTCGGACTCGGAGGTCCGGCGCTACAGGGGAGTGCGGGCGTCCCGCCCGCCCCTCACCGGCCATTGGCCGGTGCCATACCAGCTTGCGGACACGCCTGGGGCGTGGCGGCCGGGTTCTGTAGATTCGTAGCGGCTCGCCACAGCGAGTCGCCTTTGGCGACCGGGCTCCGCGGCGGCCGTGGGGAGTGCGGGCGTCCCGCCCGCCGATCCGAGCCGCAACCATGAGGGAGCGGACCACAGGCAGAGACGCCTGTGCCGCCCACGGACTCCTCACAGGCGGGGACGCCTGTGCCACCGCCGTAGCGGCTCGCCACAGCGAGTCGCCTTTGGCGACCGGGCTCCGCGGCGGCCGTGGGGAGTGCGGGCGTCCCGCCCGCCGATCCGAGCCGCAACCATGAGGGAGCGGACCACAGACAGGGACGCCTGTGGTGTTTGGGGTGTCACGGACACGGAATCGGCTGGCCGCCGGCGCTGGCCAGGAGTTCGATGAACGGATTGATGTCGCCGAAGCCGTTGACCCCGCCGTAGACGCCGTCGCCGTTCACGTCCGCGTTCTGCTCGGGGCAATTAGGATAGGTGAGCTTCCAGGCCTCCCAGTTCGATAGCGCCAGGGTGAACGGGTTGATGTCATCGAAGTCGATGGACCCGCTGCAATCCAGGTCGCCGCGGCAGAGCCCCGGCACGACCGTGAAGCTGATTTCCCCGCTCACGATGGAAACGGTCGCACCGCTCACCGGCGAGAACTCGGGGGGCGTGTTGACCTCGTCCAGCGTATTCGCCCGGCCCCCGGCGAGGTAGAGCACATACAGCCCCGCCGCGGCCGGGGCGGCGAACGAACCTTCGGCCAGAACCTGGGGCGGCCCCTGTCCGACGCCCGCGCGGACCTCGTAGTCCAGCCCGATCCCGTCACCGGCGACGCCGAACGTGTTCATGGCGCCGCCGATCTGACGCAGGTCCTTGGCTCCGCCCGGCCCCAGCGGCGTGCCGCCATACGCCGAACCGACGCCGCCAGGGCCGGGATTGCTGATCCCAGCGGGTCGGTCGAAGTCCTCCAGGCCGGTCGGGCGCGTGCCGGCCGGCAGGTCGAAGAGCGCGGGATTCGCGGGGTCCTGCAGCAGATCGACGACGGCCAGCGCGAGTCCGAGGTTGTCCCCGGCGCTGACGGTCAGCGAGATCGTCCACGCGACCAGCTCGCCGGGGGCGACGGCGGTGCCCGCCCGGGGCGAGGAGAGACTGAACGTGACGGTTCCGCCGGCCTCGGCGGACAGGCCGAGGGCACCGAGCGCCGCGAACACGGTGATTGCCTTCGTTCTCATTACCGTACTCCTTCGACCGGGCCCTGAGCGTTCCCGGTCGCACCTGGTTTCGTAGCGCGGTCGCTGCGATCAGGCCGCCCTACTCGGGCACCCGCGTGGCCTCCACCTCCACGTGGCCGTGGCTGCTGCGCCGGAACGAGCGCCACCACAACTCGTTCGGGTGCCAGACCTGCTCGACCTCACACATCGCGTCCTGCGCCGGCTCATAGGTCATGTCCGAGGAGTCTTGACGCGGGACCCACAGGCCGACAGTGATGCGCAGCGTGCCGTCGTCCCGCGGGGCCGACACCGCACGCCGAAAGCCGAATGTGGTCACCGACCTCAGCCCCGGGAAATGGAGAAACTCCTCCCGGGCCACCCGGCTTCCCAGGTCCGACCGCTGCACGACCCAGTCGAGCGGCACGCCCGGCATGGTGGGCAGCAGCCCCCGGTAGCCCTGGGCCTCGGCGGCCCGGCGGACGCCGCCGTGTCGCTTGGGGTACTCGAAGCGCACCGGGCTCCAAGTCTGCGTTTCCACGACGAGCGTGAACACGGCGCTGTACATTCCCGGGGCATCGTCTTCGGGCAGGAACTCGAGGCGCGCGCACGGACGCCCGTCCTCCTGGGTGAGTTCGGTCACGCGGACCCGGAGGTGATACTCACAGCGGACTCTCGGGGGCGCCCCGCGGGGGCCGAACCGGTGGTCTGCATAGTCCTTCACGAGGACGCGCCACTCCTGACCAACGGTCCAGGTCGCGCCGGCGGGCACGTGGGGGGCGGGACTTTGGGGCGCGATCGGGACTTCCAGCGCCACACCCGACCCGCCCGGATCAGAAACGAGGGTGGCCTCGAGGTCGATGTGGCCGCCGTCATAGCTCCGGAACGACCGCCACCACAACTCATTCGGACGCCAGACCTGCTCGCACTCGCGCAGGGCCTCCTCGGGTGGACGGCCGGTCTTCTGGCAGGGGAACAGCGATACCTGACCGACGGTGATCCGCACACTGCCGTCCGGCTCGTGGAAAACCGTTCGCCTGAGCGCAGTGTTGGGCGAGGGGCGGTCCGGGGTGGGCTGGAAGCCGGCGAAGTTCACGATCTCTGTGCGGTCGGTCGGGTTCTCCAGGTCGCCGAGCGCCACGATCCAACCAACGGGGAA
Organism: uncultured Planctomycetales bacterium; assembly: GCA_964462635.1. Classification (GTDB taxonomy): domain Bacteria; phylum Planctomycetota; class Phycisphaerae; order UBA1845; family Fen-1342; genus JBFMAI01. The sequence continues at coordinate 56,381 of CAYWYJ010000003.1, forward strand.
CGCGGCCGCCGGGAGGGCCGCGGTGGGGCCATCGGCCGGCCGCACTTGCTCCTCGGAGGTGCTCTCCCCGTTGGGCTTCAGTTCGACGACTTGCCAGGTCTGCGCGTCGAGCGTGAGGGCGTACTCCAGCGTCCGAATGTAATCGCGCTTGGGGGGGGTTGTGGAAGGGAAGTCCGGAGCGTCCGACTCGGCTGTGAATCTGATGCGCACGTACTGGCGACCGGCGCCCTCCGTCAGTTCGGTCACGCGCGCCTTCACGTGGTATTCGCGCTGGACGCGCGGTATGAGCTTCAGCTCCTGCATGCGCGAATCGCTGAACGACAGGCCGCGCCCCCAGTTGTACTGCCGTACCAGGAGTATCCACTCCTGACCCACGGAAAAAGTCGGTTGGCCTGGTGGCTCAGGCGGGGTCGGCGAGGCCTGTCCAGCCGTACTCGGCAAGTGAGGACACAAGCCGAGGAGTGCGCCGAGGACGACGAGCTGCTCCACGTTTGATCGCATTCGCACTCATCCGCCGAGGCATACGGCCGAGCTACACAGGGCCAAGATCACTCCGGGTCTTCACCTGTTGCGGGCGGGGCCCCTGTGTCCGGCTGGGGGCAGGTTCCGGCACCGAGGAACCGGCCCGTGTTTGCATCGATGATGTTGCGCACGTGATTGAGCGCGTCCGGGGATACTCCCGCCGGCGGCGGTTTGAGCGGGGCAATGCCGCGCAAAGTAATAGCCCACACGGCGCGCGGCTTGCAGTCCATGCGCGTCTGCATCACGTAATGGGCGATGATCTGTTTCGCCTGAAGCGGGTTGCCCTCGCCCTCCTTCAGCACCGCGTTCAGGGCGTCCAGCAGGCTCACGCCGGGCGGCGTCTCTGGAAAACCCAGGTATCTCTCCAGACCAGACCGCGGCATCTGCTCTTCCGCTGATGCGGCCGAGGGTTCAGGGGCGATCGTCGGCACCCCTTCCGGCCAGCGGGAACTCGCCTTGAGCAAGTGGCCATTCCTGGGGTCGATCAGTAGGTCGAACATACGTGCGTACTGATCTTCGTCGCTGGGCGGCGCGGACGTCAGTTGAAGTCTCCAACCTTGGATGACCACCCGCCAGATAGGGCGGCCAACGAGTTGACCGTGCAGAAACGGCGTATTGTCTTCGGCTAGGGTGGTGAGTTCCGCGGACAACCGCGGCGAACTCACGGTCCCCAAGCCGACGATCTCCCGCGCCTTGGCAACGGCCTGCGCTTCGGTCTGAACGGCCCAGGCTTCTCGGGCCGTCTTCTGGCTGGGCCGAGTTTGTACGGCCGCGGGCTCTTGATCCGGCCCCTGGGCCGAAGCCTCCCGCGACGCCAGCGCGGAAACAACAGTCCCCACTACGGCACACCACATCGTTGCTACACGGGCCCACGTCACGGCGATTCTCCAGCTTCACATCAGGGCTTTTTGTCCCAGATATTGAACGCGGTTGCCCCCGTCCGCTCGATGCCCCACTCGTTCGGGTCGTCCGTGTGCAGATCACCGATCGCTATGTCCGCGTCCTGAAAGACCCCGTAACTGCTCGCGTACTGGCACGCGGTGAAGTCGCACTTGGCGTCTGCCGTGCCGACCATCTGGTTCTCCTTGTGCCAGATTTCGCCCGACCACTGGTAATGCGTCCCCGTTTCGTTCTTCCAGCCATTGTGCGTCCATTGATGCCACAAGATCCCGTCGTACTCGTATCGCCACGTTCCAAAGAGCGATGATATCAGGTAGCATTTGTACTCATGTTGTCCATCGCCCGGTGGATCGTCGGAGTAGTACAGATCGTATTCGGCCGGATTGCTCCCCGCGCGCGTTTCGGCATAGCGTCGCACATACACGGTCGTTGAATTCAAGAGCCGTCGCCTTGAATAGCCAGTTTGTGCCCATTTCACGGGCACTCCACCATCGTACTTGGTGACTCCGACCCAGGCGGCACTTGCTGTAAGGCCCTTGTGCGTAGGCTCCCCGCACAACGTCGTGTTCCGCGTGCGGATCTTCGCGTAGCACCCCGTCGTCGCGCTGTCCTGCTTGTGGACAGCGGCCGTCTTGCGGCCAACCGTGCATGGTGAGCCGGTGAAGACCCATCCGAACCGGCTGAGATCGGCCAAATCGACCTTGCCGTCCGGAGAGAGCAGGAGATCAAAGTCGAAGGCCTCGCACCCGGGGCCCAGGGGCCCGCCCGCGGGGCCCGTCATGCACCCGGCCCAGTACCAGAAGTCATCTCCATCGACGTCCCCGTCGCCGTCGTAGTCGCCCTGGCCCTGCCCGCGCGCGGGAACGCCGACCAGCGCCACCGCAGCGGCCGCGACCAGAAACGTGATGGTCCCTTTTCGCAATCGGTCCATAGCTGACCGCCTCCCTGATACCCGTGACGGACGTCAAACGTTGCACGTCCCGCGTGCTTCGCCCGGCAGGCCTCAGTACCCCGAGCGGTTGGCGCCTGTGAAGCCTGCCGTGACCTCCACATCATCAGCATGCCCCATAATCCGCCGGAAGTCCAGAAACACCCCGGCCCTTGCCCGTGTCGCCCAACCACGACCCACCCCGTCGGCGTGACAACGCGCCCCGCTGCCCCCGGGCGGGGCAGCCGAAGCCGCGCCACTCCGCTTCTGGAAGTCCACGAAGCACCTGTCTTTTTCGGGGCAGACGTGCTCCGCGGTACAATGATCGCTGCCGGCTTGACCGTGTGCGCGCGATGGAGATGTACCATGGACCGGACGCGGCTCAGGTTGGTCATCTGGACCGGGGTGGTGTTTCTGCCCTGGCTGACCACAGCCTCGGCCGATCCGCCGGATTTCGATTGCCGGGCCACGCTCGCCACGCCGCTGACGGCGGGAGTGGGCGGGTCGGGGGACCAGGCCGGCTTCGCCGTGGCGGCCGACGCAGACATGGCCTTGGTCGGTATTCCGCAGGATGACACCGGCCTGCCCAACACGGGCGCCGTCGGCGTCTTTCGCTTCGACGGCCGGGACTGGGTCCACGAAACCAAGCTCACCGCGCCCGCTCCCACGCAAGGTGCCCGGTTCGGCGCGGCGGTCGCGCTGTGGCGTGACACGGCGGTCGTCGGCGCCCCCGGGGCCGGCAAGGTGTACTTCCTGCACCGCACGCCCGCCGGTTGGGTCGAGGTCAGCGGCCACCGGCGCACCGGGGCCTTCGGTGACGCCGTGGCCATCCGCGAAGACGTGGCGGTGGTCGGGGCCCCGCTGGCCATGGCCCAGAACGTGACGTGCGGGACCGCGTACGTCTACCGCTGGAATGGCGCACAGTGGCGGGAGGAAGCGGAACTCGTCGCGGCGGACGCGCACGCGAATCAGCGTTTTGGCGACGCCGTCGCCGTCTGGGAGCGGACGCTGCTCATCGGCGCGGCGCAGGACGATGGCAGCGGCAACGCGACGGGAGCGGCCTACATCTTCGAGTGGGACGGGCACACCTGGACTCCGCGGGCCAAGCTCGTCGGCTGGGGCACCGAATGCTGCTCTTTCTTCGGCGAGGCGGTGGCCCTGCGCGACGACGTGGCCATTTGCGGGGCCCGCCGGGCCGTCGGCCTCGCCCCGCTCTCCGGGGCGGCGTACGTGTTCCGCCGCACGGGGTCGACGTGGACGAACTGGACGAAGCTGGTTGGCTCCGACGGCGTGAGCTTCGACGATTTCGGCTGCGCGGTCGCCGTCGCGGGGCCGACGGCCGTCATTGGGGCGCGCCGCAACCGCGACGGCGGGATTCGCGCGGGGGCCGCGTATGTCTATCGGCGGTCCGGTTCGGGGTGGGCCGAACGCGCCAAGCTCATCTCCCCGGGCGGGGCCGACGGCGACTACTTCGGGGCCGCGGTCGCCGTGTGCGGCGGGACCGTCGTCGTCGGGGCGTTTCAAGCCGACCCGTTCGGCTTCGACTCCGGGGCGGCGTACGCCTTTCAGGGTCTGGCCGACTGCACCGGTAATGGGCGGCCGGACGCGTGCGATATCGCGCTCGGGGTCAGCCTCGACCTCAACGGCAATGGCGTGCCCGACGAATGCGAGACGCCGGGCGATCTCAACTGCGACGGCCTGGCCGACAGCCGGGACGTGAGCGCGTTCGTGCTGGCGTTGTGCCACGCCAGCCGGTACGCGGAGGAGTATCCCGATTGCCGGCGGCTGAACGCCGACGTGAATGGCGACGGCCTGGCCGACTTCGGCGACATCAATCCGTTCGTGGAACTGCTCACCAGATAGGGACAGCGGCCCGTGTCGATGCGGCGGTGTACTGGAACCCCTTGCTCCCAGACTCGCTAACAGAACCCACCACGCGAGTGTTGGGACGGCCGGCCCCGCACTGGCGTGCGGGGTTCTGATCGGCGCTCCGAAGGAAGGGCGGCGGGAGGGCCCGGGCCCTGGGCGACACGGGTTCCCGGGCTCCCACCCGCAAGCCGACCCTATGTCGTTTTGCCGGCCCGCCCGCTTGTTCAGCGCACCGCCACGTTCACCAGCAGCGGTGCCAGCACGTTGAGTTTGCGTTGCCGCACAGTGGTGAAGCCGGCCGCGGTGAGCAGCGCCCGTATCTCCGACCACGGGGCATGGTGGACGTTCTTCTCCACCCACGCGACGGCGACGTCGAACACCGCCCAGCCGACCACGTTGTCGCGGAACCCGTCCACCAGCACGAGCAGGCCGCCGGGCCGCAGCACACGCCGGAACTCCCGCACCGCCGCGGCCTGATGCGGGTAGTGGTGAAACGAATGGCAGCACGTCACGACGTCGAACGACTGGTCCGCGAGCGGCAGCCGCTCGGCGTCGCCCACCACGACGTGCAGCTTGGGGCCCAGGGGCGAGGCGGCGATCTTCGCGGCCAGTTGGCGGGCCATCACGGGGGAATAGTCCAGCCCGACCAACCGTTCGGCCTGCGGCATCGCCGCCAGGACGTTGATGAGCGTGCCCGTGCCACAGCCCACATCGAGCAGCCGGAACGTCGCCCGCCCGCCTTGGGTTTGCCAGCGGAGAATCTCCTCCTGGCACGCCCGCACCGCCGGAAAGAACGCCGGCTCGTTGAGCCACGAACGGTCGTAGCTCAAGGCCCACTGGTCAAAGTGCCGCCGGGCACGCCGACGGACGTGGGCGGAGCAGGCGGGCGGCGGGGTGGCGGTCGGATCGGTCATGGGGTTCCTTGGGGTCGCGTTTCGTTCACGGTGGGACGATGGTCTCTCCGGAGTTCGGCCACGCTTGCGTCGCGAGGGATTGAGGGATCAAGGGACTGAGGGATTGAGGCGCAGCGTTGCCCGAGACCGCAACCAAACGTAGCGGCCGGGCTCCGTACCGGCCGTCGGCCGCCGGGAGATCTTGTCGCGCCGCGACGAATCCGATCGTTTGTAGTGCAGCGCCGCCACGGTGCCGGTTGGTGACAGACGAATCGGACCCTCCCCCCACCCCCCACCTGGGGAGCATCGGCGTCCCGCCGGTTGCGAGGGCGAGAACGCGCCCGTCTCGACCCTCCCCCAACCCCTGCTCGCCACAGCGAGTCGCCGCGGCGACCTGAGAGGGCGGGGGTCGAGGGAGAGCTTCTAAACGACCGTGCGCGAACATGCGGCGCGGGAGGGCGACGCTCCTGCCGAGCCGCGGCTCGCCGGGAGGCTCGCGCTCTCCTCGCGCGGCGCCGAATCGCGCACGACCATCTAGTCGCCATCGATCAGATTGCCCAGACCGCCGAGAATGCTGCCTTCGCCGGTGCTGCGCTTGCCGGGACCGCGGCCGGTGGCATGAATGCGGTCGGCCAGCCGGGCGAAGGGGAGCGACTGGAGCCACACGTCGCCGGGGCCGGTCAGCGCCGCGAAGAACAGGCCCTCGCCGCCGAACAGCGTGTTCTTGAAGCCGCCGACGAACTTGATGTCATATTCGATGGACGGCTGGAACGCGACGATGCAGCCCGTATCGACGCGCAAGGTCTCGCCCGCTTGCAGGCGCCGCTGACAGAGCGTGCCGCCGGCGTGAACGAAGGCGAGCCCGTCGCCCTTGAGTCGCTGAAGAATGAAGCCCTCCCCGCCGAAGAGCCCCGCGCCGAGCCGCTTGGTGAAGGCGATGCCGACCCGCACGCCGCGGGCCGCGCACAGGAACGAGTTCTTCTGGCACAACAGCTCGCCGCCGAGCTGCGCCAGGTCCATCGCGATGATCTTGCCGGGATAGGGCGCGGCAAAGGCGACCTGCTGCTTGCCAGGACCGTCCGCCGTGAACGTCGTCATGAACAGCGACTCGCCGGTGAGCACGCGCTTGCCCGCGCTGAACACCTTCCCGAGCAGCCCTTGGTCGTCCGCGCTGGGGTCGCCCAGGCGGGTCTCCATGCGCACGCCGGGCGTCATGTACATCATGGCCCCCGCCTCGGCGATGACCATTTCGCCCGGGTCGAGCTCGATCTCGACGAACTGCATGTCGTCGCCGGTGATGCGGTAGTCGATTTCGTCGCTGCGGCGGGCGACGGCAGCCGGCGGGCGGCAGACGGGCGCGTCGGGCGACAAGCGCAGCGCGGGAATGTGGCGGGCCGCGGTCCATGAGCTCATGCCCGGGCCGTAGACGAGCGTGTCGGCGCCTTGCAGCGTCGGCAGACGGTCGGTCAACTCGGACTGGGTGAGCGGCCCGACGGCTTTGCCGTTGTCCACGTAGTACCACTCGGCCCGTGGCATCGCGGTCCTGCCTCCGTTCCCCGACGGGGACTCCCCCAATCCGACCGCCGACCTACAGCTCCTCCGGGGCCGGGTCGGAGTCGTTGTCCGGTTGCATGGTCGGCGGCGGGCGGTAGCGCCACTCATCGGACGCCGGCGCGGGCGACGCCTCCATGCGCGACTCGGGCTGCACCGGTCGCGGGCGATAGGAGCTGGACTCCGGGGCCCTTTCGATCGGCGGCGGTTCCCACCGCGACTCGTCGGCCGGCGGGCGCACCTCGCGCGGCCGCCGAATGATCTGGTTCGTCCCCACTTCGGCCGTCCGCACGATCAGGTACTCGGGGATGCTGACCGTGTTGTTCTTGCCCCAGAACTCGATCTTGTACAGGCGGACGCCGTCCTCGACGGTCACACTGCAATCGTTGCCAAGGATGGACAACTTGTTGACCCGCGAGCCGCGCAGGATGGTCACCACGCTGCCGCTGCCGGTGATCCCGACGTCGCCGAAGAACTGGTCCGCCCGCGACACGCCGTTGCCGACCAGCGGCGTGGACGCGCAGCCGACGGTCAGCAACAGCCCCGCCATCGACGCGATGATCAAAGTGGTTCTCATGCCGTCTCCTCGTTTCCAGACCCGTAACGCCCGCGTGTTCAGCCGCGCCACTCTCTGCTGCCCACGACGACCGCCGTCAGTGTACCGGCCGCGCGGCCGTCAAGCCAGTGCCGCGCGGGGCGCGCCGCGGCCGACTCACTTCGCGTCCGAGCCCGCGACGGTCTCCTCGGCGCCGGCCTGAAGGTGCCGCAGGGTCCGACGCCGAAGCTGCGTCAGCGGCCGCGCGATCCAGCGGTGCAGGCGAATCCACACGCTAAGGCGCTCCACCGTTTGCCGCTGCGGCCCGGTGAGCTGGTCCGGGCGCAGCCGGCGCTTGTGCTTCAGGACGTGGTAGAGGTCACCGTGCTGAAACCGCGCCAGCAGCCAGCGCAGCGGAGCGAGGCGCGTCAGCAGGCTGCGCGGCCCGCCGAGGGCGATCTGGAAGTCGATCAGGTACGGCCGGCCGTCGTCACCGACCAGGATGTTCTGCCGCTTGTTGAGGTCCACATACGCGATGCCGCGGGCGTGGAGCGTGCGGACGAGGGCGAGCAAGTCGTCGAAGAACGCATCGCCGACCGCCTCGTGCCGCCCGAGCGGATGCCCGGGGACGTAGGCGTGGACAAAGCCGGTCGGTCCAACGGGGCCGATCAGTTCCGGAACCCCCCGCACGTCCTGCAACGCTCTGTAGAAGCCGATTTCGCGTCGCGCCAGGAACCGCCCCGCCCATTCCATCGGCAGGCCGAACAGCGGCGTGACGCGGTTGATCTTCGCCACCGCGAGACCGGCAGGGTCGCGGTAGAGCCCCGTGGCGGCGAAGAAGTCATGCTTGAACGTCTCCACCAGCTCGTATCGCCGGCTGTGGCAGCAGATTACGTTCGGCAGCGCCGCGCCTGGCAGCGCATACAGCCAGGGATGTTTCACGCGACGACGAGGCACGTGTGGCGAAGATCTCATTCGGGGCGCGATTGTAACGGCCGTCCGCCCGGTCGGGATACTGACGCACGTCGATCGGAACCACGACCCCCTTACATAAGGCGTGCGGCACCCTGTGGGTATTGGCGCGGTCTGAGGGTGCCGCAGCGAGTGGAAGCAAGTTGTTTTGGTTGAAGGAGTTACACTCCAACCAGCGGCGAAGACGGCACTAGGCCACCTCACGCCACTCTTAGTATAACAGCCGCCCGGTGGCTTTCAACAACAATCCGGCGCAAATCTCTGTCAGAAAACGGTTTTTCTGCCGTGTCCCCGCTCCCAAGGTCCGATACCCACGCGATCCTGTCCGGGAACTCCCCCTACCTTATTCTCTGGCACGTTCGCAGGCCCGGCCAACCCCCGTCGCGGCGCCGCCGACCGCACGGTAGACTGCGCGCCATGGCCCGTGCCCGAGCTCCGCAGCCCGTGAAGCTCTTCGCCGGACTGCTCAGCGGCGACCCGGACCTGCTGCGGCGGGCCCGGCAGCTCCTGTCCCGGCGGTTCGGGCGGGTGGACGCCGAAAGCGAGGTCTGGCCGTTCGACCAGACGGATTACTACCAAGACGAGATGGGGCCGGGGCTGCAACGGTGGTTCGTGGCCTTCGGACCGCTGGTCAGCCCGGGTCAGGTTGCCCAGATCAAGCACGAAACCAACGCCTTGGAGCAGGAAATCGCGGAGCAGTGCCTCTCCCCCGACATCGTGCGACCGGTCAATATCGACCCGGGCTACGTTGACCTGACCAAGCTCGTCCTGGCCACCACGAAAGACCGCGGCCATCGCCTGTACTTGGGCCACGGCATCTACGCGGAGGTGACGCTCCAATACACCAACGGCGCCTGGCAGGTGCAGCCCTGGACCTACCCGGATTACGCCCTGCCTGCCGCCCACGCGTTCTTCGTCACACTGCGAGACCGGTTGCGCATCCAGCGGCAGGAGCTGGCTGACGCCGCCGAGCAGGGGTCGCCATGAACCCGGTTCCCTTGCTGGCCGCGGGCGCGACGCCCGCACTCCCCGTGGTCCTCGGCGCGGCGGCGGTTGTCGTGCTTGTGGTGTCGGCCGTCCTGACCCTGCTGGCCCGCCGGGTAGCGCTCCACATCGGCTTCGTAGACCACCCCGGCGGGCACAAGTCGCACCGGGAGCCGATGCCGTACGGCGGGGGCTGCGCGATCTTCCTGTCCGCCTGGGCGGCCTTGCTGGCCGGCCTGCTGCTGGCCGTGGCGCTCCCGCAAGCGTGGATCGCCGAGACGTTGGGCGAGACGGTGCGGGCCTACGTGGGCGGCATGCGCGATCGGGCCGGGCAGTTGGTGGTGATTCTCGTCGGCGGGGCGGTGTTGCACGGGCTCGGTCTGCTGGATGACCGTCGGCCCCTGCCGCCCGGGCGGAAACTGCTGGTCATCGTCGCGGTGGCGCTCTTCGTGGCCGTGGTCGGGCGTGTCCGCATCGCGGAGTTCGCGGGGGTCGGGGTCTCGGTGGCCCTGACGACCGCGTGGTTCGTCGTCATCGTCAACGCCCTGAACTTCCTGGACAACATGGACGGCCTGAGCGCCGGCGTCGCCGCCCTCGGCCTGCTGTTCCTGGCGGTTTGCGGCCTCATGGCGGGCCAGGTGCTCGTGCCGGCGCTGGCCGGGGTATTCCTCGGCGCGGTCGTGGGGTTCCTGATCTTCAACTTCCCGCCGGCCCGCATTTTCATGGGCGACGCCGGCAGCCTCGTCGTCGGCTACATGCTGGCGACCGTCTCGACGCTGACGACGTACTACCAGAGCGGGGGCGGCGCGCCGCCGTACGCCATGGCCATGCCCCTGGTCATCCTCGCTATTCCGTTGTACGACTTCGTCAGCGTGGTCATCATCCGGCTGGCCGAGGGCCGCAACCCGATGCGCGGTGACCAGCGGCACTTCTCGCACCGCCTGGTGGAGCGCGGGCTTGGCCGCCGGTTTGCCGTCCTGACGATCTACCTGGCGACGGCGACCACGGGTCTGGCGGCCACGCTGCTGCCCGGGGCGGACCTGCGGCAGACGATCACCGTCGGGGCCATTGTGCTGATGGTGTTGGCGATTATCGCGATCCTGGAAATGCCGCCGCGCAAGTCGTCATGATCCAAGCCGTGCAGCAGAATGGCGCCTCGCCCCCAACGGCCACCGTGATCTCACGCCTCGACACCGTGCGCCTCGTCGCGCTGCTGGCACTGCTCAGCGTCCGGCCCGTTATCGGGGAGACGTTCGAGCCGGTACAGGTGTCGATGCTGGCCGCCCTTCAGGTGGACGTCGGCCCCACGCCGGCCGCGACCGCGTGGCTCGACCTGCTGACGCTCGCGGTCGCCGCCGACACCCTGCTCACGCGCGGCCGTTGGCGGCAACGGGGCCCGGTCACGCTCGGTCTAGTCCTGCTGCTGCTCGCTGTCGTCCTGTCCAGTTGGCACGCCGGGAGCCCGCCGCTTGCGTTGCTGATGGGGGCCAGCCTGGTGATCGCCGTGCTGGCCGGGGCCGCACTCTGTTCGCTGCTGCGAACACGCTGGGTGGTGAACCTGACCGTGGCGGCCATGCTGGCGGGCGGGGTCACGACGGCGGTGAAGTGTGGGTTGCAGCGCTACGTTGACAACCCGCAGACGCAGCGGCAGTGGGAGACCGTCTACAAGCCCGACCTCATCCGCCAGGGCTTCGACCCTGACAGCCCGATGATGGTCAACTTCGAGCGGCGGATGCTCGCCGCCGACGCCTACGGGTTCCTCGGCCATCCGAACATCACGGGTTCGTGCCTGGCGCTGTGGACGCTCGTGGCGCTGGGGCTCTTGCGCAGGACCACGTCCGTGTTCCCGCTCCTGGTTGTTCTCGTGCTGACCGTGATGCTGGGTGCGGCCCTGTGGTTCACCGCGAGCCGCGGCGGGTTGGCGGCCGCCGCGTTTGGGCTGGTCGTCGTCGTGGTGCTCACACGCCGACCGGAGTGGTTCGCGCGTCACGCGCGACCGGTGCTCGCCGGGCTCGCGGGGCTGTATCTGGCGGTCGTGGCCGGCGTGGCGACCTACGCCATCGTGCGCGGCACGCTGCCGCACCCGTCGCTGGAGTTCCGCTGGTACTACTGGACGACGGCGGTGCGGGCGTATGAGGACGCCCCGCTGACCGGCATCGGCCGCGGGAGCTTCGGCGCCGCGTACACGCGCTACAAGCCGGCGGAGAGCACCGAGGAAGTGCGCGACCCGCACAACGTCTGGGTGTCGTTGCTGACGGAGCTGGGGCCGTTGGGACTGATTGGCGGTGTAGTGCTGTGTGCGGTGTGTGTCCGCGCCGGCTTGCGCAGTCTGCAACCGGCGCAGTGGATGCGAGCAACCGCCACCGTGTCGCCGCCGGTCAACGGGCCACCGACCTTCGCCGTCCTGGCGGTCATTGGCGTCCCGCTCGCATTGCACGCGCTGTTTTCCGGCACGCCCCTCGGTCACCCGGGCATGGCGATCGTCTGGGCGCAGGAGATCGTGGCCCCGTGGCTATTCGCCGTGCTGCTGACGCTCTGGTTGTTGGGTCGAACCGAGGCCCCGGCGACGGCCCATCACTCCCCTCCCTCTCAGGGAGGGGTTGGGGGAGGGTCGTCATCGACAACCGCAGCCGCCTCACGCCATCCCAGTCGCCACACGAACAAACCCGATGGATCCCCTGCCGCGACGACCGCGGACAAATGGGTCGGTGCCGGCCTGTGCGCTGCGCTCCTGGCGGCCCTGCTGCACGGGCTGGTGGACTTCGCATTGCTGACGCCCGGCGGGCTGGCGGTCTTCGTGCTGTGCGCCGCGGCGGCGGGCGGGCTGGCGGGGGCGGGCGTGCCGGCCGCGGGGCCGGAGTCGGGTCGCCGGCGCGGCCTGCTCGCGGCCGTGGCGGGCCTGGCTGTGTTGGCCCACGGTTTGGGGATCACGCTGCCCGCGATGCGCACCGCCTCGGGATTGAATGAACTGAGGCTCGCCGCGACCACGCCGCCGCCCGCGGGGCCGCAGGCGGTGCTCACGCTCGCCCGGGAGATCGAACAGCGCCAGCCGCGCGATACGGTCCTGTCGCGGACGGCGGCGCAGACCCTGCTGCGCATCGCCACGGGGGCTGCGTTCGACCCGCGGCAGGAACTCGAGTGGCTGACGACCGCGTATCGCCTCGCCGAGCTGGCCTGCGCCCGAAACCCGCACGACACGACGAACTACGCCGCCCTGGCGGCGGTGGCCGAGGAGCTGGCGTGGTACCGCGAGGGGAACGGCGACGCCGAGCAGCGCCGGCAAGCCTGGACCGACGCCGTGGCGGCCTGGGAGCGCGCCGTGGAGCTGTACCCGACCAACCCGCGGACGCGCCTCTCCGCCGGCCGGGCGTGGTTGGAGCTTTGGCAGCACACGGGCGAGCCGGCGCACGCCGAACGGGCGCGCGACCAATTCCAGGCCGCGCTTGAAATCGACGATCGTCGCCCGCCGGGCGACACGGTGCGCTTGCGCGCGAAGGAGCTGGAGCAGATCGCGGAGGGGCTGCGGAAGCTGGACGCCGCGTCGCGGACGGGTACGGGGGCGAATGAGAAGTGAAAAAGGCAGAATGAGAAAAGCAGCACCGCTGCGGGGGGCGATTCCGCGTGTCGAGCCAGGACGCGAAGCGCCGGCGAGCGCGGCGAGGAGCGTTCGCGCCGCCGCCCGTTGCATGGACTTCCAACGTTCAGAGATCAGCGGCGCGCCTTTTCTGGCGTCCGGACACTCGCAGCCCCGGAACACCCGTCAACGGGGTGTCCGGCCCCACATTCTGACCGGGAGGGGAGTTGTGGGGACTCCCTACAATGCTGATGCAGGGGGTGGGAGAACGGGATGCGCCGGACGTGGCCAGCGGTCGTTGGAGCAGCGGTGCTTACTGTCCTGGCGTCCGCGGGCGGCGTGACCCGCGGCGACGAGGCCGCGATCGTGGCCGGCATCGGGGCCT
>CAYWYJ010000004.1:0-63767 GCA_964462635.1 uncultured Planctomycetales bacterium
TCAATAGTCGCCGTCCTCGTCCCATGGATAGCTCGGCGCGGAGGTTGTGGTCGGCGATTCCGACGAGGTGGGCGCCTCAATCCGCGGTTGAAGCTCCGCCGGCGCGGGCATCATCCGCAGCTCGCCCTCCTCTTCAAAGACGAGAATCGCAATCCCGTTGCGGTCGCTGCGGCGCAGGGCCACCTTGGGATTGGGCACGAACACGACCCGGCTGGTCACCAGGTACCCGGTGCCAACCCCGTAGCGGGCCAGGTCCACCGTCTCGATCGACTCGATCGTCAGGGATTGCAGCGCGTTGAGGATCTTCTCGAAGCGCGTCTTGCTCTCGGGGTCGGCGACGCGCGAGACGAGGCGACGGTACCCCGTGTAGTCGCCGGCCAGCGCGGTCTCCATGAACTGCCGGAGGAAGACGCACACGTCCGGGTACGCCTCCTCCAGCCCGGCGGCGAACGCGTAGTGGGGCTTGTGGACCGCCGGCTCCACGCGCTCGCGGGCCGACGCGGCCGAGCCCTCGTCGGCCCCGCGGTCACAGGCCGGCAGCCCCATCACGGCCGCCAGCACCGCCAAAGACCCAATGACTCTCAGTCCCGCGAACCTCATCACGCACCACTCCCGGAGTGATCCGAACCCGCCAGACCGGCCGGCCGTCACGGCGGCGGCCACAGCAGCAGGTCGTCCGCCGCCCCCGCTTCACCCGCGCGGCCGCCGTCGTCCGTCCCATTTTCCCCGACCGAGTACAACACGAAGCCGTCCCCCTGGCGACGGTACAGGAAAGGTCGCCCGGCGAACGGGTCCTCGGCGAAGACGCGCGCCGCGAACCCCACCAGCGTCCGCGGGTACTCGCCGCGGGCCGTCCGCCCGGCCCGCAGGTGCGCGGCCAGCACCGCTGCCCGACCCGCCGCCACCGTCCGCGTCTGCACCAGGTGGATGCGCGCGAGCGGCGGCGTCAGGCTCCGCAAGAGGGGGTTCGACCGCGCCTCCGCGGCGATGGACTCGATGTCCCGCAGTCGTTCGGCGGCCTCGCGGTAGGGCCGATTCAGCGCCAACGCCGCGGCGTCGAAGAACGCCTGGCCGGCCGCGACGGTGGCGTCGAACCCGGCCGTGTCGAGATCGCGGACCAACGTATCCAGCGTCCGCTCGTCGTCCCTCGCCGCCGGAAACAGCCGGCGCACGCGATCGGCGTTCACCCGCGGTGCGCCGCCCCGCGCATCAAGCTCCCAGACTTGCTGGGCGGCGTCAAAGTAGAAGGCCCGCTCGCCTTCCAGGGCGCGCGCCATCGGGGCCGTCATCCACAGGGCCGCTTCGAGCTCGTCCGCCAGCGCGGCGAAGTCGATTCCGTCCGTACGCGGGTGCCGGAGCAAGTCGAGCACGGCCTCGGCGGACTGCTGCTGCGACATCCCGCCCACCAGGACTTCGATCAACGTGCCGCCCTGCCCCATGTGCCGGCCGGCCCGCGCCACGTCCAGGTACCGCTCCAGCGCTTCCCGTGGATGCCCTCCCTCCAGCAGCCGACGACCGTCGATCACGCTCGCCGTCGCCAACTCGCGCAGCGGCCCGATTTCGGGCAGCTCCACGCCAAAGAGCGTTCCGTCGGCGCTGCGGCGGGTCCAGCTTCGCCCCGGTCGTCCGGCCGCCTCCCGAAACGCGGCCAGCGCGGCGGCGTTGGCCTTCAGCCAGGCGCCGATCTCCGGCGCCAGGGGCGCGGTCGCGTCGCCGTTCCGCGCCGCGTTGAGCAGGGTCGCCGGCCCGGTCCACGGCACGCGGGCGGCGACGGACCGTTCGTATAGCGGCGTGGCATCTGCCCCGCCCACATGACTCACCTCGTTGAGCCACGCCACGTAGTCCGCCTTGTTCCCGAGGTTGGGGGCGGGCGGAGGCCGCAGTTCCGACGCCTGCGGGCGGTCCAGGGCGGCACCCCCGCTCGGTGAAGATGGTGAAGCCGGGGACTCCGAGGCAGCTACGGCCGGGGGTTCTGCACGTGAACCCGTCGAACCGCCGGACAACTCGCTGGCGATCGCCGCCGCACGGGCCTGCTCCTCGGCGGTCGGTTCGACCAGCGGCCGACCGGGAGCGCTCGCCGCCGCGTCGGACGTGCCCACCGCCCGATCCCGCTCGTTGGCGTCATCCTCGCCCGTCATCAAGGGCGCGAAATCGGGTGGCACCGCCGCCTGGCCGACCGCGCCGGCCCCGGGGACACGTGTCACTTGCAGGCTGCGCAGGTCAATCCGGATGGACTGGTCCCAAGCCAGTTCGATGACGAACTGCTCGGCGGGCTCGTCGAAGCGGCAGCGGGCACCCCGGAGCCAGGCCAGCTCGCGTCCCTCCCGCCGCACGTGCGTCCAGTCCTCCGCGCTCAGCAGGTCCGACAGCAGGAAGTGCCGCCGCAGCTCGCCGCGGGGGCCGTAGACAACCACGGCGTGCCGGGCGCCCCCGCGGCCGTGCTCGTCCAGCGTGACGACGCAGCGGCCGTCGTCACGCACGAACGCCTGCACGGGGGCCACGTCATTGACCAGCGACCGCTCCCAAACGCGCTGTGGGGCCGCGCCGGCCTCCGCCCGACCGAAGAGCACCGCGGTGCAAGCTCGCCCGGCAGTCCCCGACGGCCGCGGGTCGATCCGTAGCGTGAACCGGCCATTCGCTGAGCGGGCCTCGCGCAGCGGCGGCGGCTCGGCCCGCACCGCCGCTATGGAGATCAAGCCCAGCCCAGCGGCCATCAGCCAAGCCCGCGGTCCGCGCATCGTCACGTCCTCAACCCGCCGCCAGCGGCGGCCGGGGCGCATTGTAGCCGAGAACGTCCCGGCCGCGCGGCCTTGCTCCGCCGCACGCCCGGCGTGCCCGACCGCGCCGGCCGCTTGACCGGGAACGCGAAAGGGGCGATTTTGACGGTCCCGCCACCGTCGGCGGGCAGGAGTATGCCCCGTGGAGTCCCCCCCCCGACCCGGTGACGCCCTGGGCGAGGCCGGGTTCGAGACCCTGTGCGAGCATTGCGGCGAAGACCGGCACGGCCAGCGTGGTGCCGCTGCCCCGCCCATCTTCCAGACCTCGACCTTCGTCTTCCCCGACGCCGAGGCTTACGAGAAACGTGAGCAGCCCGGGGCGCCCGACTACGTGTACACGCGGCGGGCCAACCCGACGACCGCGATCCTGGAAGCCAAGCTGGCCCGCCTGGAGCAGGGGACGTGGTGTCGGATGTTCGCCTCGGGCATGGGGGCGATCACGGCGGCGATCAACGCCTGCCTGCGGGCCGGCGACCACGTGGTGGCCGTCAACGATTGCTACGGGCCGACGCGCAAGTACCTGCGCGACTACCTGAACCGCTTCAATGTCAGCGTGACGTTCGTGCCCGGGACGCGCCCGGAGGACTTCATCGCCGCGCTGCGCGAGCAAACGCGGCTCATGTACCTGGAAAGCCCGACCTCGGGCCGCTTCGACGTGCTCGAAATCCCGGTCCTGACCGGCGCGGCCCGCGCGCGGGGCATCCGCACCATCTTCGACAACTCGTGGGCCACGCCCTACTTCCAACGCCCGCTGGACCTCGGCTGCGACCTCGTGGTCCACAGCGCGACGAAGTTCATCGGCGGCCACAGTGACGTGCTCGGCGGCGTGGTGGTCGGACGCGACACGGGGCTGGGCCGCCGGGTGTGCGACGAAGCGGAACTGCTGGGCGCCTCCATCGACCCGTTTGCGGCGTGGCTGCTGCTCCGCGGGCTGCGGACGCTGGTGCTGCGAATGGACCAGCACCAACGCAGCGGCCTGGCGATCGCCCGCTTCCTCGCGGAGCACCCGGCCGTCGCCCGCGTGCTGCATCCCGGTCTGCCGTCGCATCCGAACCACGCCGTGGCGCAGCGGCAATTGCGCGGCAGCAGCGGACTGTTCAGCTTCATGCTGCGGGACCAGTCGCGCGACGCGACGTACCGGTTCCTGAACCGCCTGCGGGTCTTCAGCATCGGGTGCAGTTGGGGCGGCCACGAGAGCCTCGCCCTCGGCGGCCCCGTCCGCGAGCTGTTCAACGACACCGCCGGCCCCGAGTGGATCATCCGCCTGCACGTCGGTCTGGAGTCCACCGCGGACCTCGTGGCCGATGTTCGCCAGGCGCTGGAGGATTGATGCCATGCCGCCTGCTTCCCGCCGGTCGCGCCGAGGCGCCCGTTCGCGGAACAAGTCCCACCGGCGGGACACCGGCGCCACCGGGCTGGCGGGGGCCACCCGAAAGGCCGATGCACGCCGGTCAGCGACCACGCCGCCCGCGGGCGAGACGCCCGCGCCCCCCTTCGATCATCCCCTGGCGACGCGCTACGCCTCGGCGGCGATGGTGAACTTGTGGACCACGCGGACGCAGGTCACAACGTGGCGGCGCATCTGGATCGCGCTGGCGGAGGCGGAGCACGAGCTGGGGTTGCCGGTCCGGCCCGCGCAGCTTCGCGCCCTGCGCCGCGCCGTCGATGACATCGACTTCCAGGCCGCGACGGCTTACGAACGGAAGTTCCGCCACGACGTCATGGCCCACATCCACGCCTTCGGCGACGCGGCCCCGTCCGCCCGCGGCATCCTCCATCTCGGCGCCACGAGCATGGACATCGTGGACAACGCCGACCTGCTGCGAATGCGAGCGGCGCTGGACCTCGTGCGGCGGCGTGTGCTGGGGGCGGTCGCGGCGCTGGCCGACTTCTGCGAGCGCTTCGCCGACCTGCCGACACTGGGCTACACGCACCTTCAGCCCGCACAGCTCACGACCGTCGGCAAGCGGGCGAGCCTGTGGCTGGCCGACCTGGTGGCGGATGTCCAGCGGCTCGACGAGCTCCAAGGTGGGATTCGCTGCCGCGGACTGCGCGGCGCGACCGGCACGCAGGCGTCGTTCCTGAAGCTGCTCGGCAGCGCGGCGAAGGTCCACCGGCTCGAACGGCTCTTCGCCGCCAAGCTCGGCTTCGACGCGTGCTATCCCGTCACCGGGCAGACGTACTCCCGCAAGGTGGATGTCGAGATCATCGCCGCCCTGGCGTCGTTCGCCGCGTCGGTCCACAAGCTGTGCAACGACGTGCGGTTGCTGGCGCTGCTCAAGGAGATCGAGGAGCCGTTCGAGGCGGCGCAGGTCGGCAGCTCGGCGATGCCGTACAAGCGGAACCCGATGCGCTGCGAGCGGGCCACGGGGCTGGCGCGCTACCTGCTCAGCCTGGCCACGTCGCCGCCGATGACGCTCGCCGCCCAGGCGCTGGAGCGCACGCTCGACGATTCGAGCAACAAGCGGCTGGTCGTGCCCGAAGCGTTCCTGACCGCCGACGCGCTGGCCGTGCTGGTGCGGAACATCGTCGGCGGCCTCGTCGTCTACCCGGCGACGATCGCGGCCCACGTCGCCGCCGAGCTGCCCTTCATCGCCACCGAGGACATTCTGCTGGCCGCGACGGCGGCGGGCGGCGACCGGCAGGTGCTGCACGAGCGCATCCGCCGGCATGCCCAGGCTGCCGGCGAGCAGGTCAAACGCCACGGCCGGCCAAATGACCTGATCGAGCGCCTCCGCGCCGACCCCGCTTTCACCCGCCTGAAATGGGCCCACGTCCTCGACCCGCAGCGTTACATCGGCCTGGCCGCCGAGCAGACGCGGGACTTCTTGAAGACCGTCGTGCGCCCGCTCCTGCGGCGCCACGGCGACGCCCTCCGCGGCGAAGACCTGCGCGTCTGACGCGCCCGCGCGGTCATATGCATCTCGGCGTGTCCACGGCCGGTACAGAGCCCGGCCGCTACGGCCCGCCAGCAAAGAGCCCGGCCGCCACGGGCAGTCGATGCGGAGCCCGGCCTGTACGGACCGCCGGTGTGGGGGCCGGCCGCTACGCCGGGGGGCTGCCTTCTTCCAGCTCCCTGTTCCCTGTTCCCCGTTCCCTGTTCCCTGTCCCGTCCCAGACCTTGGCGTTCTTGGCGACTTGGCGGTTGCCTCGCGGGGGGAAACACGCCGAGCGCGTCCGGGCGGCACCCCGGAAGACATCCACCTCCGGAGCGCACCTGTCCGACGCCCCTGGCACCAACCGAGTGCCGCTCCGGACACGCTCGCAACCGGCCCCGCCGACGACGGCGGACCGGCCGCCCACCGGCGACCGCCGATCGTCCGGCGCCCCGGCTCCCGAAGGGGTCCGGTGGCGACGCGACGGCGCCGAGCGGGGCCATTGGGGTCGTTCCCAGCGCGGAGTTGGGCCACGAAGTGCCGCCGCGGCGATCCTGGGCGGGAACGCGTGGCGTCCGCGGCAACAGCCCATCCCAGATGTCCGGCCCCGGGGCGAGGAGGCGAACGAGTTCCCGAAGCCGGGGGAACGCCTCAGCCGCCGGGCGTCCCGCGCGCCAAGCGGCTGCTTCCACCCTATTCTAGGTGCTCCCAGGCGACGGACGAGTCCCCGCGCGATGGAAGCTCACCAGACCTCGAGGTCGCCCACGATCTCCTCGACCAGGTCTTTGAGCGTGAGGATGCCGACGCACAAGCCGGCCCGGTCCACGACCACGGCCATCGACTGCCGCGTACGCTGGAGCTGGAGCAACGCTTCGGGGACGGGGGTGGGTTCGCTCAAGGTGACCGGCGGTCGCGCGTGGGTCAGGATCGGCCGGCGCTCGGGGTCGGTCAGGACGTCGTAGACGTTGACGATGCCGACGATGCGGCGTGGCTGGCCGCGATACACCGGGAGCCGGGAGAAGTGCGCCATGCGGGCGATGCGGAGGAAGTCGTCGCGCGGGATGTCGTGGGGAACGGTGGCCGCCCGACCGGGCGGGATCATCACGTCCGCCACGCGTACGCCGGAGAGGTTCAGCACGCGCTCGATCAGGTCGCGTTGGACGGGGGTGAGGCCGCCGCGCGCCGCGCCCTCCCGCAGCAGGTGGAGCGTATGGGCCCGGGGCAGGAACTCAGACACGGGCGGAGCATTGGACGGCCCGACCCAGCGGTAGACCAGGTGGGTGGCGCCGCGCAGCAGGGCCACGATGCCGGTGGCCCGGGCGGCCCGCAACGCCAGCCACAGGATGCCGCTCAGACACGCCATCAGCCGGTTGCTCTCACGCCGGAACCAGTCCTTGGGGATGATCCCGCCGAAGACCAGGATCAGCGGGGTGGAAATGGCGGTGGCGTAGAACTCGGTCATTCCGGCGCTAACGGCGGCCCGCAGCAGGAGGACCGCGACGCAGGCGGTGGCGAGGTAATCCGCGATATTCGTGCCCAGGAGAGCGAGGATCACCAGGTCCTCGGGGCGGCGCAGCAGGTCCTCCAGGCGCCGCGACGCCGCGTCGCCCTGCTCCGCCGCCACCCGCAGCCGCACGCGGTTCAGGCAGTACAGGCCGGTCTCCGACCCGGCGGACACCCCGCTCAGCACCAGTGCCGCGGCGAGGCCCAGAATGAGCAGGGCCGCGGTCATGGGGCGGCCCCTTCCCGGCCGGCATCATCCAGCAGGCGGAGGTGCAGCCGGTCGATGCGCCGCCGCCGCATCTGGGTGACGCGCAGCTCGACGTTGCCCAGGCGGACCACGTCGCCGACGCGTGCCGGCCGTCCCAACTGGGCCATGACCAGCCCGCCCACGGTGGCGACGCGTTCGACGCGCGGCGGCAGCCCGAAGGTCTCGGCCCAGTACTGGACGCTGAGCTGTCCGCTGATGTCGTACTCGCCGTCGGGCAGGGCGCGGAGGTCGGGTTCCTCGGGTGCTTCCTCCGGGTCGTGCAACTCGCCGACGATCTGCTCCAGCACGTCCTCCAGCGTCACCAGGCCGGCGACGCCGCCATACTCGTCCACGGCGATGGCCAGTTGGGTCCGCGTCTGGCGGAAATGGACCAGCAATTGCTCGCAGGTGATGAGTTCGGGGACGAAGCGGACGGGCTGCACGAGGCTGGCGAGCGGCTTGTCGGGGTTGAGGAACAGGACCTTGGCGTAGACCACCCCGACCAGCCGGTCGAGCGAACCCTCGTACACGGGGACTTTCTTATGGTGCGTGCGCCGCATCAGCTCGCGCAACCCCTCCGCCCCGGCCCGCAGGTCGTACGCGGCCATCTCGACGCGCGGGACCATGACGTCATGCACGCGGGTGTGCCCGAGGTCGATGACCGCCCGCAGAAACGTGTCCTCGAGCGCCCGGAGCGTGCCCCGTCGCCGGCTCATCTCCAGGAGCGCCTTCAGTTCGACACGCGAGAGCTCGGCCGCGGTCTGAAACCGCGCCCGGCCGCCAAAGGCCAGGCGGACGACGGGCTCCACGAGGATCCAGTTGATGAGGCGCCCCAAGGGCAGCGCCACGACGCCGACAATTCGTACCAACAGGGCCGCCGGGGGGGCCAGCCGTTCAGCCAAGCGGACGGCGATCACCTTGGGGACAACGTCGCCGCACACCACGACGAGCAGGACGCTGCCCGCCGCGAAGGCCGGCGTTACCCAGGCGCCCGCGTGGTGGGCGAGGTGGCGCGAGAGCACATACGACACGGCGAACAACAGGACGTTGACGGCGGTGTTGGCCACCAGCACCACCGTCAGCGTCTCCGTCGGTCGGCGCATCAGGCGCGCGACAAGGCGGCGAAACGGGCTGCGACTGACCGCGGCCCGCTCGATTTGCACCGGGGACAGGGAGAACAGCACCGTCTCGGAGCCGGAGAAGCCGGCGGACAAGACCACCAGGACCAGCATCAGGCCGACGCTGAAAGCGATCGTCGTCCAGCCGAGCTCGCCGGCGGCCAGGATGACATCCGGGAAGTCCATGCGCCTCGGCCGGAGAGTTTAACGCTAAACCGGCGGCGAGGGACCGGGAGCGTGCCGCTGCGGACCGGCCGCCGCGGCGTTCCGCGGTCACTGGCCGAACGAGTAGACACCATGATGCAACGTGGGAGGGCGAGGCTGTCTCCTGCGGCGACCCTGCCGGCCTGCCGAGCCGTGGCTCGCCGGGAGGCTCGCCCTCCCGCCGTGCGCCGCCGAATCGGGTGCGACCATCGAAATCAGCGTGCGCGCATCCGCTCCGCAGGTCGTACGGCAAGGCTCCGCCTTGCCGCAGCCGCAAGGCAGAGCCTTGCGGTGCGGTTGGCGCGACATTGCGCACGCTGGTTTAGCGCGGCACTCGGCCGCGCGGGGACCACATCAGCACGATCCCCCCGAGCAACACCAGCAGCGCCACCGGCTCCGGCCAGCGGACGGTTGGGCAGGGTGCCGCGTCGTTCCACGCCGCCGTGACGGGCGGCGCGGTGGCGGAAGCCAACCGGACACGGGACGCATGAGATAGTGCGACGGGCAGCGGCTTGGACAGCGGCGAAACGGGCGCGAGCGGCGGGAGTGAAGCATCGAGGGGGGCGGACGAAACGGCGGCGGCCGGTGTCGACGCCATCGCGTCACCGGCCGCCGGGTCTGTGGCCATGCTGGTCAGCAAGGCTGTCAGGAGCCATGTTGTCGCTGCTGTTGTGCTGAGCATGGCACCACCTTCCCGATTCCCGTGCCCGCCGATCGCCCCGCGTCGCCGCGCGCAGCCCGGGCCATCGACACCAACCTCAATACTCAGGGTTCAATAGGACGGCGCGGAAGGCAAGTGCGCCGCTGCTTCGTGCACGGTCCGAGAATGCGTGGCGTCCGGCTCTCCCTCCTCCGGCTTCCCGTGAGCGACGTTGCGGAGCGCGGTGGGCCGGTCCGGCGGCGCGAGGGCCCGAAACCACTTTGACCGACCGTGGCGCTCGATGCGCTCGACGCGAAAGAACCGCCCCAGGTAGTCCAGTAGTTCGGCATCGCCGGCCTTGCCGTGCAGCTCGCCGACGATCACTTGCACTTGCCGCAGCACGGCCGACGGGAAGCTCGTCAGGATGTCATGCTCGGCGCCCTCCGTGTCGATCTTGATCGCGTCCACGGACTCAATGTGCAGCTCCCGCAGGGCCTGCTCCACGGCGACGATCGCCAGACCGCTGACGCGCGTCCCGTGGTCCGCGCCGCCGCCGTGGAAGCCCCCGCCGCCGAAGTTCCGCGGGTCGTCGGAGCGCGTGTACGGCCGGCTCTCCGTCGCCGCGCCGAGCCCGTACGGTACCGGCGTGACCCGCGCGAATTGAGCGACGTTGTGTCGCAGCAGGTCGAAGTTCTCCGGCAGGGGTTCGAAGGCGAAGATGCGGGCCGCGGGGTAGCGCCGGGCCAGGGCCGCCGTCACCGCCCCGATGTTCGCCCCGATGTCCAGAATGACCCGCGGGCGGAGGTCGGCCGGCCACTCGTACTCTGGCGGCAGGCCGCGCTCGGCCAGCCCGCGCAGCAGCCGGGCATCGCTCGTGCCGGTGCGAAAGCGGAATGTCCCCGTGAACCCCGGCAGCCGGATCGTGGTCGGCCCGACGCGCTCCGTGTGCAGCCGCCACGCTACGCGGAGGCTGCGCGCGTGGACCGCGGTGCGGAGCAGGGCCCGCAGGCGCCACGGAGGCCAGAGGAGCATAAGGGGGTTATCGACCGGCGGCGGTCGGCGGCTTGACGCAGGCTTCGAGTGCGGCGGATTACGGTGGCGGCCGGCCGGCTTCGTATTGCCGGAGTCGCGCCTCAAGGTGGGGCACGGCGGTGGCCGGGCCGTCCTGGCGGGCCTTGGCGAGCGCTTCGCGGGTCAAGTCCGCGGCTTTCTGATACTGCTCGAGATCGGCGTACGCCGCCGCCAACGTGTCGAGCAGAGGGACGTCGCGGGATGCCCCGAGAGCCAGCGCCTCCTCGGCCAAGGCCACGGCGCGGGCACTGTCGCGCACCGACGCATCCGTCGTCGAAATGAGTAGCCCGGCCAGATCGGCCCGCAGCGGCGCATTGTCCGGCGACCGCCGCAGACCCGCCTCCAGCACAGCGATGGCCTCGGCCGTCCGGCCCAGTTGGAAGAGTGTTCGCGCCAGTCGCTGCGCGGCCCCGACGTGCCCCGGTTGCAGGCGCAGGACCTCGCGGTAGTGCCGGACCGCGTCCGTCGGCCGGTCGAGCCGGACGAGGGCCGTAGCCAGATCGAACAACGCCGGGATGGCGTCGGGCTGCTGCTGGACCACCCGCTCAAACTGCTCAGCCGCGGCCGCCATCTGCCCGACGCGCGCCAGCGCCCGCCCAAGCCGGTATCGCGTGTCCACCCAGTCGGGCCGCAGCTCCAGGGCCGCCTGGTACTGCTCCACGGCCTCTTCCATCCGCCCGCGGGCCAGCAGCCAGTCGCCGTAGGACTGCCGCGCCTCCGCGTACGTTGGCAGCAAGGCGACCGCGCGCGCGAAATGCGGGCCGGCCTCGTCCGCCCGGTCGAACAGCGTCAACCACGTTCCGATCGAGAACCGGAGGTACGGGTCGGTGGGGCGCAACTCGGTGGCGCGATTCAGGTAGTCCAGCGCCAGCGGGCGTTGCGACGGGTCGTCCTGGCCGCGGCGGGCGTAGTGGGCCCCCAAATTGTGGTAGGCCCGCCCCTCCTCCTGCTGCGCCCACGCCGCATCGGGCCGGTTGCCAACCATGAAGCCGGCGACCGCCGCCGCAACCGCCGCGTAGGTGCCGAGTGCTCGCCGGCGGCGATCTCGCCACAGTTCCGGCAGGCGCACGACGCCCGCCGCGGTCAGCAGCAGCAGGATCGGCACGACCGGCAGCCGGTAACGCGCGGGGCAGAAGAAGACAACGACGGTGGCCATCGTGATCGCGCCGAACAGCACCGGCAGCGACCACACTCGCCAGCGGTCGCGCAGCGTCGCCAGCCCGGCCAGACCGAGGATGGCCACGGGCGGGAACCCCAGCAGGAAGAGCGGCGCGATGTCGGACAGGCCGGCGAAGAAGCGGATCGGCTGGTTGTTCGGGATTTCGTGCGGCACCCAGAAGAGCCCGAGCTTGTGCAGTGTGAGCCGTAGCCACGCGCCCGGGTGGCCGCGAATCCACGCCAGGCCCTTGTTGAACCAGTACGCGGACACTTCGCTTTCAGTGAGTCGGCGGCCCAGTTCCTGTTCCGGGATGCGGTGCGTGTCTTCGTAGCCGCCTTCCCAGTCGGCCCGCGTGCCGGGCACGACGGCGGCGATGCCGTCGGCCTGGGGGTTGTTGCCAATGTAGAAGTTCACGCCGCCGTTGGTGGCGATGAGCACCCACTCTCCGCCGACGAGGCGGTTGCGGAGGGTCGCCGGCAGGATGGTGAGGGCGGCGCCGAGGAAGACCAGGGCTATTCGGGTCAGCACCGGCCATGGGCCGGTGCCACGCGGTCCGAGGCGCGCCGGCTCCGAAGCGGGGGCCCGTGTGCCGCTGCTCCTGAGCGGTGGGTCTCGTGACGGTGTGCCACTGCTCTTGAGCAGTGGTTCCCGCCCCCCAGTGCCAGGGGCTCGTTCCGCTCGCAGCACGACCCATAGCCAGATCAGGAGCACGGGCGCGAACGCCAGCACGTTCGGCCGCGCCAGGGCCGACAACCCCCACACGATGCCCGCCAGCCCGTACAGAGCCAACTGTCCGAACCGCGACCGTGAGGGAGCGGTGCCCTCCGTTCCGAGCCGCGACCGTGAGGGAGCGGTTCCACCGGTTGTCTGGGGCGGTTCAAGCACTCCCTCCCGCCGCACCGCCGCCAACAGCAGCCACAACATCAGCAAGTTCAGGAAGATCTCGAGGCCGACGGTGAGAAGCTGCTCATCAAAGTGGACGAGCGGCCAGTAAAACGCGGCGAGCAGCCCGGCCAGCACCCCCACCCGCGGCCTGTCAAGCAACGTCCCGATTCGAGCGACGAGATAGCAGCTCGCCGCCCCGATCACGACGCCGACCAACCGCGCGACGGCGATTGTCGGCCCGAACAGGGCGTAGATGCCGGCGACCATGTAGTAGTACAGCGGCGCGCGAAAGAAGGGCCGTTCACCCAGGCCGGCCCCTGTGGCGATGAGCTGCGCCCACTCGTGGTGCATCCGCTCGTCCATGATCGGGGCGTGGAAAAACGGGTTGTGCCGCATCTGCCCCCACCAGTGCAGGAAGCGCACGCCGAACGCCACCACGAACACCAGCGACGAGAGCGGCAGTTCGCTCCGGCGGCGCGACCGCGCGCTGTGACGATCGCCCCCGCGCGCGTCGGGAGCAGCCGGATTCACGGTCGGCCTCTTCATACGGCCATTCTACCGGGCCACCCGTGCCGTCCGCGTGGTCTGGCTTCGACAAGCGTTCTTCCCCGGTCCGAGGTCGCGCCGCAGCTCAACGCGGCCCAGTCGTGCCAAGGACGGGATGGCCCGCGTACCGCGCCTGCATGGCTACGACGCGGTCGCGGACCATCGCCACGCACTCGTCGTCGCTCCAGTCGGGGTGTCGGTGCGGGTAGATCGGCTCCTCGTAGGCCACGAGGATCGGCCGCGGCACGGGGAGCTTGCGCGTGCGCGGCCACGACTCGAACGCACCGAGGATCAGCGTCGGCACGATCGGCACGCGGGCCTTGCGGGCCAGCAGGACGACGCCGGCCCGCATGGGACCGATGCGACCATCGGTGGTGCGGGTGGCCTCCGGAAACGTCAGCACGACCTTCCCCGCTTTCAGTCGCCGCAGCGTCTCCTTGATGGCTCCCATGTCCGCCGTGCCGCGCTTCACGGGAAATGCGTTCAGGTATTCGATCACCCGCCGCAGGGTGGGGTCGTGGAAGAGCGTGTCGCGGGCCATGTAATTGCACTCGCGGGGGATGGCGAGTGTGGCGAGGACGGGGTCCAGGAAGCTCTGGTGGTTGCTGACCAGCAGCACGCCGCCGGTGCGCGGAACGTGTCGCGTCCCGAACACGCGCCCGCGAAACAGGAACGTTAACAGGAGCTGGGCCACCAGACGCAAGAAGGCGTAACCGCGGCGCATCGGCGGCGGTGCGACGGGCGGTTCCGGGTGCGTTTCAGCCGGCCTGAGCATGGCGCCTCTATCCCCGACCCCTAAATGGGCGTTCGCGATCATGCAACACGGGAGGGCGAGGCTGTCTCCTGCGGCGACCCTGCCGGCCTGCCGAGCCGCGGCTCGCCGGGAGGCTCGCCCTCCCATCCCGTGTCCAAGGCACCTGAATACCCATACAGTCCCTGGCCTCCAGGCCCTGGCCCCCGCGGCACCGATCCCCTTTGGTCGCTGCCGCGGTCCGGCATCCGGCCCCCGGACCCCGAGCCCCGTCGGCCACCCGTCAGTCACGGACCAACCCCCGCCGGCGGAGGTGGTCCACGATGAGGTCCAGCACCGCCGCGATGGACAGGTCGGTCGTGTCGATGCGGACGGCCCCGGGCGGGACGGCCAGCGGGGCCACGGGCCGCTCGCTGTCGGTCCGGTCACGCTCGTCCACGTTGGCCAACACCTGCTCGTAGGTGACCTCCTCGCCATCGGCCATCAGGTCGTGCAGCCGCCGCTCGGCCCGCTTCTCGCGGGCCGCATCCAGGAAGAACTTCGCGTCGGCGTCGGGAAACGCGGCGGTGCCCTGGTCGCGGCCCTCGGTGACGAGCGACCCCAGCCGTCGGGCGATCTCGCGTTGCTTGTCGATCAAGACGCGGCGAACGCCGGGCGAGGCCGCGATGTACCGCGTGTGGTCGTTGACGCGCATGGAGCGGATGGCCTCGGTGACGTCGTGGCCGCGGAGCGTGACGCGGACGTGGGTGGGGCCGAGATCGAGCCGGTAGTCGTCACGCCGGGCCAGGGCGGCCAGGGCGTCGTCGTCGTGCAGATCAACGCCGTCTTCCAGGGCGGCCAGCGTCACGACGCGGTACATCGCCCCGGTGTCGAGGTACGGGATGCCCAGACGGGCCGCCAGCTTGCGGGCCGTGGTGCTCTTGCCGGAGCCGGCCGGGCCGTCGATGGTGATAATCACGGTCGGTTGACCTGCTGCCGCCGCACGGGTCTACTTTGCACGCGGCGGGATTATACGGGACGGGGGGGCGGCGTAGGAGACGGCGGCGATGGGTCGCGCGAAGACGATCATGGTGGACCTGGACGGCGTGCTGTGTACCGAGGAGATGTTCCTGGAACGGCCGCTGGCGCAGCCGATCGCCGGGGCGGCCGCGGCCCTGCGCAAGCTGCGTGCCGCGGGCTACGTTGTCGTCATCTACACGGCCCGCAGTTGGGGCGAGTACCGCGTGGCCAAGAAATGGCTCGACGACCACGGGTTCGAGTACGACGGGCTGCACATGGGCAAGCCCGTCGCCGACGTGTGGATCGACGACCGGGCGATCCGCTTCACCGACTGGGACGACACCCTCAGACAACTCCAGGTTCCCTAGGACCGCGCCCCGGACCGAGCTGCCGAGCGCTCACGAGATCGACAACGCTACGCCGGCCGGGGATCTCAACCCTACCCCCCCCCGCCACAGCGAGTCGCCCGTGGCGACCTGAGAGGGAGGGGCGTCTGGGGTGTCTTCGCGGGGACGTGACCTTGGAGGGCGAGGCTGTCTCCTGCGGCGACCCGGCCGGCCTGCCGAGCCGCGGCTCGCCGGGAGGCTCGCCCTCCCGCCCAGCGCCGTGTCCCGCTGAGTATTCGCGTGGGAGCCGCCCACAGTGCCCGGCGCGCCGGAGGGCGTTGGCCCTCCGACCGGCCGGGGTTGCCCGGCCGGGGCCCGTCTTATCCGACCCTTCGCCGTCCACACGCGACCGATCCCGCTCGGCGCCGTGGATGCGCGGAATAGACCCTGGATCAACTTGATTTGCGGCGGGCGCGGGGCCTAAGACTTGGGTGTAGAGGGGCGCGAGCACTCTACACGAGACAGGACAGCTCGGCGCGGTGAACAGCGCGCCGAATCGTAGCCCGAGAGCCTCGTCGCCGCGGCTCCCCGACACGCGACCGTGGGCGCAGGAGCCCGCTTTGGGTCCGGCGTGTGCCGGACGGCCCGGAGGGACGGTCGTCGCGCCCGCGAGGCAGGAGAGGACAGTCATGCGTGCGTATGGACTCGTGCTGCTGCTCATCGTCGGCGCCGCCGTCGCTCAGGCCGATCTTCTGTGGGACAACTTCCTGACGGCCAACCCGGGCGTGGACGGCGGGTTCGACCGGCGCTCCTACTTCAGCTCCGAGCGCAACGCCGCCGTCGAGGACACCTGGGCCACCGACGACGTCGTCTTCACCCAAGACGTCGTGGTGCAGGGCATCAAGTGGGCCGGCGGCCGCGACCCGCGCTGGAGCTACTCGGTCGAGGTCATCATCCTCAAGGAGCAGAACCAGACGTACACCCCGCTGGCCGGCTTCCCGCTGGCGGTGCCCACGTACCAGGTCACCGGGACGTTCGGCAGCTTCTACGGCTTCCAAACGTACAATGGGTACGTCAACCTGCCCGACACCCCGCTGGGGCCCGGACACTACTACATCGGCGTGCGCCTAGTCAGCGGCCCGACGGGGCAGGGCGACGGGCGCAACGTGGCCCTGACCACCGGGTTCGGCCAGATCAACGGCCAGACCATGGGGCTGGTGCGGCCCGGTCCGCCGCCGTACTACAACTGGATCTTCATCAATCAGTATCCCGGCGAGCCGGCCACGGACTACGCCTTCCAGGTTTACGGCATTCCCGAGCCGACGGGCTTGGCCTTGCTCGGTCTGGGGTTGCTGCTTCAGTTCCGCCGGCGGTTCGTCTGCTAGGCGGAGTTCAGTCCCGGGGGAACTGAGCCGCGCGGCGTCCGGGAATGGCCGCGCGGCTTTGTGCTGCGCGCTCGGCGGAAGCCGTGCCGACGACAGCGCGCCATTTAAGGTCGCGTATCCAAGGGGACAAGATCGAGTACGGTGGTGAAAAGCAGCTCTGCGGTGCGCAGGGCGTTCTGCGCATCCTCCGCGGTGGGGTCCTTCCCGGTTGGATACCGCACCGCCACGGCGAAATACGACAGCGCCAGGAGGTCCGGTCGCAGCTCCTGCAAGCGATCGGTAAATGGCGCGCACAGGTCGAGCAGCGGACCGAGGGCGTGGATCTTCGGCGTTGGGCAGGCGTGCAACTCGAGCAGGCCCTTCAGGCTCTTCTCCGCGGCCTGCTGACAATGAAAGCACCCGGCGTCGAACAACGGCGGGTGGGCGTCGAAGGCCAGGTGCGCCATGCGCAAGTCATTCCGTGCCTTGACCAGCCACTCGCGGGCCGCGGGGGAGTTAGGCGGCATAGAGCAACCTGCCTTTCGACACGATCTCGTGCTCGAAGCTCCCGGGCACGCCGGCCCGCTCGCGGAGCCGTTCCGGCCACGTGAAGTGAAGCTCGACGAGCAGCCCCAGCCCGTCCACCGCGCCGTAGCCGCGCTTCGCGGCGTCCCAGGTCGAGAAGTTGTCGTCGCGCAACACCACCAACACGTCCACGTCGCTTCCGGCGTGGGGACGCCCATAAGCGTGCGAGCCGAAGAGGTAAATCGCCCGCGGCGCCAAGGCGTCACGCAGCCGACGCACCAACAGGGCAAACACCTCGGACGCGATCGAACCTGATTGCGAAGTCATCTTGGACATGACGGGCCTCGTTCCGGCACGCCTATCATAATGGGTCGCCCTCGCCAACGGTGAGTACGCCGGCCCTGCCGCTCGCCCGCTCTGAGGAACGCGCGAGTTGGGCGTCTTCCCATTCTCCGTACGTTTGACCGGTGCTGGCGACTTTCCAGGCTTCTCGGCCATTCATGTTGTTTCCGCAGACGACGGCCGCCGCCGCGCTGGGGCTGCGGAAGGGGACGTTCTCGCGGAACTCAAGGAACTCGAGGTTCGCTGATTCGGTCAGCACTCCGTCCTCAATGAGCTGCTCCCGCATCCGGCGGTACCCTTGCTGACAGGAGTCTGTTGTTCTTCGTCGCGCGTGCGACCCTTTGAGGACGACGAACTCATCGTCGACCAGGCGGGCGCGCGCGGACAAGTCCGCAATGCGCATCTCAAACAGGACGCGCTCCACCGATTCATCGGGATATCCGACGTCAAGAACGGACGCGAAGTCAAACCCCAGCACCGGCAGAAGAATGAGCATTTGGGACAGGAATACCTCCATGTCGGACCGGTCGGCCTCGGGCAACGCGGGCACCGCGGGAAACGCGGTGTTGTCGATCGTCGCACGTCGTGCGTCCCGCGCAAGCTCCAACAGCCTGGCCTCCACGTAGCGTGTGTGCGCCTTGGTGAGGTTCTCGTCCGTCGACGTGAAGATGACAACTCGTTCCCAGAAGTCCCGCTCGACGTCATGAATGCGCTGGCGGTTGTCCACGAAGCTGTCAGTCTCCCCCACATAGACCCGTCGTCGACTGGGATTGACAGCGTCCGCGCCCTCCAAGACGTACACTGACGGTCGGCGGGCCTCGGGCCTCCGCGCGAGAGCGTCGAGCCGTGTGCGCGCCGCCACGACGGCAACTCCTGTCCACTGGCCAATGCTGGCTGTGGCCAGGCCGCTGGCCGTGCCGTCCACGAGGAAGATTCTGATGCTCTTGCCGGCCATCCCGCGGGCCTCCGAATCCTCTACTTCGTCTCCTTCTGCCCCTGGCCCTTGAGCTGCTCCAGCTCCGCCCGCAGGGCGCTCATCTGCTGGTCTTCGCGGGCCTTCTCAACCTGCTCCTCCGCCGCGATCATCCGGTCGATCTCCTCGTCGGTGATCGCCTCGGCGGGGGCCTGGGACACGTCCGCCGCGGCGGCCTGCTCCATGCCGTCGAGGAACATCGCCATCCGCTCCTCCATCGTCTGTGACTGGGCCATCGCCTTCTCCCAGTCCATCTGCGTCTTGAGCAGGTCCGTGTCGCCGTAGAGCCGGCTCACCTCGGCCGCCATCGTTTTCATGGCGGCGGCGAAGTCGGCGGAGGCCTCGGCCTGCCGCTTGATGAGCAGGGCGTTTTTCACCGCCAGGAGCTGCCGCTCCAGCAGCTTGCGGATGGTGGCGGTCTTTTTCAGCGAGTTGCGGATGAACTGGTAGCTCGCCATATCGCCGATCTGCTTGGCGCGGCGGGCGTTCCTGACGAACTCGTCGGAAAACTTGGCCTGCTCGGCGATGGACTTTTCGATCCGGCGGATGCCCTGGCGAATCTTGATGTCGCGCTCGAGGCGGCGTTCCTCTTTCGATTTGAAGAGTCCCATGGGTCAGCTCCCGTCCAGTGGCTTCGTGGGAACGTGGGAAGGTGGGAACGTGGGAACGTCAGAGTGGCGAGTCATGCGTCCTCGCTTTCACGCGGCAGGGCCTCCGTCGCCGGCGCGACATACTTCATGCCCGGGATGGTGCGCTGTGACCGCTGGAGGTGTCGCAGGTAGTTGGCCAGGTGCCGTGAGACCTTGTCGCAGTGCTCCATGAGCCACGCGAACGCCGCCTCGTCCAGCAGGCCCACGTCGTGGGCGACCATGACTTGACTGCGCAGCTCACCCGCAGAACCCTTGGCTACATAGCACGCCTCGATGTGTTGTTTGCGCGTACCGCGCTCATAACCCTCGGCGATGTTACTGGAGATGCTCACGGCGGCCCGCTTCATCTGGTTCAGCATCGCGTAATCCCGACCCAATGCCTGGGATTCCGCTGCTCGGTATACGCCGCGAGCCAACTCCCGCGCGGTCTGCCATACGGCAAGGTCTTCGAAGCGCTGCGCCGGCCCCGACCGCCGGTCCGTTCCCACGTTCCCACCTTCCCACGTTCCCACGCTCAGGCCTCCGCCGCCCCGCGCTCCCGCACGCGCTTCTCCGCCTCGTCAAACGCGGCGGCGGTGTCCTTGATGAGCCCGGCGTCAAGGTCGTTCCAGATGCGCAGCACCTCCTGGCCCGCCGGCGAGAGCCCCGCAGTCCCCGCGTCCGCCTCGTGGGCCGTGTCCAGGATCTGATCCAGCCGCTCCTGGTACATTTCCGTCGTGATCTGGTCGTTTTCGATCAGCCGGGCGATCGTGGCCAGGTCGCCCTCGCGGATCGCCACGCGACCCGTCGTGCCCAGCCGCGTCGTGGGCTGGTTCTCCCGCAGCATCCGCAGCCGCGCGATCGTCAGCAGCTCCTTGCCCCGGATGTTGAGCTGCCGGGCCACCATCATCTGCTCGGTGTGCAGCAGGTCGTATTGCTGGGCCAGCGTCCGGCGGACCTCCGGCGTCTTCTCCTTGGCCCCCTGGTCGATGAGCTGCTGCTTCTGGGTGGCGAGCTGGCGGACCTTGGCCTGCATGCGGTTACGCTCGTTCTCCAGCAGCATCTCCTGGGCCCGCAGCTCGGCGACATTCATCGTCCCCAGGGTCTTGCGCTTGGTCGTCAGCCATTCGAAGAAGCTCATCGCACGTTCTCCGCTGTGGATCGAGATTCACCACAGAGGCACAGAGGCACAGAGAAGACACGTCTCTCTTTATTCATCCTGGCATTCGAGGCACCGGGCCGTTCCTTGGGGGCCGATCGTGCCGCTCTGGCACTGGTCAATGGCCAGTGAGGTCAGTGTAGCACCAGCCCATGGCCGGCCAGGCCCGTGTGGCACCGGCCGAAGGCCGGTGCGTGGCGCCCGTGCGGGGACGTACCCGCGGGCGGCCCAGGGGCGCGCCCCGGCGACGCGGCCCGGCGTCACGCCATCATCGTACCCGCCGCGGCCGGTCGCCGGCCACCGTTTCAGCAACCCCGGACGAGCCGCGACCGTCAGGGAGCGGTGAAGCGGAGGCCGTTTGGCTTTTGCGCTTCTGCGCGCCCTCTTGGCCCAGCCGCTCCCTCACGGTCGCGGTACGGATCATGCACACGGTCGCGGCGCGGATCACAGCGTCTCCGCCGGCGAGATCGTGCGGCGTGCTTGCGTGGTCGCCCGATCGCTTGGAGCCCGCATCAGAACCTTGGGGGACGGGCCTCTGGCCCGTCGCTCGACCGACCAGAGGTCGGTCCCCCAGCCTGTCAGGCGCTCTCAGCGCCCGCCGCGGAGCTCACCCTCCGGTGTCAGCCCGGTGAACTCGGCGATAAAGACCTGCGGGGCTTCGAGCCCGCCGCGCGTGGAGGTCCACATCAGGTAGCGACCGTCCGGCGAAAACACGGGCAGACCGTCGAACGCCGCATCGGACGTCACGCGGTGCATCTCCGATCCGTCGTCCCGCATGATGTAGAGGTCGAAATTCGGCCGTCGGCGGAAGTCGGCGTGCGTGAAGATGATCCAGCGGCCCGACGGGTGCCAGTAGGGGCACCAGTGGAACTCGTCGCAGTTGGTCGTGAGCTGCTTCTCCGCGGTGCCCTCGACGTTGTTGACGACGATCTGGAGGTTGCCGTTGCCGCAGCGGTCGGAGCGATACACGAGCCGCTTGCCGTCGGGGCTGAAGAACGGGCCGCCGTCGCCGCCCGGAGAGTGCGTGATCCGCCGCGGGTTGCCGCCGTCGGCATCGCAGACGTAGATTTCCTGGTCCCCGTCGCGCAGGGAGGAGAAGACGATGTGCCGGCCGTCGGAGCAGTAGGTACACTCGGCGTCGTAGCCGTCACTATTGGTCAGCCGCTTGAGTTGTCCCGTTGCGAAGGTGTACTCGTAGATCTCCATGCCGGGGAAGTACTTCCAGGCGTAATCGGGGCCGCCGCGGTGTTGTGGGCGTCCGCCGGCCGCGGGCTTGTCGCCGGGGTGCCCGCCCGGATGTCCGCCGGGGTGCTCGCCGGCCTGTCCGCCGGGTTTCCCTTCCGGGGGTCCGCCGGCGTGACCGCCGGGATGTCCACTCTCCGCCGCCCCTTCGCCGCGCGGCCGCATGGGTTCCAGCTCGTGCGGCTGGCTGGGGGCCCGCAGGTCGTCGTGGTTGGCGGCGAAGATGAGCTTGTCGCCGCTGGGGTGGAAGTGCGAGCAGGTGGTCGCCCCGACGCCGGTGCTGACCATCTTCAGCCCGGTCCCATCGAGGTTCATCACGTAGATCTGGTAGTCCTCCTTGCCAACCGGAAACGCCTGGAACGAGACGCGCTTCATGTCGGGCGAGAAGTACGCCTCGCCGGAGCGGGCCAGCCCCATGTCCACGGACGTGAGCTGGCGGACGTTGCGGAACCACAGGGACTCGTCGTGCGATGTCGGCTGCGACTCCTGGCCGATCGCCACGAATCCACTCATCAACCCGACGACGGCCACAATCGCTTGTTTGCCCGGTACTGCCATGCCGAATCCTCGTTCTGCTCGCGGCTCACCCACGGCCCGGCCGGCATGATGCCCGCGCCCCTGCGGTTTGCCAAGCCCCCCGGAAGCGCCGTCAGCGGTCCGGCACGAACGCGACACGCGGGCGCAAACGACGGGCCGGCGGCACTCGGCCAGGTGTGCACCGGCCCGCGGGTGATTTGCCGCAGGGACCGACGAGCGTTTGACCCGGCGGCTTGCGCCGTCAGTCCACGCTCTCAAGGCCCGGGCGCAATCATCCTAGTCACGACGACATTGCGGTTTGACCGTGATATTCTTCGCGGTCAGGACGTTGTTCTCCAGCGTCCCACAGACAGCCGCCGTCATCCCCACCTCAAGCTCGTTGAAGGTGATCACTTGGCCGCGCATCTTGATCACGGTCGTCGGCGTCACCTGGACCGTGACGCCGTTGACCACGAGCTGCTGCAACTGCGGGTCGATGGCCGTGATCTGACCTTCGATGCGCGTCCCGCAGCCCGGTCCCCCGGCCAGGGCCACTGTGGAGGTCAGGACCAGACCAGCCAACATCAGCACAATCGTTCCCTTCATGGTCGCTACTCCTTTCGACTGCACGATCGGAATGCACGTTCCGCGGTGGCATTCGCCGCGGGACTCGCACATGATGGGAGACCGCTTCTCCGCATCCACTGGTTGAACGATGCTGCCCGATGGTTCCCAGCGGATTTCACAATGCAGAATCATGGTTGGCGCGCTGCCGGGAAACCAACACCGTAACCTGGGATTGGGTCGGCGCCCCCGGCGCGTGGTTGGCCTTGGGTCCAGTCGCGGCGACGCACGCCCGCCCTCAGCGCGCAAGCACCAACAACGCCCGAGGCGGTTGACGCAACCGTGGGCGTCTGCCGGCGTGCCGTGCGGACGGCGACCAGCGGGGGCTATCTCCGCCAGCCCCAGGCGTGACCATGCCCCCGGCCCCCACGGCAGCACGCCTGTGGGCGGCGAGGGCATGGGCTCCACCAGTCGCCTTCGCGCGGGCGGCCACTCCAGCCGGTCCAGCGTGGCGACATGCGACTCATCCCGCGGAGGCGTGGGCAATCCGCGGGGTTGCGGAGCCACTGGCGGCCCGGACGGTCCTGGACGAGCGGGCACGCGGACGGGTCACGGAGACGCCGGCGGACCGGCCGCGCCGGGTCTGCCCACCCTGAGCCGCCCGCCGGAACATGCCCGACCGACGCGCGGGAACTCTGCGGCACTCCGGCAACTCGGCCGGTCGGTCCGCGCGGTGGCGATTGAGCGGCGGCCCACACCCCGCTCGCCAGCAGCGCGAATGCGAGTGTCAGTTTCTGGACCATGGTCAATCTCCTGGTCGAGAGGTGGCAGGTGCCGTGCTGGGTCCCCCCGAGTTCAACCCGTCGAAGGCGCCCGGCGGGCCCTGACCACGGCGCCATCCGCGGCCGGGTGGAGGTCCGTGGCCGCGGGGCCCCGCGGTTTGATCGGCCGGCAGACCCTGCCGCCAGCGTGGACCTTGGCACTCCCGCACGCCCCCGGCAAAGCGGTCGAACAACCGCTTGGTCTGTTCCGGCGTGAGATGGGGCCGAAGCGCCACGAGGTGCCGGGCGATCCGCCGCTCCAGCGCGTCGTGTGCGGCGATAACCGCTTCCACCTGTTGCAGGATGTGGTCGTCGGGGGTCTCCTGATTCTCGAACAGGAAGGCCAGGCGTTCCCGCTCCGCCTGGAGGACTGCTTCGAGTGACGTGCGATCGGCCGCGAAGGTCGCTTCGATCTCGAGCACGTCGGCGGCTTGCTCGCGGCTGAGCCCAAGCCACCCGGCGATACTCGAGTCCGCCATGGTCGTCAGATTCAACGGGGGCAGTACGCGGCCCTGTGGCTGAAAAGCATGGGTGGCCAGGTAACTCCCGGCGGCACACGCCAACGCGATCACGGACAGCCCGGTGTAACGTCGCCACATCATGACTGCCCCTCCTCCACCGCGGTTTCCGCGTCCAGGTGCAGGAGGGTCCCATACAGACCGGCCGGAGAAGGGTTTGCTACGTGATCGAGGCCGAGCACTCTCAGGGCTTCACTCTCCGCGGCCGGCGAGACCACCGCCGGGGCCTCGGGGGGGGCCGGCGCTCGGGCTTTCCCTGTCGCGTACCCCACGCCGACGCCGATCAAGACGGCCGCGGCGATGCGACCGATGGACCGCAGCGCTGCCCACCGCGGGCGGGGGGCAACCGCCCGCGACGCGAGCTTTCGCTCGATGCCGGCGAACAGGTTCCGCGGGGTGTCGGGCAGCGCCCACTCTCCCAACACGCTCCAGGTTCTCGCTTGGGACTCGTACGCAGCGCGGCAGGCGCCGCAGCCGGCGAGGTGTCGCTCGACGGCCGCACGCTCGTCGTCCGCGAGTTCACCCGCCACGAGCCGGATCATTTGTGTTTGTCGTACGTGCTCCATCGCTAACATCCCACAATGGTTGAACGCTCGTTTCCACGCCTCCCAGCGGCGGGACTCCGCGTTCAGGGTCTGTTGTCCCCGCCGCCGGCCGTACCCGTCCGATACTCATGTCTGACAAGGACCTTCGCAGTCTGTCGTATGCGCGCACGAGGCACGACTCGACTGCCGCGAGGCTCCAGCCCGTCGCCTCCGCGATCTCCTGGTGTGAGAGCTCCTCGAATCGGTGCAGGACGACCGCCAGCCGTTGGCGGTCGGGGAGGTGTGCCACCGCCTGACGGACGCTGTGGATGCGCTCCTCAGCTTCCAGGGCTGCGGTCGGCGGGTCATGGAAACCTGGAACGCGCTGTGCGCCTTGCCGCCGTACTTCGCGCGCCGCCCGCCGCCGGCGGTCCCAGCACAGGTTCACGACCAGCCGGTACAGCCAGGTGGTGAACTGGGCCTCCGGCCGGAATCGGGCGGCGGCGTGCAGGACGCGGACGAACGCATCCTGGGTCACGTCCTCGGCCTCGCTCCAGTGTCCCAGGAAACGATAGGCCAGCGAGCAAACACGCCGCTGGTGACGTTCGACCAACTGACCCAGGGCTGCGCGGTCCCCGCCGGCGACTCGGCGCATGAGCTCATGGTCGGTCGGCTTCTCGGCCTGGGGTGCGGACCTGCCGGACGGCGCAACCACTGATGATCCTGCCTTCACTTTCGCGGACGGGGCTCACATGGCGCGCGCCCCGAGCACCAAACTGCCATGCTCGCCGGGACCAGCAGCCGGCGCAACGCCATGATACGCACGAAGTGTCGGCCGTGCGCCTCCCCGTGGCGGATCGGCGGCCCGCTCGCGGCCCGTTGACAGTTTGACGCCGGCTCCGGCTTGCCCCACAATCGCGCGTCGGGTGCCCGGGCACGTTCTGGGCGGCGGGTCCACCCGACCGGGCGTTTGGGCGGTGGGCGTCGCGGAGGCGCCGCCCGGCAGGGGCCTGTCTGGCCCGGGCCGGACCGAGCAACGAGGTTGTGGATGATGAAGGGCAGCGTGGCGGGCTTTGACAGGAGACCCCCGCGGCCGTCTCCGGTCACCGCGATGGACTTACCGGCGGGGGCCCCGGCCGCCCTGCCACTCATGGGGAATGGGTATCAAGCGGACGTTTCACGACGAAGGAGGCACATGTGATCCGATTCGGCCCTGGGAATCTGCGGATCCCGAAGTTCGAGAAGCCGGTCTACCTCGTGGCCGGCGGCCTGACCGACTTCCGCAAGAAGTACCCCGAGAAGAACACCAGCCAGCTCTGCACCGAAGCCCTGCGGATGGCGGTCGAGGAGAACGACCTGAAGATCGACCCCGAGCAGTTCCGCCGCTCGGTCAACTGGGTCGTCTACTCCCAGTTCGCCGACCACTTCGGCGACCAGCTCCTCGCCGCCGCCAAAATCCACGACTACCTCGGCTTCGACCCGCTGGGCAACATCGAGGTGAAGACCGGCGGAGCGACGGGGGGGTCGGCGGTGCTGGCCGCGGCCCAGGCGGTCGCGTCGGGCTACGCGAACTGCGTGCCGGTGGTCGGCTGGGAACGCATGGACGAAGTGTCCACCAAGGTCGGCAACTCCTACATCGCCTCCGCCGCCTGCAAGGACTTCGAGAGCGAGCTGGGCTGGATGTACGCGGCGTACTACGCCCTCATGGCGCAGCGCTACCAGTACGAGAACAACGTCCCGCACGAGACGCTGGCGAAGATCGCCGTCAAGAACCACCTGTACGCGTACTACTCGCCGTTCTCGCAGAACCCGGGCAAGTACACCGTCCAGGACGTGCTCAACAACGAGGTGGTGTCCGACCCGCTGACCTACCTCGAGTGCTGCGTGATGAGCGTCGGGGCCGCCGTGCTGATCGTCGCGGACGAGGAAACCGCCTTCAAGATGACCGACCGGCCGATCCGGCTGAAGGCGATCTGCGGGGGCTCGCACACATTGCGGACGGCCGACCGGCGGCACATGCCGATCCTGCTGCTGCCGAACGAAACCGAGGCGACGTACAAGGACTACTTCGGCAAGAAGCGGCAGGACTGGCCGGGATTCAGCTCGTTCCTCGCGTCGCGCATGGCGGCGTACCTGGCGTACCACATGGCCGGAATCAAAGACCCGGTCGAGGACTTCGACATCCTCGAGACGCATGACGCCTTTACGATCAGCGACGTGCAGACGTACGAGGACATCGGACTGCGGCCGTACGGACGCGGACGCGAGTTCATCGAGTCCGGCGAGGCGTACTACGAGGGCAAGCTGCCGACGAACCTGTCCGGCGGACTGATCGGGACGATGCACGCCGTCGGGGCGACCGGCATCTGGCAGATGGTCGAGGTGCTGTGGCAGCTCCAGGGCAAGTACGACCAGTTCCACGGCGACCCGAAGATGTGGACGCGCTACGGAAAGAAGAAGCCGGCCGACTGGAAGAGCCTGCAAGTGAAGAACCCCAAGCGCGGCTGCACGATCTCCCACGCGGGAACGGGCAGCCACGTGACGTGCGCGATCCTGGAGAAGCCCTGACAAGCGGTGAGTGAGACGTGACAGGTGACAGGTGACAGGGACACACGTGGAGCGCGTGAGTGGACGGGCGAAAGACGGATCGCGCAGCGGGCCGTGAGAGGACCCCGCGCGGGCCGTCTGTCACTTGACACTTGTCACTTGTCACTGGCCGATAGGCGGCCGTACTGAGGACTGACTCATGGCGATTGACTGGCCCAAAACGCAACTCGAAGTCTGGAACGAAGAGCCCCTGGGGATCAAGAACCCCAAGACCTGGTCGCACTACCACATGTACGGCGGCTGGGGAAAGTTCTTCCGCGGCCTGGAGCAGAAGAAACTGCTGGCGACCCGCTGCACGAACCCCAAGTGCGGTGAGAAACGCCTGTGGCTGCCGCCGCGGTGCGAGTGCCCCGACTGTTGGCACGACATGGAATGGGTCGAAGCCCCGCAGACGGGCACCGTCTACACACACTCGGTCGTGAAGTACCCCGGCGAGCTGTTCAAGCTCCCGGCGGGCACGCCCCTCATCAGCATCGAGCTGCCCGGCGTGTGTACCAAACTGATGAGCTGGCTGAAGGAGGGCAAGCCGCAGTTCGGGATGAAGGTGAAAGCCGTCTTCAACACCGGGCGGCCGACCCACACCATCCTCGACCTGGCCTGGGTGCCGGCGTAGCCGGCCGTTGAGAAACGGCCGGAGGCGCACGATTCAGTAGCGCCGGACCTCCGAGTCCGGCGTTCTTGGGGGCGCCCGCGCGGTGGCGCTGGAATCGGAGGCGCTCGATTCAGTAGCGCCGGACCTCCGAGTCCGGCGTTCTTGGGGGCGCCCGCGCGGTGGCGCTGGAATCGGAGGCGCAGCACTACAGTCCCCCAACCATATGCCAGCCAACGGCCTTGCAGGATCCGGAACCGGAGTGGGGCAGACCTCCGTGCCCGCCACGACGGGCAGGGACGCCCGTCCTGCTTGAACCGGAGTGGAGCAGGCCTCTGTGCCGGCCGGCGCGGGCTGCGGCGCCGTCGAACCGAGCCGCGCCCGTAAGGAAGCGGTGCATCGGCCGCCCGCCGGCCGGGCACAGGCCACCTGGAGCCATGAAGCTGTCCCCCAACCCCCCCGCCCTCTCAGGTCGCCACAGGCGACTCGCTGTGGCGAGGAGGGGTTGGGGGAGGGTCGAAATCCCCGGCAGAAACCGGCGTCTCGCTTCTCTAGCCCATGTAGATCCAGGTTTCGGGATGGCCTCATGGTTCACTGCGCTGGTGTCCGCGCACCACTTCGGCGGGTAGACCCGCCCTGCGAGCCATTGCCGAGTCGGTCACCCGGAGCGCGGGCTTCGCGGTTGTCGCCCGCGATGAAACGCGGTCACCCTCGCCCGCCCGCCATGCTGAGTGTGGCATACCACCGGGCCGTCGGGGGCCCTACAATCGGGGTTGATGCACACCGCCACGCCCCTGCCGATTGCCCAGGCGTCGCCGCGACGACTCCCGCCGTGGCTCAAACGCCCCGTCCCCGCCGGTGAGGCGCTGCTGGAGACGCGCCGGCTTATCCGCGGCCTGAAGCTCAACACCGTCTGTGTCGAGGCCCGCTGCCCGAACCTCAGCGAGTGCTGGGCCCGACACACCGCGACCTTCATGATCCTCGGGGAGAAATGCACCCGTGCGTGCAAGTTCTGCGCGGTCACGACCGCCCGACCCGATCCGCCGGACGCGGACGAGCCGCGGCGGCTGGCGGAGGCGGCGGCCCACCTCGGGCTGCGGCACGTGGTGATCACCTCCGTGGCCCGCGATGACCTGCCCGACGAGGGGGCCGGCCACTTCGCCGCCTGCATTCGGGCGGTCAAACAGCAGATCGGCACCGCGACCGTCGAGGTCCTGGTGCCGGACTTCCACGCGCGGACGGAGTGCGTGGCGGCGGTGGCCGAGGCGGGGCCGGAGGTGTTCAACCACAACGTCGAGACCGTGCCGCGCCTCCACAAGCCCGTGCGGCCGCAGGCCAGGTACGACCGCTCCCTGGAGACGCTGCGTCAGGCCCGACGGCTGCGGGCGGACTGGAAGACCAAGAGCGGCGTCATGGTGGGGCTGGGGGAGACGCAGGCTGAGCTGCTGGACGTGTTTCGCGATCTGCGCGCGGCGGGGTGCGATCTGCTGACGATCGGCCAGTACCTCCGACCCGCAAACAGCCCGCGGCACCTGCCCGTGGTCAAGTTCTATACGCCCCAGGAGTTCGCGGAACTTGGCCGGGCGGCGGAAGCCCTCGGGTTCGCGGGCGTGGCCAGCGGGCCGTTCGTGCGGAGCAGCTACTTCGCCGAGACGCTGTACCGCCAAACCTAATGGCGCCCATCAGAACCCCGCACGCCAGTGCGGGGCCAGGCGGCCCACCGCTGGCGTGTTGGGTTCGGTTAGCGGGTCCGAGGGGTCGTGCATGATTCGGCAGCGCACGCGGGGAGGGCGGGCCTCTCGGCGGGCCGCGGCTCGGCAGTCCCGGCAGGCTCCGGCTCGGCAGGGCGGCAGGGTCGCCGCAGGAGACAGGCGCGCCCTCCCGCATCGCGTGCTCGCGCACATGACTCGGCCGTCGCCATCGGTTCGCCGAACCGGGCCTTCGCTGACTGGGCGGCATTCGAGGGGATTCGCAGAGCACCAACAAAAGACCGGCCTGCCCCAGGGGGCTACCCCAAGGCAGGCCGGCGGCGTTGCCGTCCGGAGACCGGGCTAGGCGAACATGATCAGCCCGGCGAGCAGAGCAACGAGCACGGCGACAAATCCAACCCAGAACATCTCATGCTCCTTGCGACACCGGCGTCGCCGGCTGTCGTGCAAGACTCGCGGGACGTGGTGGTCGTCCCGCACATCAGTGCCTATTCCATCGGTAGACGCCCGCTGGCGGCTTGAGCTGGTCCGTGCGCGCTCCCGGCCAACGTCGACTCCACACGCGCCGCCGCTAGCGCCCCGTTGGACGCGCGGGCCGCGCC
This sequence comes from uncultured Planctomycetales bacterium, assembly GCA_964462635.1. Classification (GTDB taxonomy): domain Bacteria; phylum Planctomycetota; class Phycisphaerae; order UBA1845; family Fen-1342; genus JBFMAI01. Next base: position 29,787 of record CAYWYJ010000004.1, read on the forward strand.
GCGGTAAATGGGGTCATGCGCAAGACGGAGGACCACAGCGCGGCCATTCTGGCGGACCTGAACGAGCCGCAGCGGCAGGCGGTGACCCACGGCGAGGGCCCGCTGCTGGTCGTCGCCGGTCCCGGCAGCGGCAAGACTCGCGTTATCACCCGCCGGGCCGCCTACCTCGTCCAGCGCGGCATTCCTCCCCGGAACATTCTGGCGATCACGTTCACGAACAAGGCGGCGGACGAGATGCGGCGCCGGATTGAGGCCCTGGGGGTGCGCCAGGGGATGTGGATTTACACATTCCACGCCTTGGGGGCGCGGCTGCTGCGGGAGTTTGGGGAGCTGGCGCACGTGCAGCCGGGCTTCACGATCTACGACGACTCGGACAGCCTGCGCGTCATCAAGGAGGCGATGGAGGCGACCGGTACCAGCAAGGAACTCGTGAGCCCCGAGGCGCTGGCCACCGCGATCAGCGGGGCCAAGGCCCGGCTGGAGACGCCGGAGCAGTTCGAGCGGCGGGCCGACGCGTCGTGGCAGCGGGTGGCGGCGACGGTCTACGCGGCTTACCAGTCCCTCCTGGAGCAGCGGAACGCGGTCGATTTCGACGATCTGCTCATGCGGGTGGCGCTGGTCCTGGAGGAGCACGAGGAGGTTCGGACGCGACTGAATGTCCGCTTCCGGCACGTGCTGATCGACGAATACCAGGACACGAATCACGCGCAGTATCTCATCGCCCGCGACCTGTGCGAAGCGCACCAGAACATCTGCGCGACGGGCGATCCGGACCAGAGCATCTACGCCTGGCGCGGGGCCGACCTACGCAACATCCTCGACTTCGAGCACGACTTCCCCAACGCGCGGGTGGTCCGCCTGGAACAGAACTACCGTTCGACCGGCCGCATACTCCGTGCCGCCGACTGCCTGATCGCCCGCAACCGCGACCGCAAACCCAAGACGTTGTGGACCAACAACCCGGACGGCACGACGGTGCGCGTGTGGCAGTTCGACTCGGGCGACCGGGAGGCGGAGCGGATCGCCGCGACGATCCAGTCGCTCCGTCGGAAGGGACGGTCGTGGAGTGACTTCGCGGTCTTCTATCGCGTGAACGCGGTGTCACGCGGCTTCGAAGAGGCCCTGCGGGCCCGCGGCATCCCGTACAAGATCGTCCGCGGCGTCGAGTTCTACAGTCGCAAGGAAATCCGCGATGTGCTCGCGTATCTGCGGGTGCTGACGAACCCGGCGGATGACGTGGCGTTGGAGCGGATTCTCAACACGCCGCCGCGGGGCATCGGCAAAGTGACCGAGGAGCGTCTGCGGGCGTACGCGGCCGAGACGCGTCGGCCGCTCCTGGAAGTGCTGCGCCACGCCGACGACGTGCCGGGGCTGCGCGGCGCCGCCGCCAAGATCGCCACCCTGGTCGCCTTGCTGGACGAGCTGAAGGCGTGGACCGAGGGCCCGGTGTCCCAAGCCGTCAGCGACGTGCTGACCCATTCGGGTCTCGAAACGATGTTCCGCCGTGAACGCGAGCGGGGCGGCGAGGACCGGCTGGCCAACGTGCAGGAGTTGGTGACGGCGGCCCGGCGGTACGAGCAGGAGGTGCCGGAAGCGTCGCTGGCGGACTTCCTGCATCGCGTCAGCCTGGTGAACGATCAGGACGCCGTCGATGAACAGGCCGGCTGCGTCCTGCTGATGACGCTACACGCGGCCAAGGGGCTGGAGTTCCCGGTCGTGTTCCTGGTGGGCCTGGAGCAGGGTTTGTTGCCGCACGAGCGGGCGCTGCGGGCGGCCCCGGAGGTGGAGGAAGAGCGGCGGCTGTGCTTCGTGGGCATGACGCGGGCGCGCGAAGAGCTGTATCTGACGCGGGCGCAGGAGCGGGTCATTCGCGGCCGACCGATGCCGCGGGCCGCCTCGCAATTCCTGAAGGAGGCGGACGACGGCGGCCTGCGGTGGGAGGATTTCCGGCTGGGCTTCGGCGGGCCTGCCGGCTTCGGGCCGACCGACAACTTCGTTCCGCTGCCGGACGACCTGCCGCCGGAGGAAGCGGCGCGGCTGGTGCCCAAACGTCGGTGGGGTCGCGTGAACGAGGGCGAACCGGACGTCGCCCCTGACGATGCGGCCGAAACACGCCGCCCGCTGCGCCGCCGTAGTCCACCCGCCGAATCGCAGCCGCCCGCGACGGGCACCTACGCCGACTGGACGCCGGGGACGTTTGTGCAGCACGCGGTGTACGGCGTGGGCCAAGTGGTGTGGATCCACCCGGCGGGCGCGCAGACGCGGGCCGGCCTGCGTTTCCCCGGGTACGGCGAGAAGACGCTCATCCTGGCGAAGGCCCCGGTCCAGAGGCTCGAGCGGCGCTGAGCGCGGCGGGCAACGCGGGCGCCCCGCCCACGTCGTGTTGCCCGCGGGTGGCGTCGAGTCTACGCTACCGCCATGACTTCCGCCGACGCCTACTGCGTGGAACGTCTGCGGCGTCTGCTGGACATCACGCGGCAGATGGCCGGCACGACGGACCTGGACGAGCTGCTTCGGACCATCGTGGACGCGGCGGTCGAGGTGCTGGCCTGCGAACGGGCCACGATCTTCCTGTACGACAAGTCGCGGCACGAGCTGTACAGTCGCGTCGCCACCGGCATCCGCTCGCTGCGCGTGCCGGCCGACCGCGGCATCGCGGGGGCCGCGGCCCAGCAGCGCGTCGTCGTCAACGTGCCCGACGCCTACGCCGACGCGCGCTTCAACCCGGCGATCGACAAGCAGACGGGGTTCCGCACGCGGAACTTGCTGGCCATCCCATTGGAGAACCTGACCGGCGAGCTGGTGGGCGTGCTGCAAACGCTCAACAAACGGGACGGGGTATTTGCCCCCGAAGATGAGGAACTGGCACGGACGCTGGCGGCCCAGGCCGGCGTCGCGCTGCACCGGCAGGCCCTCCTGGACGAATACGCCCAGAAGCAGCGGATGGCCCGCGACCTGGAACTGGCGCGGCAGATTCAGCAGGCGCTGTTTCCGAAGACCAATCCCGCGGTCGCCGGCTATGAGATCGCCGGGTGGAACCGCTGCGCCGACGAAACGGGCGGCGATTGCTACGACTTCATCTCCGTGGCCGACGGCCGGCAGGCCCTGCTGCTGGCCGACGCCACCGGGCACGGGATTGGCGCCGCGCTCGTCATCGCCCAGTGTCGCTCCCTGCTGCGGGCCCTGCTCTCGATGACCGACGATCTCGCGCGGATCGCCGCCCGCGTCAACGAAATCCTCAGCGAGGACCTCACCGACGACCGGTTCGTGACGGCGTTCGTCGGGCTGCTCGACCCACGCCGGCACCGCCTTGATTACCTGTCGGCCGGCCAGGGGCCGCTGCTGTTCGTGCACGCGGGCGGGGTACAGCAGCGCCGGGCCACCGGATTGCCGCTGGCGGTCGTTGAGGACGCGCCGTTCGACGTCGAGGTGTTCGAGTTCGACCCGGGCGACACGGTGGCCTTGCTGACGGACGGCTTCTTCGAAACGACCAACAGCGCGGGCGAGCAGTACGGCGTGGAGCGCGTGGCCCAGGTCCTGCGGTCACGGGCCGGTTTGCCGCTGGATGCGCTCATCCGCGACCTGAATGACGACATTTCGCGCTTCAGCGGCAACGCGCCCCCGGCGGACGATCTGACGGCCGTCTTCGTCCGCCGCCGCGACTGAGGCCTTTGCCTCCGAACAGGTGTTACCCATCAGTCCGCCGCGAAACGCGCCGTAGCGTCCGCCCCCCGTGGCGGACGTGAGATTCCGGGGCGTTTTCGACGTTCCACGCCGGTCCCGGCGCGCCGGGAGGACCGGCGCTGCTTCCGCGGCGGACTGCTACGCCTCGTCGCCCCGGTATTCGCACCCGCTCGTACACGTTTCGCGCACGATTACCGCGCTCAGCAGGGGCAGCGCCGGCTTCAGACGCCGCCAGATCCAACGCGCCAGGTTCTCCGCGGTGGGGTTTTCCAGACCCTCGATTTCGTTCAGGTACCGATGGTCCAGCGCGGTGCGGACCGGTTCGCACGCGGCCTTGATCTCCCCGTAGTCCACGAGGTAGCCGCGTTGCTCATCCACCTCGCCGGCGACGCGGACCTCCACCGCGAAGCTGTGGCCGTGGAGCCGGCGGCACTTGTGCCCCTCGGGAAACGTGGGCAGGCGGTGGGCCGCCTCGAACGTAAACGACTTGGTCAGCTCAACGCGCACCCGCGATCACCTCTTGCTTTGCACACCCGGGTCATACGCCGCGCTGCGCCGTCGGCCAGATGAGCTTGTGCAACTGAAGGCCGAGGCGGACGTTCAGCCGGTCTTCCAGCATCCACCGGGCCAACTCGGCCGGCGGCAACGCTCCATGCACCGGCGCGAAGATCACCGGGCAACGGCCTGGCAGATCGTACCGCGCCAGCACGTCGCGGGCCCAATCGTAGTCACCGCGGTCGGCCAGGATGCACTTCACTTCATCCCGGGGCGTCAGCAAGTCTATATTGGGCCAATGGTTACGATCTGCCTCACCGCTGCCGGGGCATTTGATGTCCACGATCCGCGCGACCCGCGGATCCACGGTGTCGATCGGCAGTGCCCCGCTGGTTTCCAGCAGCACGCACGGGAGCTCGTCCGCCAGCCGGGTCAGCAGCGGGTGCACGGCCGGCTGAAGCAGGGGTTCGCCGCCCGTCACCTCGACGGTTGGACAGCGGTATTCTCGGACCCGCGCCAGAATGTCCTCCAGGAGCATCCACTCGCCTTCATGGAAGGCGTACGCCGTGTCGCACCAGACACAGCGCAGATGACACCCCGTCAGCCGGATGAACACGCACGGAACCCCCGCGCGTGTGCCTTCACCCTGGATGGAGTGGAATAGCTCGTTGACGCGCAGGCGCGGTGAGCTGGTCATCGAGCGCCTCGTATTACTCGCGCGAGTCACGGCGCCACTCCGTCGGGCGCCGCGCCCTGCCGGACTTGGACTCGGCCAGTCCGGCCCGATCCTGGCAGTATAGCCCACGACCCGCGCGACCACCGTCTCCGAGTCCGCCGTGCCCGGGCGCGCACGATCGGTGGACCGCCGGGGTAGCCGGGGTTTTCGTTGACCATTGTCGGCAATTCTGGTAATGATGACCTTATGGGAAGAAAGAGGCGCCGGGGACCGGGCCGTCCGGGTGCTTTGCCCCGCGGCTCGTGTCCGGGCCGCGTGGTGGCGTGAGGGGGCGGGCGTCCATTTCTTCGGGCTCCTTTGGACCGTCGTCGCGTTGGAGGACACACATGGGTACGTGCAGTCGGTTGGGTGCGCTGGGGCGCACCCTGATGGTCGTGTGGCTCGCGGGGCTGGTCTGTGCCGGATCGGCGTCGGCGGCGGGTCTGGCCGGGGAGGCCCGCGAGATCCTCGTCCCGGATTCGAGCATGGTGCTGCGCCTGTGGGAACAGGTCGCCGAAGACGGCTTCGTGCGGCCGCACTACGCGGTGGCCTTCGACGGCGAGACCTTCTCGATGCCGGTGGCCACGTCGTACGACATCCTGGTGACGTACGACGAGTTCGACCCGGCGCAGCGCACCCCCACGGTGCCGTCGTTCCTGGCCGCCGCCCCGGACACCAACGTTTACATCGTCCAGTTCTACACGCAGCCGCTGGAGGCGTTTCAGCGGCAACTCACCGCCGTCGGCGCCACGGTCAACAGCTACATGCCGCACAACGCGCTGCTGGTGACGATGTCCCCGGCGGTGCGCCAGCAGGTGGCCGCGTGGCCGCACGTGCGCTGGGTCGGCCCGTACGAGCCGGCGTATCGGCTCGAGCCCATCGTGTTCCAGTGGCTGCTGCAACCGGGGCTCGAGGCGGTGCGCGAGCGGTTCTCGATCCTGGTCCATCAGCGCGGGCCGGAGCAGCAAGGGGCCCTGGCGCAACGCATCACGGCCCTGGGCGGCGAGGTCCACTTCACGATGCCGGACTGCCAGCGCATGGAAGCCACGATGAGCCTGGCGACGTTGGCCGAGGTCGTGCGGGCCGATGAAGTCATGTACATCGACCGGTGGGGCGGCCCGATGGAATCGGACATGAACATCGCCCGCCACTCCGCCGGCAGTAATGCGAACTTCATTGAGACGACACTGGGGTTCAACGGTCAGGGGGTGCGCGGCGAGGTCTTTGACACCGGGGTCCGGGCGACCCACATCGCGTTGCCGAACATCCTGTTCCACGACCAGAACGGCGGCGACACGTCGCACGGGACGAACTGCTACGGGATCGTGTTCGGCACCGGCGCCGGCAACTCCAACGGCCGCGGGATGCTCCCCGGCCGTGAGCAGGGCATCTTCGCGTATGCCGGGCAGGTGACGATGTTCGGCGGCTGGAAGAGCCGCTACCAGCACACCTACGAGCTGGTGAACCCGGCGGGTCCGTTCCGGGCCGTGTTCCAGTCGGCCAGCGTGGGCAGCGCCACGGCCGGCCCGCTGTACACGTCGGTCTCGTACGAGGTGGACTACTACCTGTTCTGGAACGACTTGCTGAGCTGCCAGTCGATCGGCAACACGGGAGACCAGAACGCCCGGCCACAGGGGTGGGCCAAGAACATTGTCTCCGTCGGTGGGATCTACCACTTCAACAACACGACCCGCTCCGACGATCGGTGGAACGGCGGCGGCAGCGTCGGCCCCGCGTCCGACGGCCGCGTCAAGCCGGACCTGGCCCACTTCTACGATGACATCACCTGCACCAGCGACGAAAGCGACACGAGCTACATCACCAACTTCGCCGGCACCAGCGCCGCCACGCCGATCACCTGCGGCGCGTTCGGCCTGATGTTCCAGATGTGGCACAACGGGGTGTGGGCGGGGCATGGCGGCGGGGCGACCGTGTTCGACAGCCGGCCGCACATGGCAACGGCCAAGGCGTTGATGATCAACTCGGCCTACCGCTACCGCTGCTCGTCGACGGACCCGGGCGTGCCGGGCACGCCGACCTTCGGCGACCTGACGCGGTATCGTCAGGGCTGGGGCATGGCTAACCTCCTGAACTTGTACAACCAAGCCGCCAAGAGCCTGGTCATCGACGAGACGGACGTTCTCTTGCCGCTTCAGACCAAGCGGTACCTGGTGAAGGTCGACGCCGGCGAAGCCGAGCTGAAGGCCACCATGGTCTACACCGACCCCGGGGGCAACCCGGGGGTGCAGACGCAGCACCGCGTCAATGACCTCACGCTGAAGGTCACCGCGCCGGACGGCACCTTCTACTACGGCAACTACGGGCTGGATACTTCCAGCTATTCGACAGCCGGCGGCAGCGCCGACACGAAGAACACCGTGGAGAACGTCTTTGTGCGGCTGCCGGCGGAAGGCATCTGGAAGGTCGACGTGACCGGCGCGGAGATTACGACCGACGGCCACCCGGAGACGCCGTCGGTCATCGACGCCGACTACGGCCTGGTGGTTACGGGGGCCCTGCGGCTGCCGATCGGCGACCTGAACTGCGACGGAGCGGTGGACTTCGGCGACATCAACCCGTTTGTCCTGGCCCTGACCAATCCCGCCGGTTACGCGGCGGCGTTCCCGCAGTGCGACCTCAGCCAGGGTGACATCAACGGCGACGGCAGCACGAACTTCGGCGACATCAACCCGTTTGTGCGACTGCTGACGAATCCGTAGCCGCGAACATCACGGTGGCACCTCGCGCGCCGCGTGCTTCGGCCCTCGGAGGCCTGAAGCACGCGGCGCAGGCTTTGCAGCCGGTCTTTGGTCGCGCGCTGCGGCCCGCACGCGGGCGGGCCCCGCCGCGCGGGGCGAGCTTCATTCCTGCCGGTCGACGGGCTTCGGCGGTCGCGCGGGGCGCACGACCACCGTGCGGGCGAAAATGTCCCCCAGCCGCTGACGATTCCGCGACAGTACCACCAGAAACCCCAGCACCCACAACGGCGGCATCATCTCGATGAAGCGGAACAGGTTCCGCGTGATGACCGCCGCCACGGTCGGCCGCGCACCGCTTTCCGTCAGCACGCGCGTCCCCGTCAGCAGCTTGCCCACGGTGCGGCGGGTCAGCAGCTCCAGCAACAGGGCGTACGCGGTATATGCGGCGCAGCTCGCGGACCACCAGCGCAGCGTCGGCGGGCTGGGGAAACGACCGGTGGCGGCGTCGCCGCCCGCGGCCCAGTTGAACAGCTCCTGGCCGGCGCGCTGCGCGTCAATACCGAACAGCGGCGCGAAGGCCAGCGCGAAAGGCGCGAGATCGACCGCCCAGCCGAGCAGTCGCTGAATCGCCAGGGCCAGCACGGCGTCCGCGGGCAGGGTGGCCGGCGTGACCATCGCGCGACGCCGAAAGACGAACAGCGACACCAGCACCGCGAACAGCACGAGCAGCGTCGAGGCCTGCACCCAGCGCAGGCCGGCCCCGGGCAGTTGCCCATCGGCAAACACGTCGGCCACCCGCACGGTCTTTTCGGCCGGCGCGCCGTCCAGGCGGCCGAATTGGAGGAACACGCCCTCTGGCGCGGCGTTTACCAGGAACACGATGTGCTGATTGAACCCCAGCGCCGTGTCGTAGCGCTGAGGCGCGCTGCCCGCGGGCAACTCGGAGAGCCGCAGGGCGGCGGCCCGCCACGGAGCGTCGCGCTCGCCCGCCCCGCCGAGCCGTCGGAAGGCCCCCACCTCTTCGCGGCCCGCGGGGGTGCGGCTGGTGACGACCAACGTGGGTAGTCGGCTGACGGTCGTGAGCCAGAAGCGGTTGAGGCCGGGCACGGGAGGTGTGGCCCCACGCGGCTGCCACCGTCCCGTTTGCGGCTCCAGCGCGAGGACTTCCACCTGCCGGCCGTCGGCGGTCGCCACCGCCAGGCACAGCTCATCCTGAATGAAGCCGAGCCGCGGCTCATACGGGCCGTCGGCGGTCACCTGCTTCGGGCAGGCGGCCAAGGCGATCCAGCCCTGGCTGTCGAGGCGGACCACGCTCAGGGCCGCCGGTCCCGGGTCGAAGGGTTGCGAGGTGGGGGGACGGACGCCGCCCACCAGGCGGGACATCTCGTCGCGCGCCGGAGAGGGAATCAGGGCCACGACGCCGCGCTCGTCCGCGACCCAGTCGAGCGGCGCGCTGCGCCGGGGCGGGTCCAGGCGGCGCGACCAACGACCCTCGCTCGCCGAGTACAACGTGCCGTCCCGAACCATCACGTAAAGAACGCCTTCGGCTCCCGTCATGTGCGCGATTTCCCCTCGGAGGGTGTCGAGCGACTCAAAGGGGCCCGCCACGCCACGCCGTCGCACGAGCGAACGCTCCTCGTCGACGCGGGCCACCCACAACGACTGTTCGTCGCCGGCCAGCCGCGGCAGCCACGCCGGCGAACCGACGGGGGCGCGGGATTGTCCCCAGGCTGTCAGCGCCGACGCCGACGCGCACGTCAGCGTGACCAGGGAGCGGCGGAAGGTCGAAGGGGCCCGGCGGGTCACGGGGCGCCGGCCTCGGGAGCCCGGCCATCCAGCGCTTCGGTTTCACCCTGCCAATCCGCGGGGAAATCGAAGACGCCGGCGGGCAGGTCCGGTCGGACGCGTGCGGTGAGGATATCGAGTCGCATCTCCGCCTCGCTCGTGGGCCAGCGGACGACGTACCGTCGCGGGGTAATCGGCCCGTCGGCACCCACCCTGCGGTACTGGTCCAACTGGGCGTGCATGGCGATCTGGCCATCCGGTAGGCGGTCGATGATCTCGCGCGGCATGTACGGCTCGCACGGGTCGAGACGGACCTCACGCCAGCCGGTCGGCTGGCCCCCGGGGCCCCGGCGGACATAAACGAGACGATGGTCGCGGCCTTCGACGCGCAGCAACGGCAATTGACCGCCCTCCAGCGCCTCCGGCAGCGGCCGCAGCATCAGGGCGTCCAGCAACTCATCCGGCGGGACCGGGAGTTTGCGGACGGCGGACGGGTCGCCGGGCCGCCACCGCCCCCACCACATCTTGCGGGCATCGGCCACGTCGATCCACAACCAGTACGTGTCGGCATTCGATCCGAAGCGTGCGACGCTGGCCCCCAGGGCGGCCCGGACGTCGAAGAACAGCGACTGCGGCGGCTGATAGATCAGCCGGGCCTCGTGCCCGATGAAGGCGTGGGCCCGCCCGTCGGCGTCACGCAGCCGAAACGAGACCAGGGCCGAGCAACTCAGCGGCTGCTGCGACTTCGCGATATTGGTGTTAACGCGGTCCAGGGCTTCCCGGCGTGACGTCGGCGCCACGCAGGCGACCGGGCCCTCGCACCCGGTGGTCAACGTGAGCACGGCCACCAACAGCAGCGCCGCCGATGCTTGCCATGCACGCCCCGTGGCGCCCGTGGAACGGCCGTGATGCCCTGTACCACCAACGATCGAGTTCTTTGCGGCGCGACAAGATCTCCCGGCGCCCGACGGCCGGTACGGAGCCCGGCCGCTACATTTGGCCGCGGCCGCGGGCCACCCCGCAACGCCGAGCGCTGGAACGGCCCGCGTGGCTACCAAGTGGGGGCGAGTCCGCGCACGAGCGCCGACGACCTCGGTGGGGTCAATCATTCCGCACCTCCTCCCCGGGCTCCGCCGCGGCGGCTTCCAGCGGTTCCGCGCCGCCGGCCAGAAGCTGTTCGAGCTGGGCGCTGAGCTGTTCGAGCTGCTCCTCGTCCAGCTCCGGCCGCCGAACACGGTGGACACCGTCGCCGGCCGTCGGCGCGAACTCCCACACTTCGCCGTCGGCGTCGGCGACGGTCCCGGTCAGTCGCAGCACCTTCTTGCGCCACAGCAGCAAGGCCAGGATGAACCGGAACTGGATCTGGCGGGGCTCGCCGGCCTCGTCGAGGCGCTCGAAGACGCCGTACACCGCTTGACGGTCGAAAGTCAGGGACCGACGGGCCGCCGGCTCCGTCCGACGCGTCTTCCAGGAGGCGACGGGGGTGCGGTCGGGCGGCGGAGGGCACCGCGGGCAGAAGTCGCGCCGCTCGTAGCCGTCGGGGGCCTCATAGAGGAACGCGTGGAACGTCTCGCCCGCGGCAAACGGCCGTTGGCAGGCGGTGCAGGCCTCCGCGCGACGGGGCATCGTCCAGTCAGTGCTCACGCAGACCTCGCTCGGATCGACCAATACGGGTTGCGATTATAGAGTGTTGCCCGCTGGGCGTCGCGGGCGACAGCCCATGCACTTGGGTCGCGGCGATCTCCTCGACGCGCGCCGGCCCCTGCGCGCGGGGTCGAGTTCCGACCCGCTGGCGGCCCCCCCACCGCACAGGACCAGGGGCTGTTGAGCCAACTGACGCTGCGGTTGCTTTCCTCAACGGGGCGGGACGGTCGTGCACTCGATCTCGAACCAGTAAGTGTTCAGATCGAATGGTGGCGGGCGCTGGCAGGGGTAGCCGTAGAAGATCCCTTCGTCATCGTCCGGCCACAGTGTCCACCAGTAGGTGCCCGCCTCCCAAAGCACCGGCTGACCGCTGGGGTACACCCAGGTCCAGCTATCCGGCTGGGCGGCGCAGTCTTCCGTGTTCCGCCACAGGCCGTACAGATACGCGCAGTTCGCCTCACGCGTGTCGAAGAACCCGGTCAACGTCGGGACCTCGGTGTGCAGCGTGAAGATCAGGTAGCGCGGAGCCGTCAGCACGAGCCTGAACCAGTCCGTGTCGCGCGCTCCGTCATCCGCCCACAGCGATCCGCAGATCGTCGTGTCGCAGGCGATCTGCTCGAACACGTTCGGCGTGGCCTGGCAGCCGCCGTTGGTGTTCTGACCGCACGGCTCGGTCTCGGGCACGTTCGGCGTGGGGCAAGTCACCGCGCAGTACGTGCAAGGCACGAACTCCTCGAGGCCCAACGCATATTCCTTGCCGCATTCCACGCCGCGCCTCGGTAGAATCCGCAGCCAGTACGCGCCGTTTGGTAGGCAGAAAGTCTTCACCCACGACTCCTCGCAGGGCACGATCTCGTGGCGCTCCAGGGCCGGCGCGGCGCATCCCGCGGACGCTTGATACAGCTCCGCAACCACCGGGAACTCACTGAACAGGAAGAGCGCCGGCCTTTTCGGACCGTGGACGATCTCGAAGCGGTACCAGTCGGTGTCGGGCACCACATGCGGCGACGGGCACGGGAGCGGCTGGCCGCCGGTGCTCGCCAAGAGGGCCACAAACGGGTTGATGTCGCCAAAGCCACTTGAGCCCCCGTAGTGCCCGTCACCGTTGATGTCGGCATTCAGGTCGGGGCAGCCCGGATAGCGCCGCATCCACTCCGGCCAGTTGGCCAAGGCCAGCACGAAGGGATTGATGTCGCCGAAGTCGACGTAGTCGTCGCAGTTCAGGTCGCCACGGCAGATCGCCCCGTACAGATCGTACCAGCCGGACTTGCCGCACCAGATCTCGAAGTTGTCGGTGAGCGGCAGGTACGGTCCCGGCGGGGTTTTGTCACACCCGCTGTTGAAGGTATCGGGCGTCGGGTTGGCGCAGTAGTCGGGCTCGTTCTCGGGAACGATGATCACGCCCGGAATGCAGCAGGGGTTCGGGCAGGTGACGTACTCGATCACCACCTCGAAGGAATACTCGTTGGCCGTGCCGCACGGGTAGGAGTGGTTCACAAGGCCGTTGGCATCTTCGGGCGAAACACGGACCCAGTATCTGCCCCCGGGGAAGTCCGGGGGCGTGAACGGCGGATCGACCACGCACGGCTCGTGCAACGTGGCCACGTGGTACCACAGGTCCGCGCAGGTCGGGGGACCGTGCAGCTCGTTGAAGAGTGGCGTGCAGCGGATGGGAATCTGCGTGTTGACGTTTTGCAGGGTCAGGAAGAACCGCCGCGGGGCCGTGAACTCGTACCAGTCTTCATCGAACAGGCCGTCGTCCGCCCAAAGCGTGCCGCACACGGTGCGGGTGAAGATCGCCTCCGTGCCTTGGAGCTGAACGGTTTCGAAGCGGTTCGGGAACACTCCGCACCCGCCGTTGGTGTTCTGGCCGCAGGGCTCCTGCTCAACATGGGCCCCGCCCGGGCACTCCGGAATCCAGCAGCACTGCTCACAGGTGGTTTGCGGGCCACGCCAGTAGGCGCCCGGAATCACCGCGCACTGAACGCGGGTCAGATTCGGCGCGCAGGTCTCATCCGCCTTGCAGCAGGCCCCCCACATCCGGCCACAGGGTGGGTCGAAGTCCTGGCACCGGTCGGTCGTGAAGCGCCCCCCTGGCGGAGTCGTGCCCAGGTTGGCCTCGTAGTGGCACGAGAAGTGGTCAGAGTGGTCGTCGCACACGCCCGACCAATCGTTGCAGCAGGCCCCGGGCAGCAGGACGCCAAAGCAGTAGGCCACGTCGTTGTGCGTGTAGGCGGTCACGGCCGTATGGCCCTGCTCATACCACCGGTACACCACATGGTTGCCTTCCAACGAAGGCCCCCACAGGTACCAGCACGCGCTGCTGCCGGTGCCGCAGATGGACACGTGCCCCTTGGCGAGGGTGACCGCCGAGGGCAGTGTGGCCCAAAACGCGTACTTCAGGCTGGTGCGGCCGCCCGACCAGTTGATCGTGTCCACGACGCGGGCGTTGGCAGTGACGTTGAACGTGGCCACGGGCGGGTCCACGACCGGCTTGCCGGTCCCGTCATCGTTGTAGAACTGAAGGCGGAAGGTGTGGTTGGCCTTCACGCAGCCGTTGAACGCCCCGTCAACATACGAGCCGTACCAACTGATGCCGTGGATCGGTTGTGTGAGCGGGGGGTCCGTCGGTTGGGGCGGGAAGTTCTCCGCCACTACCCGCCGGCAGTTGGCCGGGTTGTTCGGGTCGCAGAACCCGAGGTCGCTGTGAAAGTACGCGCCGCCGCTGGTGCTCGAGTCCTGCCCGACGATAAACGAGGTCTGCGGGCAATGGGCCCCGCCGTCGCCTTCGTCGGACCCCCTCGGGTCGTACCCGAACGGGGCTTTCGCGCCGTTCGCGTCATCAGCCTGCATGACACGGGCGGGCCCCGTCGCGGTCCGCGAGGTCTTTTCGGCCTGAATGCGCCGGACCGAACCATCCGCTGGCCAGGGCGGGTCAACGGTGGCGATCTGGGCCAGCGCGACGCTCGTGGCCAGGAGAACCACGCCCAAGTTCGCTGCTTTCCTCATGACCTCACTCCTTCCGGCCAAGTCGGAGCAGGCTGTTCCCGGCCGCCCCATCACCGCCCCAGACGCCCGGTCTGTACCAGGCACGACCCTGTACTGGGGATGATCGACCCGTGTCGCCCAGCCCGCCGCCGGACGAGTCGCTGACGCGCCGCGGGGTCGTGCTGCCGGCGGCCGCCAGCTTGTGCCACGTCGCCCCCCCCCAGCCATCGAGGGCATGCACCCATCGCCATGGCGATAGACCCTCCGACCATTCGTTTTCCACCCCATACAAGGCACTTACCTGCCGCGGACGGCTAGCGACGTGTGCGGCAGACCCCCCAGGACACAGCCCGAAAACCGGGTCCGCGTTCACCCCATTATTCGCCACGGCCCCAAGACCTTCAAGGTCTCCCCCGGAGCTGCCTCATGCGTGCAGGCCACGGGCGCCGGGTGGCGTGTTCACTCGCGCGGCACACCGTTGCACCGGTCCAACCCCCCGGGAATCCCCCGCTGGGTGGTCGATCGTCACGTTCCGTCCGGCGGGTTCTCGGTCGCTTGTCGGTCTCGGCGCGCGTCGAGAAACGACTGAAGCAAGACCTGAGCAGCCAGGGCGTCGCGAAGCTGTCGGCGGCGGGCGGGGCGGACGCCGGCTTGTTGAAGGGTCTGGTCCGCCTGGAATGTGGTCAGACGCTCGTCCCACAGCTCGACGGGCAGCGCGGATTGGCGGCGGAGCTCGTCGGCCAGCGCGCGGGCCAGGCGGGTTTGCGCGCTGTCCGAGCCATCCATGTTGAGCGGCAGGCCGACCACCAGGCCGCCGGCTTCGTTCTGGGCGCACCAGTCGAGGATGCGGCGGGCGTCCTGGGCGAGGTCGCCGGTAGAGGGCAGCAGGCCGGCCGGGGAGGCCAAGCGCCCCCCGGGGTCGGCGAGGGCCAGGCCGGTCCGACGGGTGCCGTAGTCGATGCCGATCCAGCGTCCGATAATGGTGGCTCTCCAGGCAGCGCCTCAAAACTGAATGGCGACGGCAAGCAGCGCGCCGCGCGCGGCCGAAAAATAATGCATTTGCCTATTGCAATCCACCGGCCGCGCGGTAAAAATGTGGGGCTTGCGAGTTTACGCATGGTAGACGGTAAGGCGCGACGGACCGGCACACTTTGCTGATCGCTGGCAACGTTCGCAGTGGGGGAGTTTGTCGCGGGCGACGGTCGCCCGCGCAGCCGGGGTACATTACGTTCCAACGGCGTTCGGTCGTGGGGGCCCAGGTCCGTCCCTGACGGATCGTCGAACCGGAGAGGGTGTCCCGAATGCAGCTCGAAGCCATTCGTGATTTCAGTCGGTACGGAGACGCGATCGACGTTCCCGACCTGATCGAGATTCAGACGCGCTCGTATGCCCGCTTCCTGCAAGCCGACGTGCCGCCCGACAAGCGGGAGCCGATCGGTCTGGAGGCGCTGCTGCGCGAGGTGTTCCCGATCGAGAGCTACGACGGCAACATGCGGCTGGAGTACGTCGATTACACGCTGGACCCCCCGCGCTATACGCCGGACGAGTGCCGCGAGCTCGGCCTCTCCTACGGCCTCCCCTTTCGCGTCCGCGTGCGTCTGCGCCGCAAGGACATCGAGGAGGTTCAGGAGGAGGGCATCTATCTCGGTGAAATCCCGGTCATGATCGGGGGGGGCGAGTTCATCGTGAACGGGTCGGAGCGGGTGATCGTGTCGCAGCTGCACCGCAGTCCGGGGGTGGATTTCGTGAAGGAGTCGAGCGAGGGCGACCGGGCGTTGCACGCCTGCCGGATCATTCCCGAGCGGGGCTCGTGGATCGAGGTCCACGTCACGCGGAAGGACATTCTGGCGGTTCGGATCGACCAGAGCAGCAAGATCCCGGCGACGACGTTCCTGCGGGCGATGGACGCGCGGTACGGCGCCACGGAGGCGATCGTGCGCGAGTTTTACCCGGTCAAGACGCTGCGGGTGGCGGCGTTGAAGCCGGAGATGTGGACGGCGGCGGCGGTGGTGGATCCGGACACGGGGGAGGAGCTGGTGGGGGCCGGGCGGCCGATCGGCGAGGCGTTGCACAAGCTGCGCGAGTCGGCGGTCAAGCAGGCGGACGTGCTGGCCAAGATGGCCGACCCGCTCATCCTGAACACGCTGGCGGAGGACGCGGCCCTGAACCACGAGGAGGCGTTGCAGCGCATCTACGCCCGGCTGCGGCCGGGCAACCCGGTGCAGCTGGACAAGGCCCGCAAGCTGTTCGCGGAGAAGTTCTACGACGAGAACCGTTACCGTCTGGGCAAGGTGGGCCGTTTCCGGCTGAACCGCAAGTTCGAGAAGGGCATTCCGGAGACGGAGATGGTGCTGCGGCCGGAGGACTTCGTCGAGTCGTTGCGGTACATCCTGAAGCTGCGGGCGGGCGAGGGCCAGGTGGACGACATCGACCACCTGGGCAACCGCCGGCTGCGGACGATCGACGAGCTGGCCACGGACGAGTTGCGGAAGGGCTTCCTGAAACTCCGCCGCACGGTGCAGGAGCGGATGAGCCTGAAGGACCCCGAGTCGATCGGCAAGGTGGCCGAGCTGGTGAACACCAAGAGCATTTCGAGCAGCATCGACTTCTTTTTCGGCCGCAGCGAGCTGTCGCAGGTGGTGGACCAGACCAACCCGCTGTCGCAGCTCACGCACGAGCGGCGGCTGTCGGCGTTGGGGCCGGGCGGGTTGAACCGCAAGCGGGCCGGGTTCGAGGTGCGGGACGTGCACATCAGCCACTACGGCCGCATCTGCCCGATCGAGACGCCGGAGGGGGTGAACATCGGGCTGATCGCGTCGCTGAGCATTTACAGTTCGGTGGACGAGTACGGTTTCCTGACCACGCCGTACCGGAAGGTGCGGGGGGGCAAGGTGAACGGGGAGGTGGCGTACCTGCGGGCGGACGAGGAGATGCGGGTGACGCTGGCGCCGCCGGACGTGGTCGTCCCGGGGTCGGACGGCCGGCGTCTGCCGCCGGTGGAGGCGCGGGGGGACTACCTGGCCCGGCGGGCGGGCGGGGCGGGCCGGCGTCCGCCGGCGGCGCTGAAGGACGGCACGCTGCTGGGGCGGGTGCGGGGCGACCTGCAGCAGGTGCCGGCGGAGGGGATTGACTACGTGGACATCTCGCCGAAGCAGACGGTGGGGGTGTCGGCGGCGTTGATCCCGTTTTTGGAGCACGACGACGCGAACCGGGCGTTGATGGGCTCGAACATGCAGCGGCAGGCGGTGCCGCTGGTGCGGACCGAGCCGCCGATTGTGGCCACGGGGCTGGAGCGGCCGGTGGCGGAGAACAGCGGGATGGTGGTGCGGGCCCGCCAGGCGGGCCAGGTCACGTACGTGGACGCCCGGCGGATCGTGCTGGACGACACGGACGAGTACGAGCTGCGGAAGTTCGTGGGGCTGAACGAGCGGACGTGCCAGAACCAGAAGCCGGTGGTGCGGCCCGGGCAGCGGGTGAAGGCCGGGCAGGTCATTGCCGACGGGGCCTCCACGCACGAAGGCGAGCTGGCGCTGGGGCGGAACGTGCTGGTGGCGTTCATGACGTTCGACGGGTTCAACTTCGAGGACGCGATCCTGATCTCGGAGCGGCTGGTGCAGACGGACGCCTTCACGAGCCTGCACGTGGAGGCGCACGACATCGAGATCCGGGAGACGAAGCTGGGGCGGGAGGAGTTCACGCGGGACATTCCGAACGTGTCGGAGCGGGCGCTACGGAACCTGGACGAGCGTGGGATCGTGCGGGTGGGGACGCGGGTGGGTCCGGGGGACATCCTGGTGGGGAAGGTGTCGCCGAAGAGCAAGACGGAGCTGTCGCCGGAGGAGAAGCTGCTGCACGCGATCTTCGGGCGGGCGGGGGAGGACGTGAAGAACGACTCGCTGGAGTTGCCGGCGGGTCAGGAGGGGGTGGTGATCGGGGCGAAGCACTTCAGCCGGCGGACGCACCTGGGGGACGAGCAGAAGCGGGACGTGGAGCGGCGGATCCGGGAGTTCCAGGCCCAATCCGACGAGCGCCGCATCCGGTTGTTCCGGCGGATGGTGGCGGCGCTGAACGCGGTGACGGAGCAGGAGCTGGTGGACCCGAACACGCGGCAGAAGGTGGGGCGGAGCGAGAACCCGGAGGTGCTGCTGGAGCAGATTGCGACGTTTTCGCTGAAGTGGGTGAAGCCGGCGGGGAAGCGGGAGGCGGCGGAGCGGGTGTACGAGCGGTACTGGCCGCGGATCGAGGAGTTGGCGCGGGAGTGCGAGCGGCGGCTGGGGCACCTGAAGCGTGGGGACGAGCTGCCGTCGGGGGTGCTGGAGATGGTGAAGGTGTACGTGGCGACGAAGCGGACGTTGAGCGTGGGGGACAAGATGGCGGGCCGGCACGGGAACAAGGGGGTGATCGCGAAGATCATGGCGGAGGAGGACATGCCGTTTTTGGAGGACGGGACGCCGGTGGACCTGGTGCTGAACCCGCTGGGGGTGCCGAGCCGCATGAACGTCGGGCAGATTCTGGAGACGCACCTGGGGTGGGCCGCGGCCGTCCTCGGCTTCCAGGTCATCTCCCCCGTGTTCGACGGCGCGACCGAAGCCCAGATCCGTGCCTGCGTCGCCGAGGCCAACGAGCGCGTGCGTCAGCGGCGGGAAGATCCGGACGTTGTTCGGCAGGCCGGCCGCACGCGCGAGCTCCTGACCGAGATGCCGCTCACGGGCAAGGTGCGCCTGTACGACGGACGGACCGGCGATCCCTTCGACCAGCCGGTGACCGTGGGCTACATCTACATGCTCAAACTGCACCACCTGGTGGATGACAAGATTCACGCCCGCTCGACCGGCCCGTACAGCCTGATCACCCAGCAGCCGCTGGGCGGCAAGGCCCGTACGGGCGGACAGCGGTTCGGCGAAATGGAGGTGTGGGGCCTGGAGGCCTACGGCGCCGCCTACGTGCTGCAAGAGCTGCTCACGGTCAAGAGCGACGACGTGGAGGGCCGCACGAAGATTTACGAGAGCATGGTCAAAGGCACGCACACGCTCGACGCCGGGACCCCCGTGTCGTTCGACGTGCTGTGCAACGAGATTCGCGGACTGGGCTTGAACATTCAGTTGGAGAAACGTCGTCCGTTGTAGGGCCCGCGGGGAAGGGCGGCGACGAGTCAGGAGCGCGGTCATGCTGGCAGTGACATACGGCCACGGGCAGGACCTGTCCCCCGAGGAGCTGACGGAGTTCTACCGCCGGCTCAACCATGACATCGCCGCCCAGCCGGAGCAGATTCGCAAGATGACCGTGCAGAGTGCGGCGTTCGTGACGGCCCACGTGGACGGGCGGCTTATCGGCATCGCCCGCGGCGTGTGCGACGGGCTCCGCGGCTACCTGACGGAGTGCAAGCTCGATCCGGCGTTTCAGGGGCCGGCCGCGGTCACGCGGACGGACGGACGGATCGAGCACGACACGCACGGGATCGCCACCGAGATGGCCCGCCGGGTGCTGGACGCCATGTACGCGGCCGGCGTGCAGCGGGTCGATTTGGTGGCCTACGGGACGGAAGTGGACTTCTGTGAGGAGTTGGGGTTTCGGCGGGCGCCGGGGCTGGTCGGCATGACCATGCGGTCCGAGGACTGGGTGACCGCGGCGGCCGGCGTTCGCACGGCAACACCCGCATCGGCGGCGCGGCCGAACTAGGCCGCCGACGTGGTGTACCAGGCAACAGGGATACCAGGCTATGGCCGAGACGGTTTACGATCGGATCAACGACTTCACCGCGGTTCGCATCTCGCTCGCTTCGCCCAACGACATCCGGGCGTGGTCGTTCGGCGAGGTCAAGAAGCCGGAAACGATCAACTACCGGACCTACCGGGCCGAGAAGGACGGTCTGTTCTGTGAGCGGATCTTCGGGCCCGAGCGGGACTGGGAGTGCTTCTGCGGCAAGTACAAGGGCACGAAGCACAAGGGGATGATCTGCGACCGCTGCGGCGTGAAGGTCACGCACAGCCGCGTCCGCCGCAAGCGCATGGGCCATATCAACCTGGCCGCTCCGGTCGTCCACATCTGGTTCTTCAAGGCGATGCCGAGCCGGCTGGGCACGCTGCTGGACATGAAGACCAGCGACCTTGAGAAGATCATCTACTTCCAGGACTACGTCGTCGTGGAACCCGGGGCCTCCAAGCTGGAGCGCAAGCAGCTCCTGACCGAGGAGGAGTATCGCCGGGCCATCGAGGAATACGGCGACACCGGCTTCCGGGCCCTGATGGGGGCGGAGGCGGCCCGGGAACTGCTGATGCAGCTCAACCTGCCGCAGCTTTCGGCGGACCTGCTGGAGGGCCTGCGGAAGACCAACAGCAAGCAGAAGATCAAGGAGCTGAGCCAGCGGCTGAAGCTGGTCGAAGCGATCCGCAAGAGCAACAACGAGCCGCAGTGGATGGTGCTGGAAGTCATCCCGGTGATTCCGCCCGACCTGCGGCCGCTGGTGTTGCTGGACAGCGGCAACTTCGCCTCCAGCGACCTCAACGACCTTTATCGCCGCATCATTAACCGCAACAACCGGCTCAAGAAGCTGATCGATCTGAACGCGCCGGAGGTCATCATCCGCAACGAGAAGCGGATGCTCCAGCAGGCGGTGGACGCCCTGTTCGACAACGGGCGTTGCCGGCGACCGGTGCTGGGCAGCAGCAACCGCCCGCTGAAGAGCCTGACGGACATGATCAAAGGCAAGCAGGGGCGCTTCCGCGAGAACCTGCTCGGCAAACGCGTGGACTACTCGGCCCGCAGCGTGGTGGTCGTCGGCCCCGAGCTGAACCTGCACCAGTGCGGCCTGCCGAAGAAGATCGCCCTGGAGCTCTATCAGCCCTTCATCATCCGCAAGCTGCGCGAGCGCGGCCTGGCCGACACGATCAAGAGCGCCAAGAAGATGCTCGAGCGCCGGGAGCAGCCGATCTGGGACATTCTGGAAGAGGTGATCTACCAGCACCCGGTGCTGCTGAACCGCGCGCCGACGCTGCACCGCATGGGCATTCAGGCGTTCGAGCCCGTGCTGGTCGAAGGCAACGCCATCAAGATCCACCCCCTGGTCTGCAAGGGCTTCAACGCGGACTTCGACGGGGACCAGATGGCGGTCCACCTGCCGCTGTCGATCGAGGCCCAGGCCGAGGCGCACGTGCTGATGATGAGCACCAACAACATCTTCAGCCCCGCCAACGGCTCGCCGATCATGTCCGCTTCGCAGGACATGGTCATGGGCATCTACTACCTGACCTGCGACCACGCGGGCGAGGTCGGCGAAATGCCGGAGGGCCGGGAGCGGGCGTTCGCCAGCCCGGAAGAGGCCATGCTGGCGCACAGCCTGGGCCAGATCGGGATGCACACGCCGATCCGCGTCCGCATCCGCCGGCAGGCCGTGGTCACGGGGCGGGACACGTTGCCGGAGCCGTGGCCGGCGAAGAAGCTGCTGCGGACGACGGTCGGGCGGTGCTACTTCAACGACGTCCTCGAACCGTCGATGCCTTTCTACAACTACCCGTTGGGCAAGGGCATCTCGCGGGTCATCGCCGACTGCCACATGTTGCTGGGACGGGCGGCCACCATCGCCCTGCTCGACCGCATCAAGGCGACCGGCTTCCGCACGAGCACGTTGGCGGGGCTGTCCTTCGCTCTCACCGACCTGCGCATCCCCGAGAAGAAGCAGCGCATCCTCGACGCGGCCCAGAAGGTCGTCGACCGCGTCGAGCGCAACCACGCCAACGGCGTGATCACACCGATGGAGCGCCACAACCAGCTCATCGACATCTGGGTCCACGCCCGCGAGCAGATCACCCAGGAGATGATGAACACGCTGAAGAGCGACTGGCGCGACGCCGAGGGTCACGAGGTGAAGCCCGGCGACCCCAAAGGCAAGCCATACCTCAACCCGATTTACCTGATGACCGACTCCGGCGCGCGCGGCAGTGTGGACCAGATTCGCCAGCTCGCCGGCATGCGGGCGCTGATGGCCAAGCCCTCCGGGGAGATCATCGAGGCCCCGATCAAGGCCAACTTCCGCGAGGGGCTGTCGGTGCTGGAGTACTTCAGCTCCACGCACGGCGCCCGCAAGGGCCTGGCCGATACGGCCCTGAAGACCGCCGACTCGGGCTACCTGACCCGGAAGCTGGCCGACGTGGCCCAGAACGTGATCGTCAACGAGCGCGACTGCGGCACGATCGAAGGCATCACCAAGAGCACGATCTACCGCGGCGAGGAAGTCGATGTGAAGCTCTCCGAGCTGATCCTCGGCCGCGTCGCCCGCGACACCATCCGCGACCCGCGCACCGACGAGATCATCGTCCGCGAGAACGAGCTGATTACCGGCGACATCGCCCGACGACTCGAAGCCAAACCCGAACACGGCGGCCTCGGGCTGGACAGCATCCGCGTCCGCAGCCCGCTGACGTGCGAGAGCCGCCTGGGCGTCTGCGCCCGCTGCTACGGCGCCGACCTGTCCACCGGCCACCTGGTCGAAGAGGGCATGGCGGTCGGCATCCTCGCCGCCCAGTCCATCGGCGAGCCCGGCACGCAGCTCACGATGCGGACCTTCCACACCGGCGGCGTCGCCAGCCGCGCCGTCGTCGAGAGCGAGATCGCGGTGCACCAGGGCGGCACGGTCGTCTTCCTCGGCCTCAACGCCATCGAGACCCGCGAGGAGGAGTCCGGCCGCACGATCTTCCGCGTGCTGAAGCGCAACGGCGAAATCGCCATCCACGACGAGAAGGGGCGCGAGCTCGAGCGCTACAAGATCCCCTACGGGGCGGCGGTCAACTTCGCGGACGGCAGCACGATCCCCCCGCGCGGGGTGCTGGCCCAGTGGGACCCGCACTTCACCCCCATGCTGGCCGAGAAGGCCGGTTTCGTCCGCTTCCAGGACATCGTGGACGGCGAAACGGTGCGGCAGGAAAAGGAAGGCCGCGAGGGCAGCAAGTGGATCGTCATGGAGCACAAGGGCGACAAGCACCCGCGCGTCCTCATCGAGGACCGCGAGGGCATGATCCTTGATTTCCACCACCTCCCGGCCAAGGCCCGCATCGAGGTCAAGGAAGGCGACCCCGTCCAGCCCGGCACGCTGCTCGCGCGCCAGCCCCGCGAAATCGCCGGCACGCAGGACATCACCGGCGGCCTGCCCCGCGTGACCGAGATTTTTGAGGCCCGCAAGCCCAAGGAGCCCGCGGTGCTGTCGGAGATTTCCGGCGAAGTGACCCTCCAGGCCGACCGCCGCCGCGGCAAGATGACGATCATCGTCCGCTCCGAAGGCGGCATGGAGCGGGAACACCACGTGCCGCAGGACAAGCAGCTCCTGGTCCACGCCGGCGACAAGGTCGAGGCCGGCACGCCGCTCATCGACGGCCCCCTCATTCCGCACGACATCCTGCGGATCAACGGCGAGGAGGATCTCCAGCGCTACCTGCTGAAAGAGGTGCAGTCCGTCTATCGTCAGCAGAACGTGACGATCAACGACAAGCACATCGAGATCATCCTTGGTCAGATGCTGCGGAAGGTGAAGATCGACAACGAGGGCGACTCCGAGTTCCTGCCCAACGAGGTCATCGACCGCTTCCGCTTCCGCGACGAGAACCTGCGCCTGGCCAAGAGCGTCAAGATCGTCGAGCCGGGCGACACCGACTTCCAGGTCAACCAGGTCGTCACCAAAGAGGAGTTCACCGCCAAGAACGAGGCGGTCGAGGCGGACGGCGGCAACCCGGCCAAGGGCCGCAAGCCCAAGCCCGCCACCGCCAAGACGCTCCTGCTGGGCATCACCAAGGCCAGCCTCCAGAGCGAGTCGTTCATCTCCGCCGCCTCCTTCCAGGAAACCACCAAGGTCCTGACCCAGGCGGCCCTGGCCTCGGCGGAAGACAAGCTCATCGGCCTGAAGGAGAACGTCATCCTCGGCCGGTTGATCCCGGCCGGCACCGGGTTCAAGGGCTACCAGGACCTCCAGATTCGCTACGCCGAGCCGCCCGCGCGCGAACCCGCGCCGCGGACGTTCGTGGAAGCCCCGGCGGAGGTGTCCCGGGCGGCGACCAGTCCGCTGGATAGCCTGCTCCCGAGTGTCGAATCGGCCCGCCCGACGCCGGCGGACGCCCCGGCGGGCGCCGCCGGGCTGAGCTAGCCGGCGTCATTGAGCGGTCAAACCGCGGAGACACCGCGCGGCCTGTGGCCGCAGCTAGATGTAGCGGCCGGGCTCCGTACCGGCCGTCGGCTGTCGGAGCCTCTTGTCGCGCTGCGAAGAACTCTCGTTTGCAATACGGAGAGCGCCGAGAACGCGGAGAAGGACACAGAGAACAGTGATGAGGGCGCTCGCGTGGCGCGCTGTTCTCCGCGATCTCGGCGCCGCTCTGCGCCTCAGCGGTTCACCGCTGCGGGGAGCAGACGGGCGCGGTTACCGCGACTCACGGGCCAGGAGAAACGCGGTCAGCGCCCCCAGTTGCAGCACGCCGGCGAAGGCCAGTTTGACGAGTTGCTGGGCGGGCGAGCCTTGATACACCCAGTCGGTCAGGGCGAACATGAGCAATCCCACGACGAGCGCTTGCAGCAGGGCACCGAAGAGCCGGGCCAGCGAGAACTCCCGGTAGCGTTCCGCCCGGGCCGTGGCTTCGAGCCGCTGCCGCAGTTGTTCCAGCAACCGTTCGATCCGCCGCAGCGACGCCAACAGCTCGTCGGTCGTCCGTTCGGGGGTGGCCGACGCGGCCCCTTCGTCAATCGGGTCAGTCGGGGGAGGGTTCATGCGGGGGTCTCCGACGTCCACGCCTCGATCAGGGCCTGCCGCAGCAGCGGCAGCAGGATTTCGTGCTGGCCGAGCACCGCGTGGCCGCAACCCGGTTCGACGGGCCGGATCAGCACGTTCTGCGTCGGTCGGTAATGCTGCAACATGTCCAGGTTGGCGGTGTGCAGACCGTCCAGGGGGTGGCCCAGGTTGCGCGCGACCGACACCGCCTTGAGAAAGACCTCGGGCAGCACCACGGCCGACCCGACGTTGAGCCACACTCCGGCCGCGCCGCCCGGCCGCGCGGCGCCCATGTCGGCCACCACGCCGCACAACGTGCGGAAGTCCGCCAGCGACGCCGCCCCGATGGCCGCCCCGTCGGCCCGCGGGTGGACGTGCACCGTGTCCGTGCCGAGCGCGACGTGGACGGTGGCGGGGATGCCCGCCCGGTGCGCCGCGGCGAACACGCTCCATTGCTTGTACGGCGCGTTGCCCTCCGCCAGCAGCCGCCCCAGCGCCCGGCCGAGCCCCGCGCCGCGCGCGCCCGCGGCGGCGGCGGCGTTCATCCGCTCGCACGTCTCGTGGACCATGCCGAAGCGGCCGTCGCGGATCGTGTCGGCCACTTCCTCGCTGGTGGCCCCGGTCTCCGCCAATTCGAGGTCGTGAATCGCCCCCGACCCGTTCGTCGCCAGCGCCGTCACCAGCCCCCGCTCGATCAGGTCCACGACCAGCGGCGAACAGCCAGTCTTGATGACGTGGCCGCCGAACGCGAACACCACCGGCCGGCCGGCACGTCGGGCGGCCACGACCGCCTCGACAATCCGGCCCAACTCGCGGGCCCCGAGGAAGCGCGGCAGGGCGGCCAACCAGTCGCGGAACGTGCAACCGGCGGCCGTGGGCTGGCCGAGCGATGCCACCGCGACTTTGTGGGCCCGTTCGGTCCGCGATCGCAGCCGCAGCCGGTCGAAATCCAGCTTCGGGGCTGGCGTCGGTTCATCTGAAGCGCTCACGAGCGGTCCTCCACCGCCAGCCGCAGCCGGGCGCCGAGCTCCGTCTTCGTTGCCGCCTCCGGCCACGTCACACGCATGTCCAGGCGGACCAGCGGTCGCAGCCGGTCCGACCACAGGCGCACCAGTTTGACCCAATCCTTGCGGGTTGTCACCACGTGCTCGGCCCCGGCCTGGAGGGCTTCGGCGTTGATGCGCTCCACATCGGGCACCTCATAGCGGTGGTGATCGTGGAAGACAAGTTGTCCGACGATGATACCGCCCAATGACTCGACCAACTGCCGGAAGGTCGCCGGATTGCCCAGGCCGCAGACCAGGAACACTCGCCGGCCGTTCAGCGTGGCGGCCGGCTGGGACTGTCCCGCTACATCGACGACGGCCGCGGCCTCGACCCCCGCCCGCCAAATCGGTGTGCCCAGGACGATGCGGCGAAGCTGTGCGACGATCTCGTCGACGCGCGCCCCGTCCACCTGATTGGCGCGGGTAATCACCAGCGCGTCGGCTCGCCGGAGCCCCCCCAAGGGCTCGCGCAGCCGCCCCGCCGGCAGCACGGCGTCGCGGCCCCACGGGTCGAGCGCATCGATCAGAACGATGTCCAGGTCGCGGGCGAGTCGCCGGTGCTGGAAGCCGTCGTCCAGGACGGCGCAGTCCGCGCCGTGTGAGCGTTGCGCTTCGGCGGCGGCAACCACCCGGTCGCGATTGACCACCACGGGGACTCCGGGCAGCGCCTCGCGCAACTCAAGGACTTCGTCGGCCGGTTGGTCGGCCGTGCCTTTGTAGCCGCGCGTCAGGATGGCGGGCCGGCGCCCCAGCGCCTGCAAGCGCGACACGATTTCCAGCACCATCGGCGTCTTGCCCGTGCCGCCGACCGTGATGTTGCCGATGCTGATGACGGGAATACCTGCCTGACAGGTGAGTGCCGGCACGCGGTCGTACGCCAGGTTGCGGAGGCGCATGGCAACGCTGTACACCGGTGAGAAGGGCAGCAGCAACCGGCGGACACCGTTCACTGGGGGCCGTCCCGTAACTCCCCTCCCTCTCCGGTCGCCACAGGCGACGCGCTATGGCGAGGGGGGGGCAGGGGAGGGTGGTGTTCTTCGATTCGCAGGGGCTCCTTGATTTTCCAGCCCGCGCACGACTGGCACTTGGCGTGGCTCCCGGACAATCTCGCGGGCCCCGCGGGGGCGTCAGGACTTGGGCAGCGCGCCGATTTCCCGCTGCCAGCGAATGGCCCGCGGCACGCCGGCGGTCAGCGGCGTCTGCGGATGATACCCGAGCAGGCTGCGGGCCTTGCTGATGTCGGCGACGTAGCGCGTGACCTCGCCGGCCCGCGCGGGCTCGTACCGCGCGTTCGGCTCCTTGCCCAGGGCGAGCGAAATCAGGTTCACCAAGTCCACCAGAGACGACCCCTGCCCGTACGCCAAATTGACCGTCTGCTGATTGACCCGCCGCGCGACCAGCCCGTCGATGCCCCGCAACATGCCGTCCACGCAATCGTCCACGAACGTGAAGTCCAGCACCTTCTCGCGCCCGAAGACCACGATCGGCTCGCCCCGGGCGATCCGCCGGATGAACAATGGGATCACGCGCTCCAGCCGCTCGATGTCGCAGTCGTAGCGGCCGTAGACGTTGCTGAAGCGGAACACGAGATACGGCAGGTCGTAGCATTGAGCGTATGAGTAGATGAACGCCTCACCCGAGATCTTGGACGCGCTGTAGGGGCTCTCGGCCACGACGAAATCGGCCTGCGACTCGTCCGTGACGTGCCGATGGATGTCGCCGTACACCTCGCGCGAGCTGCCGAAGATCAGCGGGACGTTGTGCCGCCGGCAGAACTCCAGCACGCGGAAGCACATCTCCACGTTTTCCATCGCGCGGTGCGGCTGCTCGACCAGTTCGAAGACCTTGGCGTGGGCCGCCAGGTGGACGACGACGTCGAACCGCCCATCGACCGGTAACTCCCCGGGTGCACACGTGTTCAGGTCGCATCGAACCGTCGGGAGGCGGTCGGTCCAGGTGTTCGGGCGGCAATCCACCCCCACGACCTCGTCACCCCGTTCGAGCAGCGCCAACCCCAGGTTCGTCCCGATCTGCCCGCTCGCTCCGGTGATCAGTGCCCGCATGGGTTCTCCAGGTATGGGCCACGTCAAAACATCATGCTAACGCGGCCCGCGGGGGACCGTCAATGCCGCACGGGCGTAGGCGTCACGCCGGTCCCTCACGTACAATGCCCCAATGGGTACCCAGCGACAGACTCCGCGTACGGTCGTCTCCGCCGCCGACGCGCCGGCGGAAAAGCCACGTCACGCCGGGCGATTCTGGGGTCTGCTGCTGGTCATCGGCTTCGCGGGCGGCGTCCTGCGCGTCCTGCTCGTGGCCCAGTACCTCGCCCGCAATCCGCTGGCGGAGTTCCTGCGCGTCGACGCGCTGACGTACTGGAACTGGGCGGGGCGGATCGCGGCGGGGCAATGGAGCGACGGGCACCCCTTCTTCTCCGCGCCGCTGTACCCGTATCTGCTGGGGCTGCTGCGGGCCGCGGGCGGCGGGCTCCCGATCGTCTATTACGGGCAGGCCCTGCTCGATGCCGTCACGGCCGTGGTCATTGGCGGGCTCGCGCGCCGGCTGTTCAGCCCCCTCGTCGGGTGGCTCGCTGCGGCGATCTATGTCGTGCTGCTGGAGCCGGCGTCGTTCACGCTCCGCGTCCTGCCCGGCACGCTGCAACTGCTGCTCGTGTCCCTGGCCTGGGCGGCGCTGGTCCGGGTCCAGGGGCGGTGGACCTTTGGGCAAGGCGTGTTCGCTGGAGCGCTCGTGGGGCTCCTGGCCCTGGCGTGGCCGTCGGCCATGCTCGCGCTGCCCGTCGTCGCGCTGTGGTGGGCGTGGAACACCCGGCCGCTGCGCGCCGGCCTGCCGCGGGCGGCGGCGGTCGCGGCGGCAGGGGCGGCGGTCATCGCTCCGGCAACCATCCACAACTACCGTGTCAGCGGCGAGTTCTTCACCATCCAAGCGGTCAGCGGGCTGACCTTGCGCCAGGGGAACGGCCCCGGCGCCGCCGGCGTCATCATCATGGTCCCGGGCACCTCGACCGACCGCGAAGCCCTGTTCGCGTCGGCCCGCGCGGACTTCCGCCGCCGGCACGGCCGCGAGGGCACCTGGGGCGAGATTGACCGGCAGTACCGCGACGAGGTCCTGGCGTGGTGGCGTGAAGACCCCGCGCGCACGGCCCGCCTCTTCGCCGCCAAGTTGTACTGGTTCCTCACCGGCCGCCACTTCGCCGACATCTACATGCCCACGGCCGAGCGGGCCGCGGGCCTGCTGCCGCGGCTGTGGCTGACGCCGCTGCACACGGCGTGGCTGATTCCGCCGGCACTGGTGGCCCTGGGGGTCTGGCTCCGGCGGCCGCGCGAGCACCTGCCCGCAGTGCTCCTGTTCGTGATCGTGGTCGTGACGGTCGTGGTGTTTCGCTACTCCCCGCGCTACCGGCTGCCGGCGGTCCCCGTGCTGGCGGTCGCCGCGGCGTGGACGCTGTCGCAGGCGGTCCGACACGGCTGGCGGTCACGTTGGACTATCGCCGCCGCCACCGGCGTAGCATTATCCGGCGGGCTCACCGCGGTGAACGCCGCGACGGGCTTTGACGCGCTCGCTCGGCAGCAACCGCTCTTCGAGTACAGCCTGGCAACGGCGGCCGTCGCCCGGGGGGACTTGGGCGACGCCGAACGCCGCTACCGAGCCGCTCTTGAGCAACGGCCGGACCTGGAGGACGTGCGCCTGGATCTGGCCGAGCTGCTCCGTCTTCAGGGACGCCACGACGAAGCGTCGACCGAGGCACGGCGGGCGCTGCAACTCAACCCGGACTCGGTCCGCGCACACACGTTCGCGGGGATCAGTCTGGCGCTGCGCGGCCACCCGGCCGAGGCCGCCGAGCACTTCCGCCGGGTGGTGGCGATCAACCCTCACGACTCCGACGCGCACGTCAACCTGGGCAACACATTGGCCGAGCAGGGGCGCGTCGACGAGGCGGCGGAGCACTTCCGGCGCGCGGTCGAGTTGAACCCGGATTCCGCGGTGGCGTGGTACAACCTTGGCCAGACGCATGTGCGACGCGGCGACGCAGCGGAAGCGGTCGAGGCGTTCAGAAGGGCCCTGCGCCTCGAGCCCAAGCATGTGCGGGCGTGTTCGGAACTGGCACATCTCCTGGCGCGGCGGGGCGATTACGAGGTGGCCGCCGCCACGCTACGCGACGGGCTGCGTCATTGGCCGGCGGACATCCGCCTGGCCAATGATCTTGCGTGGCTGCTGGCGACATGCCCCAAGGCCGATGTTCGCAACGGGGCCGAAGCCCTTCGCTTGGCCTCCACCGCATGTGAGGCTGCCGGCCAGCCGCACCCCGGATTACTGGACACGCTGGCGGCGGCCCTGGCGGAAGCGGGGCGCTTCGACGAAGCGGTCAGCACGGCGACACGCGCGGCCGACCTGGCGGCCGGCGCCGGACAGACGCAGTTGGCCGAGGCGATCCGCGCGCGGGGGCAGCTCTACGCGGCGCGGCAGCCGTACCACGAACCGCCCTGACGAGCCAAGCCAGCGCGCGCGAATCCGCGCCGCGGGTTGTACGGTAAGGTTCCGCCTTGCCGCAGTCGCAAGGCAGGGCCTTGCGGTACGGTTGGCGTAACACTGCGCACGCCGATATGGCCAGCGGGGGCACGCGCGGGCGGGAGGGCGATCAGAGCGAGGCGAGGCGATCATGCAGCCGCGGGCCGGCGGCCACAATCGGCATCTCCTCACCGTGATACGCGGCCACGTCCAGGGGGAATAGCGGTTGCCCGTCCGAAGCGCTCGCGTCGCCGCCGGCCGCCCGCACCAGGACGACACCGGCCGCGATGTCCCACAAGCGGGCGTTGTCGGCCAGCATGGCCTCCAGTCGGCCGAGCGCAACGTAGGCCAGGTGCAGGGCCGTCGAGCCGAGGCAGCGGCAGACGTAGCGGTCGAGCCACTGGTGCGCCTGCTCGGCGACGGAGCCGACGGGCATTGACGGCAGACCGACGACCGGGCGGGGGGCGCGACCGGCGGGCCCCGGGCCCACCGGCTGAGAGCCGGTGCCGCCTGACGGGAGCGGCTTCTGCGGCTGATTGTTGAGCAGCAACGGACCGCCGCGACTGGCGGAGATCAGCTCATCCCGCACGGGATCGTAGATCGCGCCGGCGACCGGTTCGCCGGCGATCATCGCCGCCACCGAGCAGGCAAACAGCGGGACGCCGCGAATGAAGTTGCGCGTGCCGTCGATGGGGTCGATGACCCAGCACAGCCTGTCGGCGCTCGGCGCGGGTGCGCTCCGCGAACCGGGCTCGGGCCGCAGCGTTTCTTCCGTGAGAAGCGCGTCGTCCGGGCGCTCGCGACGCAGGTGGTCCACGATTGCCGCCTGCGCGGCTTCGTCCGCGTCGGTGACCTCGCTGCGGTCGGCCTTGAGCCGCACACGGAGGGTCGCCCCGAACCACTCGCGGGCGACGCGTCCGCCGATCCGGGCCGCTTCCTCGGCCCACTGGCGCAACGCCGGCCCGGCGGCCGGGTCACGCGGATCGACAGCCGGCGGCTTCATCACGACCCCCGGCGGTCTTTGCGGCGACCCTCGTCGCGCGAAATCGCGTCGGCCTTGCGCTGGAGCTCCTCCGCCTGACTGGCAATGTGCTTGAAGAACCGGCCGACCAGCCCCGGCTGCTTCGATCGGGGCGGCGGCGGGCCCTCCAGCTCGCGCCGCTTGCGCTCCCGCTCAATCTGCCGGCGAATGATGAGCGACTCGCAGATGCCGAAGATGTTCGTCGAGAGCCAGTACAGGTTCAGCCCCGACGGCATCTTGTAAAACATGAGCGGGAACAGGACCGCCATCATGTACGCCATCATCTGCTGCTGGCGGAGCTGGTCCTGCGGGCTGAGGCCGCCGCGCTTCTTCGGCTCCGGGCTCTGGGCCGCGGTCTCCTGCTTCTGCTTGAGGTGCGGCTTGGGCATGTACTTCTGCTGGAGCCACATGCTCACGCCCATCACGATCGGCAGCAGGTTCAGCGACGTGACGCCGGAGAACCAGCTTCCGATCAGCGGCAGCCAGCCGAGAATGGGGATGGTGATCGGCGGATCGAACGTCAGGAATGCGTCCGGCGCGGACAGATCGACGATCCACCAGCCGTCGAACGGGGCGTGCCGCAGGTGAATGTCCGTATTGAGGGCCGTCCACAGGGCCACCAGGATCGGCATCTGCAGGAACAGCGGCAGGAACGCGACGAAGTTGGCCGCGGGGTTGACCCCTTCTTCCGCGAACAGCTTCATCATCTCCTGGTTCTGGCGGACCTTGTCGTTGGCGAACTTCTCCTTGATCGCGTCCATCTTCGGCTGCACCCGCCCCATCGCCTCCTGCATCCGGAACATCGACTTCTGCTGAAAGACGGACAGCGGGTGCAGCAGCGAGCGGATGATGATGACCAGGATGATGATCGCCACGCCGTAGTTGCGCACCGCCACGAAGATCTTGCCCAGCAGCCAGACCATCAGCTCTTCGAGCCACAGGAAGGTGCAGGCGCAGCGCGTGTCGGCCGACTGCGCGAGCTGATAGTACAGCCGGGTCTTGTCGGCGTACGCCGGGTCCGCCTGCCCGACGTGCGCGGCGTCCTTAGGACCGGCGTAGACCTCGAAGCGGTAACTCGTCTGCTCGCCGGCGGACAGGTTGGCCGGCCGCGTCGCCAGCCGCGCGACCAGATCACCGTGCGTCAGCAGGTCGCCCGGCAACGCCACCGCGTGCGGGTGCACCACCAGCCCGACCGCGCCGATCAACCAGTCCTGAAGCGGCGGACTCGCGGTCTGGCCGGCGGCGGCCCCGGGCTCGCCGCGCGGCACCGGCCGCGTGTAGACGCCGAAGTACTTGTTGGCCAGCGCGGTCCACAGCAGCGGGCCGCGGTCGGCACGCAGCAGCGGGACGGAACCCGCGTTCGGGTCGAGGGTGGCCTTCTGGAGCTCGGCGAATTGGCGGCCCTTGCCGAGCTCGACGCTGCCGCCGGCGTATTGGGCCACGAGCAGGCGGCGCATGTCGTACTGCGGGTTCTCCTGCCGGATGCCGAGCGGTCCGTCCTGTTCCAGGCGGACCTTCAGGGTCGAGGCGCCGACGTTCTCCATTCGCAGGTCGAGGTCGAACACCGGCTTGCCGGGCCGCAGTGTGTACGTCTTGGTCAGCCGCACCAACTGCTCCCCCTCGGGGCCGGCGCCGAGCGTGGTGGTGAACGTCGCCTGCTCGTCGGAATGTCCCTGCACGATCCACGGCAGATCGTTCAGTGGCCAACTCTGGTTCCACGGTTGGCCGTCGCGCTCCTCAATCCACAAGCGATAGGTGGCGAACGAGTAGTAGGTCCGCTCGCCGTCGTCCACGGGGGTCAGGAGCTGATACGGCTCCTCGCTGCCGGTCGCCTTCCGGAACCGGATGCGGCCCTTCGCGTCGCGCGACGTGAACTCGATCGTCGCCAGCCCCGCCCCGCGCGGGTTGAGCCGGATTCGCAACGCGTCATCCGCCTGTCCGCCGAGCTCGATCGGCTCGGAGTCCGGGCCGGCGGTGAAGGCATACGCCCGCGCCGGCGTGGTCGTGACCGTCGTCGTCGGGGGTATGCCGGGCACCGGGGCGGTGGCGGCCGGCCCGCCGGTCGCGGGCGGCGTGCCCGCTGGCGTGGCGGCCGGCTCCGCCGGGGCCGTGGCCGTCGGCGGGGGCTCGCGCGGCGGAAAAACGCGGTTGATGATGACCTGGTACGCGAGGAACACGCCCAGGGCCACGAACATGGCCACGAAGATTCGGCGACCGTCGGTTTCCATGCTTTCCTGCGGGCCCGGGGTCCGTCGGGGGACCGGGGGCGTCGCGTGAGTATACCCGCCCTGGCGCGGGGGTCACCCTCGCGGTGAAGCCGCCACGTTTGGGCAGGGCAGTCTACCCGCCCGCGCGGGGTCACACCCCGGACCGCCGCCCGGCCCGAGTCGCGGCATTGTAGGCCCCCGCCGCGGGGCCGCAACGCGCGCCGCCGGCCGCCCGTTGGCATAGCTCCCGCCGCCAAGTGAGTACGAGCCAGCCGGTCACACCCGCGAGAATGAGCGGGCCGCCGAGGAGCGTGGCCGCGGGGGGAGTCTCGCCGACCAGGAGGTAAGTCCAGATCGGGTTGAGGATCGGTTCCAGCAGGAGGATCAGCGCCGCCCGGTGGGCCTCGATGTGTTGGAGGGCCCACG